>CAYUYC010000023.1:10648-19836 GCA_964448945.1 uncultured Burkholderiaceae bacterium
GGCCCTGGGTCTGGCGGACGCCGTCTTCCCGAGCGTCCCCATTGTGGAGCCTATCGGATTGGTACTGCACCAGGTGGTGCAGCAGACCGGCCACGACATGGACCCAGCGGCTGACGTTTTCACGCTGGGCCGCGAGTTCGGTCAAGTGTTCTTCCTGGTCGATGCCGACCACCACGGCGAAGGGATATTTGCGCAGGCTGTCGTAGCCGTAAAAGCGCGCACGATGATCGATCGCGCTGACGGCGCTGTAGTCGCCGCGCGGCGCGGTCTTGAGGCTTTGAAACAGCATGTGGTCGGTGGGCAGTTCCTGGCCCGCCGAGTAGGTCTGGCCGGTTCGATGGGTGCGTACGATGCGGTCGTCGATGCCGACCAGCGCGATCGAACCCATCAGGCCGATGTCGACCTGGCTATAGAAGCCCGAGAAATAGGTCGGGTCGACCGAGACCACGACCACGCCTTTGAAGCTGCCGTCGCCGGCGATGATGGCGCGCGAATATTGGATCGACCATTTGCCCGACGCGCGGCCGATCAGCGGCTTGCTCACGAACGGGCCATGCGCGTGATCCTGCATGTGCACCTTGATGTGGGCGCGGTCCGACAGATCGATCGGCTTGAAGTCCTGCACCGTGGAGGCGCGCAGGATGCCTTTGTCGTCCACCGCCGCGACCTGCACGAACACGTCGAGCGAGATGGTGCCGTTGCGCGCGAGCTGGTTGAGGTTGACGCTGAAGCCTTCGTTCGCGATGCGTTCGCCGATCAGCTTGGCCAGCACATCGGCCTGCTCGAACGAACGTTGCACGTGCTCGGTCAGGACACTGGCCAAGACGCGGGCATTGCGCTGCGCATCGTCGGCGTCGTTGCGTTTGCGCTGATCGAGCCAGAGGTCCGAATACACCAGCAAGGTCAGTGCAATGGCCAGTCCCACCACCAGCGGCAGCGATATCCAGAGCAGACGTAACGGGCGATGTTGAAGAGGCGACATGGGGTGCAATCCGGTACCGGAACAACAACGACGCCCGATGTCATGGGCGACTGCGCTCCGTCACGGATATTTCGGCATCGGCGCTTCGAAACTGAGTCGCGCCGTGCAGCCGTGCGCGGATTTCTTCACGAATCCTGAAGGCAAAAAAATGCCCCTATTGCACGAGGTGCGACGCCTGCCGTGGGTGGCTAGGCGTCGTTCTGACGCGGTGCATCGTCATCGTCCGATTGTGCGTCGGCGGCGATGGGCAACTCGATGTGCGCGAGCGTGCCCGCAGTGCTGCTTTGAACGGCGACATGGCCATCGTGCAATTCGACGATGGCGACCACCAGCGACAGACCCAGGCCGCCGCTGACGTTGAGCATGCGGCGCTCGGCGTTACGTCGGCGCTGCAGCAAACGATGCTGTTGCTCGGCACTCATGCCCGGGCCTTGGTCCTGCACGATGACGCGCACCAGGTTGCGGTCCCGATCGACTGCGATGCGAAATTGCACCGCTGTGGCGGCGCTCGAGAACTTGAGCGCATTGTCGACCAGATGCGCGATGGCCTTGGTGATGCGGATCCGGTCGCAGCGTGCAAATGCGGGTTCGGCGCCGAGGTCCGACGCCAGACGCTTGTCGCCATGGCGCGCATGTTCGTCGACGATTTCGGCCGCGATCTCACGCAGATCGATGCGCTCGTAGCGGAACTTGCGATCGCCGTTGAGATCGATCTCGGCCAGATCGATCAGATCATCGAAGGTGCGCCGCAATTGATGTGCCTGGCGCCGTAGCAGTTCGACCACTTCCAGATGTTTTTCGGGCGGGGTGTTGCCCAGCGCCAGCAGATCGCCAAAGCCTTCGATGCGCGCAATCGGTCCGCGCAACTCGTGCGCCGCCGCGCCCACCAATTCGGACTGGGCGCGATCGAAGGCCTGGGCGTGGGTGATATCGCGCACCAGCAATACAAAGCCGCCGATGTTGGACGCAAAGGCGTGCGTGCGGATCTCGATGCGCTGCTCGGGGGGCGCGGTGCGCGTCAGCATCACGCGCCGTTCCGCATGATGCGGATCGCGCGCGCACAGCGCATCGGCACGCACATGAGGATCGAGCTGCTGCGCATCGCACCAGCGATCGAGCAAGGATTGCAGATGGGCCTGGCGGATGCTGCCGTCTTCGAGGCCGGACAGCGCGCGAAATGCCGCATTTGCGCGCGTGACGTGCATTTGCGCATCGACGAACAGCAGGCCGACCGGAATGACTTCGACGGTTGCGTCGAATTGCTCGGCGCTTTGCGTCGCGCGCAATTGCAGCCGGGTGGTCTTGCGCGCGGTACGCAGATCGCGCAGCACCGCGAACGACCCGCCGAGGCCGGCCAGCGCCAGCAGCAAGGCGAGCACGCCGGCAGCGATGGTCAGCCGATGACGGCGCGGTTCGGTCTGCGCGAGGTATTCGTTGCGATCGTAGGCCACCACCAGCGCCAGCGGGTATTTGCCCAGGCTGTCGTAGCCGACGAAATGCGCGCTGCCGTCGGCATCGGTCTGGTCGTAAGTGCCGTGACGCGCACCGCGCAGCGCGCGAAACAGCGTGTCATCGCTGGGGAGTTCCTGACCGGCGCTGAAGGTATTGCCGGCGCGCTGGGTGCGCACGGTCCGGTCTTCGGTGCCGATGACGCTGATGGTGCCGTGCTCGCCGATGTCGACTTGCTGATGGAAGGTCGAGAAATAGGTCGGGTCGAGCGAAATCACGATCACGCCGTGCATGCTGCCGTCGGCGCCGAGGATGGCGCGCGAGTATTGGATGGACCAGCGTCCCGAGGCGCGGCCCAGCAAGGGCTTGCTGATGTACGGCCCGTGTGCGGGATCGGCGAGGTGCACGCGGATATGGGCGCGGTCGGACAGATCGATGGGCTTGAAGTTGTCGACCGTCGATGCGCGCAGCATGCCTTTGGCGTCAGTGACGCCGACCTGTACGAAGACATCGAGCGGGATGGTGCCCTGGCGCGCGAGCGCGGCCAGGTCGACGCCATAGCCTTGCGCGATCACGCGCTCGGAGATCATCTTGGCAACGACATCGGCCTGTTCGAACGAGCGCTGGACATGCTCGGTCAGGACGGTGGCCAGCACCTGGGCCTGGTGCTTGGCACTGCGCGCTTCGGCGGCGCGCTGCTGCTGCAGTTCGGTCTGTACGCCCCAGGCCAGGAAGCCGACCAGCACCAGGGCGATCAGCGCCGGCAATGCGATCAGCAGCGGGCGGTACAGCTTGGACAAAGCGGGCATTGCGGGGATATCCAGATCGGCGTCGCCCGTTCTTATACACGCAAGCCGCGCCTGCGCACGTGATGTCTTTCCCGAATTGAGGCCGCGCGCCGCGCGGCTGGGGTGTTCACCCCAGGAACAAGCGGTAGGCCGGGTTGTCGGTCTCGTCCTTGTGGGCGTAGCCAAGTTCGTCGAGGAAGGCCTTGAAGGCCTTGCGTTCGGACTTGGGCACCTGCAAGCCGACCAGCACGCGCGAATAATCGCTGCCCTGGTTGCGGTAATGGAACATCGAGATGTTCCAGGTCGGCGCCATGCTGGTCAGGAACTTCATCAAGGCGCCGGGCCGCTCGGGAAATTCCAGCCGATAGATCAGTTCGCCTTCGGCCAGCGCGCTCTTGCCGCCCACCATGTAACGCACGTGCTCGGCCGCGAGTTCGTCGTGGGTCAGGTCGACGGTCGCATAGCCATGCTTGGCGAAGATCGCCGCGATCTTTTCGTTGTCGCCGCGGTTGGCGGTCGTGATGCCCACGAAGACATGGGCTTGCGATTCATCGCTGATGCGGTAGTTGAATTCGGTGACGCTGCGGCGGCCGACCAGTTCGCAAAAGCGCTTGAAGCTGCCGCGCTCCTCGGGGATGGTGACCGCGAACAAGGCTTCGCGCGCTTCGCCCACTTCGGTGCGCTCGGCCACGAAGCGCAGACGATCGAAGTTCATGTTGGCGCCGCAGGCGATGGCGACCAGGGTTTCGCCCTTGAGGCCTTGCTGCTTGGCATAGGCCTTGAGCCCTGCGATCGCGAGTGCGCCCGCGGGCTCGGTGACCGAACGGGTTTCGAGAAAGACATCCTTGATCGCTGCGCAGACCTCGTCGGTATCGACCAGGATGTAATCGTCGACCAGCTTCTTGCACAGCCGGTAGGTTTCCTGCCCGACGAGCTTGACCGCGGTGCCGTCCGAGAACAGCCCGACGTCGTGCAATTGCACCCGCCGGCCCGCCTTGACGCTGCGCGCCATCGCGTCGGAATCGACGGTCTGCACGCCGATCACCTTGATGTCGGGGCGCACCTGCTTGATGTAGGCCGCGACGCCTGAAATCAATCCGCCGCCGCCGATCGCGACGAAGACCGCATGGATGGGGCCGGGGTGCTGGCGCAGGATTTCCATCGCGATCGTGCCCTGGCCCGCGATCACCAGCGGATCGTCGAACGGATGCACGAAGGTCAGGCCTTCGGCCTGTTCGAGTTCGGAGGCGTGCAAGGCCGCATCGGAATACGAATCGCCGTGCAGCACGATCTGCACATGCGAGCCGCCGCGCGCCTTGACCGCATCGACCTTCACCTGCGGCGTGGTGGTCGGCATCACGATGACCGCGCGGCAACCGAGCTTGGCCGCGCTGAGCGCGACGCCTTGCGCATGGTTGCCGGCGCTGGCCGCGATTACGCCGCGCGCGAGTTGTTCGGGCGTGAGATGAGCCATCTTGTTGTAGGCGCCGCGCAGCTTGAAGCTGAACACCGGCTGCAGGTCTTCGCGCTTGAGCAGCACGCGGTTGCCGGTGCGGCGCGACAGCGTGGGCGCGGCATCGAGCGGTGATTCGATCGCGACGTCGTAGACGCGCGCAGTGAGGATCTTGCGCAAATAATCAGCAGGCACGGCGAACTCCCGGGTGCCGTCGTTCGCTCAGAGGTCGGCGCGACGGCGTAGATGGTTGAGGCCGCGCTACACTGCGCGCCCCTTGTTGTGCAACGCAAGATTCTATCGGAGCGACCGCGGCGTGCCCTTCGCGCAGATGTTCGACGACTGGATGCGGCTCGCGCTCGCCTGGCTTTCGGTGCCCGAACAAGGGCTCGCGGCCTTGGCGATCATCGCCTTCGTCGCAGCCAGCATCGTGCCCTTGTCGAGCGAAGCGGTGCTGCTCGCGGTGCTCGCGGCGCGGCCCGACCAATTCTGGCTGGCGATCGGCGTGGCCACCGTGGCCAACACCCTGGGCAGCTACACCACTTACTGGCTCGGACGGCTCGGGCGCGAGATCCCGCATCCGCCGGCGCTCGACCGGCATGTGCGCTGGTTCGAGCGCCATGGCGCGCCGGTGCTGTTTCTGGCCTGGGTGCCCTGGATCGGCGATGTGCTGGTGATCATCGCGGGCTGGCTCAAGGTCCATGCCGGGCATGCGTTCGCGTGGATCGCGCTGGGCAAGTTCGCGCGCTACCTGGTGCTGGCCAAGGGTGCGGCCTACTTCCTCTAGCGCATGACCCCGGCACGCCTGATGTCTTGACGTGCACCGTGCGCCTGCTGCGGCACACTCGTCTCCACCTGCATCGGCCGTCGCTACCGATGGTTGCAGCCACGATCCACGGACACGGGCGCACGTGTCCAACACCGGGAGGCACTCATGAACGCATTCACCACCGCATTCACGAACGAGAGTGCCAGCGCGATGCTGGAGGCGATACAGCGCACGCATCTGCAGTTCATCGCCAATGCCGATACACGCGATGCCTTCCAAAAACTCCTCAAGTCCTTTCTCGAATTATCGGGCAGCCGGTTCGGGTTGATCGCCGAATTGGCCGAGGGCGGCAAAGCCATGCGCACGCATGCGATCAACGATCTGGAATGGGAGGCACAGACCCGCGCCTTGTACGAAGGCCGCCTGCCCAAGGATGCCGAGGCGCGCGGCCTGTACGTGGTGTTCGAGGCGGTGATGGCCACGCGCGCCGCGGTCACCTTCAACGATCCGGAGGGCGACGAGCGCATGCTCGATCGCGGCATCGCCTGCACTTCGCAAGCCTTGATGGGATTGCCGCTGACCTTCGGCGACGAGATGGTCGGCATTGCCATCGCGGCCGACCGTCCGGGCGGTTATCCGGAGGCCTTGTGCCGCCAGCTCGAATCGTATTGCGCGACCTGTGCGCATCTCATCATCGCCTTTCGCGAGAACATCAAGCGTCAGCGTGCCGAGGCGGCCCTGCGCGAAAGCGAGGCGCGCTTTCGGATGTTGGCCGATGCGGCGCCGGTGCTGTTGTGGATGTCCGATGCCGAGCGCAAGAGCTTCTTCTTCAACGAAGGCTGGCTGCAGTTTCGTGGTCGCAGCATCGAAGAAGAAGCCGGCGAAGGGTGGCTCGAAGGCGTACATCCGCACGACCGCCATCGGTGCCAGACCGTGCATCTGGCCGCCACCGAGGCGCATGCGCCGTTCTCGGTGGAATACCGGTTGTTGCGCCATGACGGCGAATACCGCTGGCTGCTCGATCGCGGCGTGCCGCGCTTCGACCCCAACGGCAATTTCGCAGGCTATATCGGCGCATGTTCCGACGTCACCGAAATCAAGGCGATCGAGACCGCGTTGAGCGACAGCCGCGCCCAATTGGCCGGCGTCATCGATACCGCGATGGACGCGATCATCTCGATCGACGAGCGTCAGGAGATCCGCGTCTTCAACGCCGCGGCCGAACGCATGTTCGGCTACCGCGCCGAACAGGTGATGGGGCAACCGCTCGAGATCCTGCTGCCCGAGCGTTTTCGGGTGGTGCATCGCTCGCATGTCGAGGTGTTCAAGACCGCGGGCGAACGTTCGGCGGCGATGGGCGCCGCGCGCGAGTTGCGGGCCTTGCATGCCTCGGGGCGCGAGTTTCCGATCGAGGCGTCGATCTCGCGTTGCCGGGTGGCCGGCAAGATGCTGTTGACGGTGATCGTGCGCGACGTGACCAAGGCGCGCGAACTGGCCGATCTGCGCGCGGCCCAGACCGCGGTCGAGGCCGAGGCGCGCGCGCGTCTGGCGGGCGTGATCGACACCGCGATGGACGCGATCATCACCGTGGACGAAGACCAGCGCATCCGCGTATTCAATGCCGCGGCCGAGCGCATCTTCGGATATACCGCCGCCGAGATCGCCGGCGAGCCGCTCGATCGATTGCTGCCCGAGCGTTTTCGCGGCGTGCACCGCTCGCATGTCGAGCATTTCAAGGGCGCCGGCGAGCGTTCTGCGGCGATGGGGGCCGCGCGCGAGTTGCGCGCCTTGCGTGCCGACGGCACCGAGTTTCCGATCGAGGCGTCGATCTCGCGCTGCAAGGTCGCGGGCAGGTTGTTGCTGACGGTCATCGTGCGCGATGTGAGCAAGCTGCGTGAACTCGCCGCCGCGCGTGAAGCGCAATCCACCGCCGAGGCCGCCAACCAGGCGAAGACGGTATTCCTGTCGCGCATCAGCCATGAATTGCGCACCCCGCTCAACGCGGTGCTCGGGTTCGCGCAATTGCTGAACATGGATGAGACCGAACAACTCAGCCAGCGCCAGCGCGAGCAGGTCGATCACATCATCCATGCCGGCGAGCATCTGCTGGGCATGATCACCGAGTTGCTCGATCTGACCCGCATCGAGGCCGGGCAAATGCGCATCGAACACGATCCGGTCAGTGTCTGCGACGCGATCCGGCGCAGTGTGAATCTGGTCGAACCCCTGGCCAGCGCGCATGGCATCGAGGTGATGTGCGATCTCAAGGATTGCGACCGCGTGCTCGCCTATGCCGACGGGATGCGTCTGACCCAGGTGCTCGTGAACCTGCTGACCAACGCCATCAAATACAACCAGCGCGGGGGGCATGTCTGCGTGCGCGGGCTGGTCGGCGAACCCGGACGGGTCGGCATCGAGGTCAGCGACGACGGTTTCGGCATGGATGACGATCAGCTCACGCATTTGTTCGAAGCCTTCAACCGGCTCGGGCGCGAGCACTCGCGCGTCGACGGTGCGGGCATCGGCCTGGCGCTCGCCAAGCAATTGCTGGCGCTGATGGGCGGCGCGATCGAGGTGCGCAGCACCCCGGGGCGGGGCTCGGTCTTCACCGTCACACTCGAGCGTGCCGATGCGACGACCTGAATTCGCGCGCTGATTCTGTCGCGGCGAATCCGGACATGATCCGGCGCGCGGAACGCGCCAAGCGGCCCGGCGCAGGCGCTGGAAAATGGCCCTTGAGCGCGTGCACGGCTGCGGTACAGTCACGCCCCATGACCGCACGCCCGATCGACATAGCCCCCATCACCCAACCCTTGTCCGACGCCGACCAGGCCGTGGCCTGGCTGCATGAGCAGCACATCCGCCGCGTCGAACTGGCCTTCCCCGATTACACCAGCGTCGCGCGCGGCAAGCTCCTCTCGACCGATCTGTTCGCGCAATCGCGCGGCGCCAAGATGGCCGCGGTGATGCTGGGCTTCACCGTCACCGGCGGCGAGCCCAAGGCGGTCTACGAGCATGTGTTCAGCCCGACCTATCCCGACATGAGCCTGGTGCCCGATTGGTCCACCATGGTCGAGGATCCGCTCGCGAGCGTGCCCACCGCCACCGTGATCTGCGACGGCGTCGCGGTCTTCGATGCGCCCGATGGCGGCGCGCCGATCGATCTGTCCACGCTCGCGCCGCGTTCGGTGCTCAAGACCGTGATCGCGCGGCTCGAACAAGCCGGCTACCGCGCGACGGTTGCGCCCGAACTGGAATTCTTTCTGGTGCGCACCGAGGGCGATGAAATCCTGCCCGCGCACGGCATCACCGGCCGTGTGCCGCACGAAGAAAATTCGCACGACCTCGCCTCGCTCGATACCGCGCAGACCTTCGCGCCGTTCTTCGACGATCTTTGGGCCGCGTGCGAAGCCCAGCGCATCGCGATCATCGGCTACGGCCATGAATCGGCGGTGGGCCAATACGAAATGAATTTCGCGCCCGGCGATCCCTTGGCACAGGCCGATGCGGTGTTCCGTTTCAAGCGCCTGGCGCGCGAACTCGGCCGCCGGCATGGCTTTCATGCGACCTTCCTGCCCAAGCCGTTTTTGCCCGAATGCGGCTCGGGCATGCATTGGCATGTGAGCCTGGCCGACCTCGATGGCCGCAATGCATTCTCGAACGCCGATGGCAGCGACCATGAACGCCTCGCGCATTTCATCGGTGGCTGGCAGGCCGCGGCTGCGGGCACGATCGCGGTGCTCGCGC
>CAYUYC010000024.1:0-19782 GCA_964448945.1 uncultured Burkholderiaceae bacterium
GGACTTCTGGCGGCGCTGGGTTCAGCTTGCCGGTGCAGCAGTGCTGGTCACCCTCGGCAGCGCGTGGATGTTTCCGCGCACCTTCATCTATTTCGGCGTGCTGCACCACTTGGCGCTGATGCTGATCGCGGCGCGGCTGATGCAAGCCCTGGGCTTGTGGAACGCACTGATCGGCGTACTCGTCGTCGTGCTCGGCAACACCGTGAGCTTCGACGTGATGAATCCGAAATGGATCAACTGGATCGGCCTGATCTCACAAAAGCCCCACACCGAAGACTATGTGCCGATCTTTCCGTGGTTCGGCGTGCTCCTGATCGGCGTGGCGCTGGGCGAATACGGGCGCGCGCGCCAGTTCAGGACGCCCGCCTTCGCTCAGCGCCTGCGCACCGGCCTGCCAAACTGGATCGACCGTGGCCTGACCATGCTCGGCCGCTGGAGCCTGACGACGTATCTGCTGCACCAGCCCATTCTCATCGGACTGTTGTGGCTGATCACGCCCGCGCGCCATTGATCGGCTCTTTGAGCGAACGACACAAAGAAAACGGGACGCCGCAGCGTCCCGTCTCGTAGCGCACCAACGCGCGGCTTACTCGATCGCTTCGTACAAAGGCAGCGTCAGGAATTCGGTGAATTCCTCCTTGAGCGACATTTCTTCGAAGATCTTCGCGGCCTGGTCGTAGGTCTTGCCGTCGCCGACCACGGCTTTCACCTTGGCGAGTTCTTCGGGGATCATCTTGCGGACCATGTCGGCCGAGACCTTGCGGCCGTCCTCGAGCTTGCCCTTGGGCGAGCGCACCCATTGCCAGACTTGCGAGCGGCTGATTTCGGCGGTCGCCGCGTCTTCCATCAGGTTATGGATGGGCACACAGCCATTGCCGGCCAGCCATGAGCCCAGGTAATGAATGCCGACATTGATGTTGTAGCGCAGGCCCGCTTCGGTGATCGGCGTTTCGGGCTGGAAGTTCACGAGATCGGCCGCGGCCACTTGCACATCGTCGCGCTTCTTGTCGATCTGGTTCGCACGGTCGCCGAGCACCGCGACGAATTCCTTCATCGCCGCTTCCACCAAGCCCGGGTGCGCGACCCAGCCGCCGTCATAGCCGTCGGTCGCATCGCGCTTCTTGTCGTTGATGATGCCTTGCATCGCGACCGCGTTCTTCTCGGGATCGTTCTTGATCGGGATCAGCGCGCTCATGCCGCCGATCGCGGGCGCATTGCGCTTGTGGCAGGTCTTGAGCAGCAACAGCGCATAGGCACGCATGAAGGGCGAGGTCATCGTGACCTTGGGCCGGTCGGCCAGGCAGAAATCGCGGTCGACCTTGAACTTCTTGATGCACGAGAAGATGTAGTCCCAGCGCCCGGCGTTCAGGCCCGCGCTGTGTTCGCGCAATTCGTACAGGATTTCGTCCATCTGGAACGCGGCGTTGATGGTCTCGATCAGCACCGTCGCCTTGATCGTGCCTTGCGGAATGCCGAGTTCGGTCTGGGTCAGCACGAAGATGTCGTTCCACAAACGCGCTTCGAGATGGCTTTCCATCTTGGGCAGATAGAAATACGGGCCGCTGCCGCGCTTGATCAGTTCGCGCGCGTTGTGGAACATGAACAAAGCGAAATCGAAGATGCCGCCGCTCACGCGTGCGCCATCGACCGTCACATGCTTTTCATCGAGGTGCCAGCCGCGCGGGCGCACCACCAGCGTCGCGATCTTGTCATTGAGCTTGTAGCTCTTGCCGTTTTGTTCGAGCGAAATCGTCTTGCGCACGGCGTCGATCATGTTGATCTGGCCTTCGATCTGGTTGGTCCAGTTCGGCGTGTTGCTGTCTTCGAAGTCGGTCATGTAACTGTCCGCCCCCGAGTTCAGCGCATTGATGATCATCTTGCGCTCGACCGGGCCGGTGATTTCGACGCGGCGGCATTGCAGATCGGCCGGGATCGGCGCGATGGTCCACGACCCTTCGCGGATCGCGCGGGTTTCGGGCAGGAAGTCGAGCTTCTTGCCGGCATCGAGTTCGGCGGCGAGCGCCCGGCGCGCGGCCAGCAATTCACGGCGGCGCGGCTCGAAAGCGCGGTGCAGCTTGGCCACCAGCGCCAGGGCGTCGGCGGTGAGAATCTTTTCAAAGCCGGGCTTCATCGGTGCATTGATTTGCACGCCGGCGGGCGTATCGAAAGGCATGTCGTGTTCCCTCAGGGCAGGTTCTTGGAAGTGTCGGAAGAGTCGCGCGATGCGCGCGCACCCGTTTCGGCGGCTTGTGGCCCGCGTTGCGCAACGGCCGGGTCGCCCGCGCGCAAGAATTCGTTGGCGAAGACGACGACGTCATCGAGCGATCGTCCTTCGCGATGCGGACGCACGCCGAGCTCGTCGAGCACGAGATGTCCGCGATTGATCCAGATCGTGCGGTAGCCATACCAGGTGGCGGCACACGCGTCCCAGCCGTTGCTGGAGACGAAGATGAGATCCGTTGCCTGGCAGTGCAATGCTTGCGGCCCGAGCGCGTAGACCTCGGGCGCAGTCTTGTAGCGCCGCACGGTATCGGCCGACAACAGGTGATCGATCAGCCCATCGAGTCCGGCAGCGCTGACCGCGCTGTTCAGCATCGACATGTCGCCATTGCTGAGAATGGCGATGGGCAGGCCCGCGGCCCGCAAACGCTCGATCGCGGGCCGCACTTCGTCGAATGCCACCAAACGATCGTAGGCCCCCATGAGCATGGCTTCGCGTTCCTGGCTGAGCGCCACACCGCATGCAGCGCAGGCGTGGCGCAATGCATCGCGGGTGACCTTGGAGAACGGCGCGTATTCGTTGGCCAGCGTGCGCAAACGCGTGTAATCGAGTTGCGAGAGCCGCCACTGCCTGGCGATCTGTGCACCCTTGCCCGGATAGAGCGATTCCGCCAATGCACCGACGCTGAAGACATCGAACAACGTGCCGTAGGCATCGAAGACGATGCCGCGCAAAGGCGCACCGAAGTTGGGGGCGGGAGTGGATCGCATGGTCGGAAGCATACCGCGACTCGATCTGCGGAATGATCAGTTCAGAGTCAGAGGATTCGTGACTTCCAATGACATAATCAAAAGACACTGACTCGCCGCGAAATGCTCGATGGACCGTCTCAAGCAAATGCAAACCTACGTCCTGGTCGCCACGCGCGGTTCGCTGACCGCTGCGGCGACGGCCGAAGGCGTCGCGCCCGCCATGATCGGCAGACGCATCGACGCGCTCGAAGCGCGATTGGGCATCAAGCTGATGATCCGAACCACGCGCCGGATCTCGCTGACGAAGGAAGGCGAAGCCTTTCTGGAGGATTGCCAACGCATCTTGCTGGACGTCGAGAACGCAGAAGCCGCAGTTGCGGCAGGCGGCGTACGCGCCGCTGGGCATCTGCGCATCACCGCGCCAGCGGGATTCGGCCGGCGGCACGTGGCACCTTTGGTGCCGAGATTTCTGGCCAGCCATCCCGATGTGACGCTGTCGCTCGATCTGTCCGATCGCGTGGTCGATCTCGTGAACGAGGGCTATGACTGCGCGATCCGCATCGGCGATCTGGTCGATTCCAATCTCGTCAGCGTGCGTCTGGCCGCCAATCGGCGCGTCGTGGTCGGCTCACCGCGTTACCTCGCGCATGCGGGTGTACCCAAGACCCCGGACGACCTCGTTCATCACAACTGCCTGGGATTCGGTGCCGGCAATCAACAGCGCGGTTGGCTGTTCTGCTTCGGCAAGAGTTCGCGCATGGTGCGCGTTAGCGGCAATGTCGACTGCAACGATGCGTCGGTGCTGACCGAATGGGCACATGCCGGTCACGGTCTGGCTTGGCGCAGCCTTTGGGAGGTGGGCGAGCATCTCGCCAGCGGCGCGCTGGTCGAAGTGCTCGGCGAGTTTGCTGCGCCGGAGAACGGCATCTACGCCGTGTTTGCTCAACGCAAGCATTTGCCCGTGCGCGTGAGAACCTGGATCGATTTTCTGCGCTTCAGCTACTCGGCGCCGGATTTCTGGAAGTCCGCCGACAACGATGCGTCGACGCGCGACGACGCCTAGCGTCGGGCGCTCAGACGTGTAGCGGACATTCGAGTTGCGCGACCAGCAACTCGTGGATGTAGGCGTGAATCGCGAGCTTCAGTTCATCGGTCATGTCGGCGAAGCCGATACCGTAGTGCGTCCCGTCGGCTCGAACCTCGGGCTGGCCTCTGACGATGCGCCCACCGGCTTCGACCAATAGACGTTTGCCATCGACGACGATCCGAAACGCCAGGGTCAGGTGCTCGGACAAGTCGGGGGCATCGTTGGGCACGACCACCTCGGCGCCGCCGACCGAGAGGTTGATGACGAAGCCATGCACCTGCTTGTCGTTGCCTCCACGCTTGAAATAGATCACGCAAGGCTGCTTGCAGTGCGCACGACGCGCTTGCCTGACATGGCGGCGCTTGATGCGCGCCGCATCGGGCCACGACAAATGAATGTAGGGGAACGGCGCGAACTGGACCTTCACGATCGTCGCGTTGAAGGTCAGGATCGATTGCCCGAAGAACCCTTGAAACTTGAACGACTGCCCTTCTTTCACGAAGATCAGCTTGCCGTCTTCGGTAGGCGCGGTGACGATCAACGAGGTATCGGGATTCACGCCGAGCAGGCGCACCGCGTATTCGTGCGTGCCGCTCTCGCTCACCATCTTCAACGACTGGATTCCCAACGCATCGTCGGTCGCAGCGCGAATCTGCCGCGTGACCGCGACATCCCCATCGGGGTCGACTGCGCCCTCCACCCGGCGGACTGCGCGCAAGCCGGGCACCGAAACCGCCGGATGCCACCTCGGGTTGCGATAAAGCCCGCGCGTGCAAAGCAATTGCAATTGCATTTCGCTTTGCACCGCTTGCCCCGCGGCCAGCAGCAGATCTCCACTGCGATCGAAGATCGGGAACGGCAAAGGCCGGCCGATCACCAGATCACTGCGTGCTAGCGGCTGCAAGTCTTCGTAGGTGGCGATCATCATGGGTTTGACGTACACCGTGGTGTAGACGGTGTATCGACCAAACCCAAGCGAACTTGAGCAGCGCCACGACCAAATGCAAAGGGCCGCGTGACTTATTTCGTCACGCGGCCCCTCAACGCCCTGCTACGCCATCAAAGCGATCAGGCGACCTTCTTGTCGAAGAACTGTTCGTCTTCGGTCGAGCCCTTCAGCGCGGTCGTCGACGACTGGCCTTGCTGAATCGTCTGCGTCACCGCGTCGAAATACCCGGTGCCCACTTCGCGCTGATGCTTGACGGCGGTGAAGCCCTTTTCCGCGGCGGCGAATTCGGCTTCTTGCAGTTGCACAAACGCGGTCATTTGTTCACGCGCATAGCCGTAAGCCAGGTTGAACATGCCGTAGTTGAGCGCATGGAAGCCGGCCAAGGTGATGAACTGGAACTTGTAGCCCATGGCGCCGAGTTCCTTCTGGAACTTGGCGATGGTCGCGTCGTCGAGGTTCTTCTTCCAGTTGAACGACGGCGAGCAGTTGTAGGCCAGCATCTTGCCCGGGAACTTGGCATGGATGGCTTCGGCGAACGCCTTGGCATAGGCCAGATCGGGCTTGCCGGTTTCGCACCAGACCAGGTCGGCGTAAGGCGCATAGGCCAGGCCGCGCGAGATCGCTTGTTGCAGACCGGGCTTGGTCTTGTAGAAGCCTTCAACAGTGCGCTCGCCGGTGCAGAACGGCTTGTCGTTGTCGTCGACATCGCTGGTCAGCAGGTCGGCGGCTTCGGCATCGGTACGCGCGACCAGCACGGTCGGCGTGCCCATCACGTCGGCGGCCAGACGCGCGGCGATCAGCTTTTCCACCGCTTCGCGGGTCGGCACCAGCACCTTGCCACCCATGTGGCCGCACTTCTTGACCGATGCGAGCTGGTCTTCGAAGTGCACGCCCGAGGCGCCCGCTTCGATCATGGCCTTCATCAGTTCGAAGGCGTTCAGCACGCCGCCGAAACCGGCTTCGGCGTCAGCCACGATGGGCGCGAAGAAATCGATGTCGCCCTTGCCTTCCGACCATTGGATCTGGTCGGCGCGTTGGAAGGTGTTGTTGATGCGCTTGACCACTTGCGGCACCGAGTTGGCCGGATACAGCGATTGGTCGGGATACATTTCGCCGGCGTTGTTGGCGTCGCCCGCGACCTGCCAGCCCGACAAATAGATCGCCTTGAGGCCGGCCTTCACTTGCTGCATCGCCTGATTGCCCGTCAGTGCGCCGAGGGCGTTGACGAAAGGCTCGTTGTTCATCAGGTTCCACAGCTTTTCGGAGCCGCGCTTGGCCAGCGTATGCTCGATCTGGATGGATCCGCGCAAACGCACCACGTCATCGGCGGTATAACCGCGCTTGATGCCTTTCCAGCGCGGGTTTTCGTTCCAGTCTTTTTGCAGCTTCTGAGCTTCGAGTTCACGAGACGTCATCATTGCCCCCTAGAGCGTGTGTTGAAAGGTGTTCAAGAATTCAACTCTTATATAAGAGTCTATGGATTTGAGTGGCGAGGGACAAGGACGTGAACCGCTCCAACAGCATAAATAAACCGCTTATTATTCAATCGATTAGCGCGTTCATATCGAATTGCGAAATGCATTTTTCATGACTGAAATCGAAATTTGCTGCGCAGCATCACGTAATTTCACGATGAGAAATACAGATTCCACGATGCGGCAACTGAGTTTCCTCTGCCCGCTTGATCATTCTGATCAGGATTGCCATGCCTGCGCCCATTGAATCGCTCACTGCAACCGAGGCACTGGCCCGCGCCGCCACCTTCAGCTCCGTCATCGATGCGCGCAGTGAAGACGAGTTCGAACTGGACTGTTTCCCCGGTGCGATCAACTGTCCTGTATTGACCAATGAGGAGCGAGCACGCGTCGGAACGATCTACAAGCAACAGTCGCCTTTCGAGGCCCGCAAGATCGGCGCAGCACTCGTCGCGCGCAACATCGCTCACCACTTGGAAGAGCGATGGACCCGGATGCCACGTGATTGGTCGCCATTGATCTATTGCTGGCGTGGGGGTGGTCGAAGCGGAGCAATGGCGCACGTCCTTGCGCAGATCGGCTGGCGCGTTGGAATCATCGTCGGCGGCTATCAAGCGTACCGCCGGCAAGTCATCCAGAATCTTGCGGAACTTCCATCGTCGCTACGGTTCGTCGTGATTTGCGGCAGCACCGGCAGTGGCAAGAGCCGTCTGCTAAACGCCTTGCAAGCGGCTCTCGCTCAAGTCCTCGATCTGGAGGCGCTGGCGCAGCATCGTGGTTCGATCCTCGGCCCCGATCCGCAACGCGCACAGCCGTCGCAAAGGGCGTTCGAGTCGCGCTTGCATGCAACGCTGTCAGCGTTCGATGCATCGTTGCCGGTGTTTGTGGAATGCGAAAGCACGCGGATCGGATCGCTGCGCGTGCCGATGGAGTTGGTGAACCAGATTCGTCAGGGACAATGCGTACGCGTCGAAACCAGTCTCGAGGAACGCGTGCAATTGCTCATGGATGAATACCGGCATTGGCGCGAGTCACCCGACGCACTGATCGCGCAATTCGCAAGACTCGCGAATCTTCATGGCAATGCAAGGGTAGCCTGCTGGAGCGCACTTGCGCGATCCGGCGATTGGACCGCACTGGTCGATACGCTGCTACGCGAGCACTACGACCCGGCCTATGCCCGCTCTACGCCAAAGCATTTCCGTCAATACGAAAGCGCAATCGCGATTGCGCTTTCGCTTCGCGAAGATGCTGAGCTGAAGAAAGCCGCTCGGTCGCTGATCGATGCGATCGGCGGCTTGAAACCGGCCGGCAGCCTATTGTCCGCCGGCTAGCGCATTCGCCTGCAACACCTCGACCTTGGTGCGCGCACGCATCGATTCGATCGCGGCGTTGGTCTCGGCATCGGCCAGGGCACGTTCGATCGACTCGGCCAAGGATCGCTTCTGGTCGTCGGAATATGCTGCGCCGTTTTGCGTAACAGCATCGATGCGGTAGAGCGCGTACCCCTGCGCCCCCAGATCGACACCCACATAAGCCGGCAACTTGGCCGTGTTTGCCTTGAACACCGCTCGGATTGCTTCACCCGACAAAGCGCCAGGTGCATTACGCGTCACTTTGACCGATGCGGAAAAACTGCCGACGCCCTTGCCCTCTCGCCATGCCGCAAGCTGCGCGACCCCGGCCTCTTTCGCCAAGCGCAGCGCTTCTTGAGCACGCACAGCCTCGAGGACCAGCGGCTTCACTTCTTCGATCGGTCGCAGAGCGCGCGCACGGTATGCAACAACGCGCCCCGAGACGAGCGTGTTGGGTGCAATCTCGATCGCCTTGGTATTGCGCTTGTCCTGCACCGATTCGGCGCCGAAGATTGCATCAACAAATTTTTGATTGCCGAGCACCGGGTCGGAAGCCGTCCCGCTTCTCGTCAGTGCTTTGGCGGTCTTGATTTCCAACCCAAGTTGATCCGCGGCTGGTTTGAGGCTGTCCGACTGCTCGTAAACCGAGTTGTTGAAAGCGTCGATCGATTCGGCAACCTTCCTGGCGGCGAGTTGTTTGCGAATTTCCGTTTCGATATCGGTGCGCACCGCATCGATCGGCTTGGGCTGCGACGCCCGAATCGCAGTGAGTTCGATGATGTGAAAACCAGAATCAGTCGTGACGATGTCGCTGATGTCTCCTTGCTTCATCGCGAACACAACCTCGTCGAACTGCTTGACCATTGATCCCTTACCGAAGAAATCGAGATCTCCTCCGCGGTCCTTCGAACCAAGATCATCGGAATACTGTTTCGCCAGCTTGGCAAATTCAGACGGCGCCTTGCGCACTTGCGCAAGAATCGATTCCGCCTTTGCACGCGCCTGTTGCCGCACGTCGGCGGAGGCATCAGATGGAACCGAAATCAGGATGTGACTCGCGCGACGTTGCTCCTGAGTACTGTAGCGCGCGATGTTCTGCTTGTAGTACTGCTCGACATCGGCGGGGGACACCTTGATCCGCGCACCAATCGCGTCTGCACTGAGCACGATGTACTCGATATCGGCCTGCTCAGGCGTCTCGAAACTCGCCTGATTGCTGTCGTAATACGACTTCATCACATCGTTGGAGACAACGACCTTGGGCAAATACGCCGCGGGCGCAAACGACATCACGCCGACTGAACGCTCTTGGGCAAAAACGTCGCCGATCTGCGTGGTCACCGCTGCAGAAACCAGTGTCGACATGGACGGGAAGCGCGCAAGCTGCTGAACGCGAATGTCGTCGCGAACTTGAGCCTCGAACTGCAGTTCGGACATTCTTTGCGAACTGACGTAGCGACGATATAGCTCGGGACTGAACTTGCCACCTTCCTGAAATCCAGGCTCGGTGGCGATGATGGTGCGCAACTGGTCATCGGAAACCATCAGCACTTCTTGTTGCGCTTGAACTCGCAGCACGTGCTTCATGACGAGCTGATCAAGCACAGATTGGCGCACTTGCGGTGTGTCGACGAGCTTGCTGTCGACCGATCCACCGAACATCTGCTTGAGTCGCTCGATCTGTTCGCTCATCGCGGCATCGAACTCTTGTCGCATGATGCGCTGGCCGCCTACCTTCGCGACCGTGTCGACGTCGCCTTGCATGCGGCGATAACCCTCGATGCCGGTACAAGCAAATGGAAAGATCAGGGCGATCAGGATGAGTTGCGCCCAGCGCTTGTTTTCACGAATCCATTCGAGCATGTGCAAGCCACTATACGGAGTTGACTGACAAAGAAAAAAAGCGAACCGCTCTCACGGTTCGCTTCCTCTCTTGGCGGAGTGGACGGGACTCGAACCCGCGACCCCCGGCGTGACAGGCCGGTATTCTAACCGACTGAACTACCACTCCCTATCTGATCTGATCGGCATCTGCGCTGGTGGGTGCTGAGAGGTTCGAACTCCCGACCTACGCCTTGTAAGGGCGCCGCTCTACCAGCTGAGCTAAGCACCCTTCGCACATTTGCCTCGCTACTTGCACGAGCCTGATGCCGATTCAGTTGATGCCGAAGCACCAAAGACGATTAGTTTACAGCATCTTTGAGCGCTTTGCCAGCGCGGAACTTCGGGACCTTTGCTGCCTTGATCTTGATGGTCGCGCCAGTGCGCGGATTACGGCCCGATCGTGCTGCGCGCTTGCCCACCGAGAACGTGCCGAAACCAACGAGCGTGACCGAGTTGCCCTTCTTCAGCGTGGATTTCACAGCGGAGATGATCGAATCGAGCGCGCGCCCCGCAGCAGCCTTGGAAATATCGGCTTGCTTGGCAATGTGATCGATGAGTTCGGTCTTGTTCACGGGACGTCCCCTCGTGGATGACTCATCGTCGGCGCGACGCCGACGATTGAATGGAATGAATACATGTACACCGAGTGATCTCGTCGCGTCGCTCGTGCACTAGGCAGGCAATTAAAGCAATGCGTCTATAGCGCGTCAAGCAAACAAGCGCAGCAACTTCTCGTTGCCGCGCTTGTGTTATCGCGTCACGACGGTCAATGCTTCACAACATCGGAATCCGACGAATCCGTCGCTGCGTCAACGTTGCTCGCGACCTCGACATTTGCCGACTCTTCCACGTCGTCGGGAAGGGCCGTCGGTTGCCGCTCCAACGCAAGCTCAAGCACCTTGTCGATCCACTTCACCGGAACGATTTCGATCTTGTTTTTCACGTTGTCCGGAATCTCGGCGAGGTCCTTCACGTTCTCGTCCGGGATCAAGACCGTCTTGATGCCGCCGCGATGCGCCGCCAGCAGCTTTTCCTTCAAGCCACCGATCGGCAGCACCTCGCCACGCAAGGTGATCTCTCCGGTCATCGCCACATCAGCGCGTACCGGAATGCCGGTGAGCACCGAGACCAACGCGGTCGTCATTGCGATGCCCGCACTTGGCCCGTCCTTCGGGGTCGCGCCTTCGGGAACGTGCACGTGGATGTCCTTCTTCTCGTAGAAGTCGCCCTTGATACCCAAACGCGTCGCGCGCTTGCGCACCACCGACATCGCAGCCTTGATCGATTCCTGCATCACGTCGCCGAGCTTGCCCGTCGTGGTCGTGCGGCCCTTGCCCGGCACCGCCACCGCTTCGATGGTCAGCAACTCGCCGCCAACTTCGGTCCATGCGAGTCCGGTGACTTGGCCGACCTGGTTTTCCTTTTCGGCCACGCCGAAGGAATAGCGCCGTACGCCGAGGTATTTGTCGAGGTTCTTCGCGGTGACGTGCACCTTGGCCGCGCTCTTGTCCTTGCGCAGCAACAGTGCCTTCACCACCTTGCGGCAGATCTTGGAGATCTCACGCTCGAGCGCTCGCACGCCGGATTCACGCGTGTAGTAGCGCACGATGTCGCGGATCGCGGATTCGGCGACGACGAGTTCTTCCTTCTTCACGCCGTTGTTCTTCATCTGCTTGGGCAGCAGATAGCGCAAGGCGATGCTCACCTTTTCGTCTTCGGTGTAACCCGATAGACGGATCACTTCCAAACGATCGAGCAAGGCCGGCGGAATCGCAAGCGAATTCGCAGTCGCGACGAACATCACATCCGACAGATCGAAATCGACCTCGACGTAATGGTCCTGGAAGGTATGGTTCTGTTCGGGGTCGAGCACCTCGAGCAAGGCCGACGACGGATCGCCGCGGAAATCCATGCCCATCTTGTCGACTTCATCGAGCAGGAAGAGCGGATTGCGCACGCCGGATTTGGTCAGGCTCTGCAAAATCTTGCCCGGCATCGAGCCGATGTAGGTACGACGATGGCCGCGGATTTCGGCCTCGTCGCGCACACCGCCCAGCGCCATGCGCACGAACTTGCGGTTGGTCGCCTTGGCGACCGATTGCCCGAGCGAAGTCTTGCCGACCCCCGGGGGCCCGACCAGGCACAGGATCGGCGCCTTGACCTTGTCGACGCGCTGTTGCACGGCCAGATATTCGAGGATGCGCTCCTTGACCTTCTCGAGGCCGTAATGGTCCTCGTTGAGCACCTTCTCGGCGTTGGTCAAGTCGTTGTTGATCTTGCTCTTCTTCTTCCACGGAAGATTGACGAGCACATCGATGTAATTGCGCACGACGGTGGCTTCGGCCGACATCGGCGACATCAGCTTGAGCTTCTTGAGCTCGGAATCGGCCTTGACGCGCGCCTCCTTGGGCATGCGCGCCGCCTTGATCTTGGCTTCCAGTTCTTCGAGATCGGCGCCTTCTTCACCTTCGCCGAGTTCCTTCTGGATCGCCTTGACCTGTTCGTTCAGGTAGTACTCGCGCTGCGATTTCTCCATCTGGCGCTTGACGCGTCCGCGGATGCGCTTTTCGACCTGAAGGATGTCGAGTTCGGTCTCGAGTTGGGTCAACAGATGCTCGAGCCGCAGCGAGGTCGAGAACATCTCGAGGATCGCCTGCTTCTGTTCGAGCTTGAGCGGCAGATGGGCGGCGATGGTGTCGGCCAGACGTCCCGGCTCTTCGATGCCCGACAACGAGGTCAGGATCTCGGGCGGAATCTTCTTGTTCAGCTTCACATACTGATCGAACTGCTGAACGATCGCACGCCGCATCGCCTCGGTCTCCGGGCCTTGTGCAGGATCGGGCTCGACCGGGGTGAGCTCACACATCAGATGCGTGGGCTCTTCTTCGATCTTGTGGATACGTGCCCGCTGCGAACCTTCGACCAGCACTTTCACCGTGCCGTCGGGCAACTTCAGCATTTGCAGGATGTTGGCGATGCAACCGATGTCGTAAATGTCATCCGACGCAGGTTCATCTTTCGACGCGTTCTTTTGCGCCACCAGCATGATGCTCTTGCCGGCTTCCATCGCCGCTTCGAGCGCCTTGATCGACTTGGGTCGCCCGACAAAGAGCGGGATCACCATGTGCGGGAACACAACGACGTCGCGCAACGGAAGCAGCGGCAACTGAATGCGTTCGGACGGGAGCAATGCAGAGTTCGACATGGTGTGTTGTCCTCGAGGGAAAGCCTGAGGGAGGATGTGAGGATGATACTCGCAAAAAACAAGCCATCCTGGCGCCAAAACGGCGTTTGCACTAGTGCAAACGCCGCCTCATCGGGTTCAAGACTGGGCTAGATTGCGCGCCGTCCGGCACGATCCGACAGCTCAACCGTCGGAACCCGCGACCTTCGGTTGTTCGCCATAAATCAACAATGGCTTGGCATCGTTGTTGATGGCGTTCTCGTCGAGCACGACCTTGTCGACGTTATGGAGATTGGGAAGCTCATACATCGTGTCGAGCAGTGCGTGCTCGAGTATCGAGCGCAAACCACGCGCACCGGTTTTGCGAATCAACGCCTTGCGGGCGATTGCACGCAGTGCCTCGGTCCGTACCTCGAGCTCGACCCCTTCCATCTGCAGCAGCTTGTGAAACTGCTTGATGAGCGCATTCTTGGGTTCGACAAGGATTTCGATCAGCGCGTCTTCGTTGAGTTCGTCGAGCGTGGCGACGACCGGCAAACGGCCGACCAACTCGGGAATCAAACCGAACTTGATCAAATCCTCAGGCTCGGTACCACGTAGCACGGCACTGACATCGCGCTGTTCTTGCGACTTCACCGCGGCGCCGAAACCGATGCCGGTCTTCTCGGAGCGATTGCGGATGATCTTCTCGAGACCATCGAACGCGCCGCCGCAAATGAACAGGATGTTGGTCGTGTCGACCTGGACGAAGTCCTGGTTCGGATGCTTGCGTCCGCCTTGAGGCGGCACGCTCGCGACCGTGCCTTCGATGAGTTTGAGCAAGGCCTGTTGCACGCCCTCGCCCGACACGTCGCGCGTGATGCTCGGGTTGTCGGACTTGCGCGAGATCTTGTCGATTTCGTCGATGTAGACGATGCCGCGCTGCGCCTTCTCGATCTCGTAATTGCAGTTCTGCAGCAGCTTCTGGATGATGTTCTCGACGTCCTCGCCGACATAGCCGGCTTCGGTCAGAGTCGTCGCATCGGCGATCACGAACGGAACATTGAGCAAGCGCGCAAGCGTTTGCGCCAAGAGCGTCTTGCCCGAACCCGTCGGGCCCACCAGCAAGATGTTCGACTTCGACAGCTCGATGTCGTCCTTCTTGCCCAGATGCTTGAGTCGCTTGTAATGGTTGTAGACCGCCACCGAGAGAATGCGCTTGGCGGTGTCTTGTCCGATCACGTACTGATCGAGAATCTCGCAAATCTCGCGCGGCGTGGGCAGATCCGATTTGGCCGCGGGCGTTTCCTGTGCAACCTCCTCGCGGATGATGTCATTGCACAGTTCGATGCACTCGTCGCAGATGAAGACCGACGGCCCTGCAATGAGCTTCTTGACCTCGTGCTGACTCTTGCCGCAGAACGAGCAATACAAGAGCTTTTCGCTGGAACCCTTCTTCTCCGACATCCGTCCGCCCTCCAGGGTCCGCGCGTCAATCGCGCGAGACCAGCACCTTGTCGATCAGTCCGTACTCTACCGCAGACTCCGCCGACATGAAGTTGTCGCGGTCGGTGTCCTTGGCGATGCGCTCGACGCTCTGACCGGTACGCTCGGCCAGGATGCCGTTGAGGCGTTCGCGCAAATAGAGGATTTCGCGCGCCTGGATCTCGATGTCCGAGGCCATGCCCTGCGATCCGCCCGAAGGCTGGTGAATCATGATGCGCGAATTCGGCAGCGCAAAACGCTTGCCCTTCGTGCCGGCCGCCAGCAAAAAGGCGCCCATGCTCGCCGCCATGCCGGTACACAAAGTCGACACATCCGGCTTCACGAACTGCATGGTGTCGTAGATCGCCATGCCGGCGTACACCGAACCGCCCGGCGAGTTGATGTACAGCGAGATGTCCTTATCGGGGTTTTCCGATTCGAGGAACAGCATCTGCGCGACGATCAGGTTGGCCGTCATGTCGCTGACCGGCCCGACCAGGAAGATCACGCGCTCGCGCAACAAGCGCGAATAGATGTCGTACGCACGCTCGCCGCGACCGGACTGCTCGATCACGATCGGGACCATGTTCAGCCCTTGCGGGTCCATCGTCATGCCGCCGAAGGTCTTGCCCGACGCGTGCATGTTGTCGACCGCAGCCTCGGTGAGGCTGTTGAGGTCCCAGCGCTTGCTCCAGTTCATGCCGTCCTCGCTTGCGGAAAACTTCAGTAAGGCGTGCCCATCAATTCGTCGAATGCCACCGGCTTGTCGGTCACCTTGACCTTGCCCAGCACCCAGCTCACCACGTTCTCTTCGAGCACCACCGCTTCGATGTCGGCCAGACGCTTGCGGTCGGCGAAGTACCACGCCATCACCGCCGACGGATCTTCGTAGCTCTTGGCAAAGTCCTCGATGTAAGCGCGGATTTGTTCTTGCGAGGCCTTCAGGTCATTTTGCTTGACCAGTTCGCTGATGATGAGGCCCAGTCGCACGCGACGATCGGCCTGCGCCTGGAACAGATCGGCCGGGAAAGGCATGCCGTCGGTCTTGATGCCGCGCTGCTTGAGGTCTTGCTCCGCCATTTCGCGCAAGCGTTCGACGTCTTGTTCGACCAGCGCCTTGGGCACGTCGAATTCGGCGATCTTCACGAGTGCGTTCATCACGCTGTCCTTGGTACGCCCCTTCAGACGGCCCTTGACCTCGCGCTCGAGATTGTTCTTGACGTCTTCGCGCATCTTCGCGAGATCGCCGTCCTGAATACCCAACTGCTTGGCGAATTCGGCGTCGAGCTCGGGCAGCTTCGGACCCGCCACGCTCTTCATCGTGACGGTGAACTCGGCCGTCTTGCCCGCCACTTCCTTGCCGTGATAATCGGCCGGGAAAGTCAGCGGGAAGGTCTTGGTTTCGCCGGCCTTGAGGCCGGTGGCGGCAGTATCAAACTCGGGCAGCATCTGCTTGGAACCGAGTACGAAAGCAAAATCGTCGGCCTTGCCGCCCTCGAATTCCACGCCGTCGATGCGGCCCACGAAGTCGATCGTCACGCGATCGCCCGCTTGCGACGCACGCGCGACATCCTCGAACGTCTGACGTTGCTTGCGCAGGATCTCGATGGTCTTGTCGATCTCGACATCGGTCACCGGCGCGGTGACCTTCTCGACCTCGGCCGCCTGCCAATCGCCGAACTTGATTTCCGGGTACACCTCGAAGGTCGCAAAGAACTCGGCGATGTCGCCTTCGGTCGCTTGTTCCTTGGCCGCCTCGACGCGCGGCGCACCGGCCACGCGCAGCTTGCTGTCCTCGATGGCCTTGTAGACCACCTCGTTGATGCGCTCGTTCATCACATCGTTTTGCACTTGGTAGCCATAGCTTTGGGCCACCATCTTCATCGGGACCTTGCCCGGACGAAAGCCGTGCATCTTGACCGTACGCGACAGGCGCTTGAGCCGCTCTTCGACTTCCTTGGCGACCTCGCCCATCGGGACGCTGACCTTGACTCGGCGCTCGAGCGCGCTGACTTGTTCGATTTGCATGGTTTTCGACGGCTATTCAGTGTGTGGTGCGCGGGACAGGACTCGAACCTGCACAGTGTCGCCACCGCGAGGACCTAAACCTCGTGCGTCTACCAATTTCGCCACCCGCGCGAGGACTGGAAAAAATGCGAGCAAGAACCTTGCCCTGACGACGTTTGTATTCTAGCTGATCGCCCGCGGTGTCCCAGGATCGTGCGTGACGCGCCGCGAGAAATCACCCCGCTTGCATTCACACCATGACTGTACAAAAATACAGCTACCGTCAATTTATCCAGTGATCGCCGCGTCGTGCGGCCCTCCCGCGAAAGGCCCGTCATGGTCAAGCTCACGCCGCGCCAACAAGAAATCCTCGAACTCATCGAGCGCAGCATCCGCGAGTCGGGCTTTCCGCCCACCCGCGCCGAAATCGCCGCCGAACTGGGCTTTCGCTCGGTCAACGCGGCCGAAGACCATCTTCAAGCCCTCGCCAAAAAAGGGGTCATCGACATCACCCCGGGCGCCTCGCGCGGCATCCGCCTGGTCCAGCCGGCCGAACAACTCGGGCTGGACCAGTCCTTCATGCAGATCCCGCTCGGCTTCAGCCTGCCGCTGATCGGCCGGGTCGCGGCCGGCAGCCCCATCCTCGCGGCCGAGCACATCGAAGCGCAATACGCCTTCGACCCCTCGATGTTCTCCGCCCGGCCCGACTACCTGCTCAAGGTGCGCGGCATGAGCATGCGCGACGCCGGCATCCTCGACGGCGACCTGCTCGCCGTACAGCGCAAATCCGAAGTGCGCAGCGGCCAGATCATCGTCGCGCGCATCGGCAACGACGTCACCGTCAAACGCCTGCGCCGGCGCGGCAACGCCATCGAACTGCACCCCGAAAACCCCGACTTCAAGATCATCGAAGTCGATGCCCGCGACGAAGACTTTGCGATCGAAGGGCTGGCAGTCGGCCTGGTGCGCATGGGCGTGCATTGAGGCGCCGGGCATGGCCTGCACGCCTTCGCCCACGCACTGCCCGCATTTGCCCCCGCATTCATCGTCATGGCTGCCGCAGCACCAGCGCTTCGCACCAGCCTGCCTCCGGGGCTGTGGCGCGCCGACCAGATCGACGACCACGGCATCCCGGTCGTCGCCAGCGGCCATCCCGCGCTTGATGCCCAATTGCCCGGCGGCGGCTGGCCGCTGCATGCACTGACCGAACTGCTGCTCGCGCGCGCCGGCATCGGCGAATTGCGCCTGCTCGCTCCGGCCCTGGGCAAACTCGCAAGCGCCGAACGCAGCATCGTGCTGCTCGCCCCACCGCATCTGCCTTACGGCCCGGCGCTGCAAACCCTGGGCTTGCCGCTCGATCGACTGCTCGTCGTGCATGCCGATCAGCCCGCCGACCGGCTCTGGGCGGCCGAACAAACCCTCAAATCCGCCAGCTTCGGCGCCTTGATCGCCTGGCTGCCGCAAGCGCGTCCCGAGCAATTGCGGCGTCTGCAACTGGCTGCGCAATCCGCCAACGGCCTGGTGTTCCTGATGCGCCCGCTGCCGGCACAGCATGAATCCTCACCCGCGCCGTTGCGGCTGGTCTGCAGTGCCGCACGCGTCGAGCACGACCATGCCATCACCCGGGCGTTTTCGGTGCGCATCCTCAAACGCCGCGGTCCGGTGCTCGATGCACCGCTCCTGCTCGATCTGCCGCAACCCTTGGCCGCCGCGCGCACGGTGCGGGCCGCACCGCCGCCGGTTCCCACGCATGCCCCCGCGGGCGCTTGCGCCGATGCGGCCGCGCCGCCACACCTGCCCACGCTTGCACGCCATGGCGCGCCCCGCCCTCGCGTCATCCCGGTACTCGCCGATGTTCTGGATCGCGCTCGCATTTCCGCATCTGCCGCTTGAGGCCAGTCCGCACGGTGATGCCGGTCCGCGCGCCGTCGTGCGCCAGCACCGCATCGCCCATCTCGACGAAGCCGCGGCGGCGGCCGGCGTGCGCCTGGGCCAAAAGCGCGCGAGCGCCCTCGCGTTGTGCCCGCAGTTGCATCTGATCGAACGCGACGAGGCCCGCGAACGCCAGGCAGTCGATGCCGCAGCGCTCGCACTCATGCGCTTCACCCCCGCCGTCGCGCGCGTCGACACGCCGATTGCGCACGAGCGCGGCGCCAATGTCGGCCTGCTGCTCGAAGTGCAATCCAGCCTGCGCCTGTTCGGCGGCGCCACCGCACTCATCCATGCGATCCGCTACACCATCGCCGAACTGGGCTTGAGCGCCGATCTCGCCACCTTCCCGACGGCGACCGGCGCCTGGTTGCTCGCCCAATCCGCCGTCGCCGGCATCGACTGCGCCGATGCCGCCGATGCGATGCAAACGCTCGACGCCTTGCCGATCCAGGTGCTCGATGCCGCCCAGCCGCAACTCGATGCCCTGGTCGGCATCGGCGCCACGCATTTGCGCGCCTTGCGCCTGCTGCCGCGCGCGGGCGTGGCGCGCCGCTTCGGCCAGGCCATCCTCGACGAACTCGACCGCGCCTATGGCGAAGCGCCCGATCCGCGCCCCTGGGTGCAGGCGCCGGCGCAATTCCATGCCGGGCTCGAATTGTTCGCGCGCGTCGAACAGGCCGAGGCCTTGCTGTTCGCCGCGCGCCGGCTGCTGGTGCAACTCGTGGGCTGGCTCGGCGCACGCCACGTGGCAGTGCGCGAATTCACCCTCGAACTCGAACACGAGTTCTACAAGACCGCCGACCGCCGGCGCAGCAGCCTTTGCGTCGCGCTGGCCCAGCCCTCGCGCGACCTCGATCATCTCGTGCTGTTGTTGCGCGAGCACCTCGCGCGCACCACGCTGGTCGCCCCGGTGCTCGAACTATGCTTGCACGCCACCCGGGTCGAGTCCTTGGGCGTACCGAACACCGAACTCTTTCCCACGCCCGCCAACGAAGCCGAAAGCCTCACGCGTCTAGTCGAACGTCTTGCGGCGCGGCTGGGGCCCCAGGCCGTCGAGCGCATCGAACTGGTGGAAGACCACCGGCCCGAGGCCGCGCAACGCATGGTCGCTTTTGCGCAGGCGCCGCGCCCGCGCCGCGTACGCCATGACGACGCCTTGCCTGCCGCCGCCGCGACACCGGGCGACGCCCCAGGATTTCCGCCCCGCCCGGCCTGGTTATTGGCCCAGCCGTTGCGGCTGTCGGTGCGTCGGCACCGGCCCCAGCACCAAGGCCCGCTCACCCTGATCGCCGGGCCCGAACGCATCGAGGCCGGCTGGTGGAACGAGATCGCTTGCCGCGACTATTTCATCGCCGAAAATCAGGAAGCCGAATTGCTCTGGATTTACCGCGAGCGCCTGACCGGCGGTGATGAGCATTGGTATTTACAAGGCAAGTTCGCCTGAAGGAGAACGCCATGCCGACGACTCGGCC
>CAYUYC010000025.1:0-19634 GCA_964448945.1 uncultured Burkholderiaceae bacterium
GCACGAGGGTGTTGTGTTCGAGCGGATGCGCTTCGAGTTGCACCAGCAGGCCGGCGGTATCGCTGCTGCGGCCGCCGAGGTAGGCCAAGGCAAAATTGCCGATGTCGCCGTTCCAATCTTCCTCGTCGAAGCGGTACTTCTGATCGAGGCTGGCAACGCGCAGATCGGCGCGCAACACGGTGTCGTTGCTCCACGCATGGCGATAGCCGAGGGTGGCCGATTGGCCATCGTGATCGTGGCGCTCTTGCGGCCGCCCGCCTTGCGACGCCGAACGCGTCGTGAATGATTGCAAGGCGAGGGTGAAGGTGTCCGAGGCCGTGGGGTGATAGCCGGCGATGAGCGAGAACTTGTCGTCCTTCCAATCGCGCGGCGCGTAGTCGAGCTGGCCCCATTGGTCGCGCGTCGGGATGGCGCGGTAGCCGTCGCTGCGAGCCTCGTATCCCGACAGGCGCACGTCGAGCGTCTCGTTCGCAGTACCCACCGCGACGCCCAGGCTGCGCGTCGCGTGCGAGCCATAGCTCGCGTTGATCTCGGCGCCGGTTTCACCCTGCCAATGTTTGGGGATGATGTTGATCACGCCGCCGATCACGCCCGGTCCATACAAGGCCGAGGCCGGCCCGCGCACGATCTCGACGCGCTCGATGTCTTGCATCGCGGTGAAGTTGAGTCCGCCGTGGCCGAGCAGATTCGACACCGCCGCGTCGTGCCCCATGCCGTCGACCAGCACCTGCGTGGTGGAGCCCGCATACGAAGCGCCCACGCCGCGTATCGTCGGTGCCACCTGGTGAGCGACCGAGCCCGAGTAGCCGAAGTCGAGGCCTTCGGTGTCGCGCAGGGCGTCGTACAGATTCTGTCGGTGCTTGCGGTCGAGATCGGCTGCCGATAGCACGCTCACACTCGCTGGAACTTCATCGGTCCGACGGGCCACGCGCATCGCGGTGACGGTGATCGGTTCCAGCAAGGCGGTTGCGGCGGGTGTGGCCGCTGCCGGCGATGCGGGCTTGATGGCAACCGTCTTGCCGCTGGTGAATTGATAGGTCAGGCCGGTGCCGGCCAACGCGCGTTCGAGCGCCTCGTTCAGGCGCAGCTGGCCTTTGACGCCCGGGCTTTGCAGGTTGCGCACGACGTCGTCGGCGTAGAAGGTCTGCACGCCGGTCTGGGCGGTGAGCGCGTCCAGCACGCGCGGCAGGGACTGAGCGGCGATGTCGATATCGAAAGCCGTGTCCTGCGCGTACGCGCCCATCGCCATCAGACTCGCGCAAAGCGCGGCGATGGGTTTCTTGATCATTGTCATGAATGGTCTCCCTGCGGAATCGAATGGTTCCGAGGTAAGACCGGATCGGTGCGCGCAAACCGCCACGCCCGGTGCAAATCAATCGTCGATGCGCCAGTCGCGAGGCCCGAGCTTGACGATGCGTACCGGCAGGGTGGCGCCGATCGTATCGAGTGCGAGCCGCAGATCGTCGGCCGGAAAACTCCCGCTCACGCGCAGCGCGGCCACGTGCGGATTGCTGGCGGTGATCGCCGCGTCATGACGGCGCGCCAGGGTGTCGAGCACGCTTTGCAAAGGCTCGCTGCGAAACACCAATCGGCCTTCGCGCCATGCGAACGCGGCGTCGGCATCGATGCGCTCGCGCGCCGTATAGCGCCCGTCGGCGGCGAACCCCATGCGTTCGCCGCGCACGAGACGCTGAGTAGCGGCGTCGTCGCGTGCGCGCAGTTCGACTGAGCCGTCGCGCACCGCAACCAGTACGCGCTGGGCGTCGAGCTGCACACTGAATTCGGTTCCGATGTCGTGGATGCGTCCGGTGCCCGCCTGTACCTCGAACGGTCGTGGATCGCCCGGCGCGACGGCAAAGGCCGCCTGTCCGCGCAGCACGCGCAACTCGCGCACCCGAGCCGCGTAGCGCACTTGCACATGGCTATCGGCGTCGAGGTCCAGGCGCGATCCATCGGGCAGCGCGATCGATCGGTGTTCGCCGCGCGCGGTGCGCCATTCGATCGGCGCTGGCGATGAATCGTCCGTGTGCGGCGTGCGATCGATCCATGCGAGGCTCAGCGCCACGCAGGCTGCCGCGCCAGCGCCCAGCAGCGTGCGACGGCGGGCCCGACGCTGCCGCACGGCCAGGGCTGCATCGCGCGCGGCGCGCAGACGGTCGGGTGCGACCGAGCCGAGCCCGGCCATGTCGCGCCACATCCGGGCGGCTTCTTCGTAGGCGCAACGGTGCGCCGGGTCGGCATCCAGCCAGCGATCGAGCGCGGCCTGGGTGCGCTTGGACGCCGGCGCATCGTGCAGGCGCGCGATCCATTGCGCGGCGGCGGCGCGGATGGATGGATCGGGCGGCGTGGGCGATGTCATGGCAGTCGGTCGGGAATCTCGGCAATCATCCCATGAGACCGCCCGTGCGGCGCCGGTCCGCCACCGGCGTTCAACCGTCGAGCGTCTGCATGCGCGTCAGGCAATGATCGAGCGCTTTGGCGATGTAGCGTTCGACGCTGCGTTGAGGAATCCCGAGTGCGCGCGCGACGTCGGCCTGCGTCATCCCATCGACCCGATGCAGGAAGAAGGCATGACGGTAGATCTCGGGCAACTCGTCGAGGGCTTCGACGCAGCGTTGCAGGCGTTCGCGCGCCTCGAGCGCCGCTTCGGGCGACGGCGCTGACGCAATCAATGTGTCGAGATCGCAATCGGAATCGATGCGTTCGGCTGCGGCCTTGAGGGCATTCGCACGATCGAAGGCGACGTTGCCCACCACGCGATAAAGGTAGGCGCGCGGATTGTCGGGCGCGGCGGATCCGGCGTATTGCCAGACGCGCACGTAGGCGTCGTGCACTGCATCGCCGGCGTCGTCGCGGCCGAGGCGGCGTTGTGCGTATCGATCGAGCTCGCGTGCAAAGCGCGCGTACCAGGTTTGCAAGGTGTCAAGCGGAAGCGTGGACATGGCGGGTAAACGAGGCGACGCGCATCTGGGCGGACATGCGGACTTCCTTTCGATGCTGGGGCGCGGGTCGCAGCGGCAGGCACCGATGGAGCGTGCGATGGGCTGCGAACCCATGGTGGACGCAGGCAGCGGTCCGGGCAGACGTGCTGCCGCGAACCGATCGGTTCACGCAGTCAGGCTGCGCGAACCCGGATCACCCCAGAGTCGGTGGCGCGCGGGCGAGCGCGGGCGGCCACGGATCGGCGCCGCATCGCGGCGTCTCGGATGGCCAGGTGTAGTCCGCGCCGCGGTGGTCGAGCGTGAAGTCGAACGCCGCGGGCGTTGCGACCGGCAGCGCCAGCGTGTGCGCGGCGCAGAACGGGCAGGTGCCCGGCGCGCGCTTGAGCGTGTCGGCCGGAGTGGTCGGCGCCGGGTCGGCCTGCGCGGAGAGCAGGTTCTGTACGGAGCAGATCGAGGAGCGCCAGGGATCGAGATCGCGTGCCGCATCGAGTGCACGGGTGATCGTCGGCGCAAGCGCGTGGAGCAGGATGGCCGCGCAGGCTATCCAGTGGAGGGCTCGTCGACGCAGCATCCGTGGCATGGCGGGCAGTGTAGCGCCGCTTGCCGGCGTCGACGCAGTCGCCGAAACAGCGGGGCAAATGCCGGCCTGATCATTTTGCTTAATGATTGCTTAAGAAATCACAATGCTGCCTTCGTTGTGCCGATCCCCACAAGGGATCTCGCAGGCGCATGGGCGCATGGGCGCAACGACCGATCGCAAGAAGAAAACAACCCACCGATTCGGAAGTGGAGCAGTGCATGCGTGTGAACCAACCGACCACTGATCGTGAAATCCCGGTGCCTGCCGGGACGACCATCATGTCGACGACCGACACCAAGGGTCGCATCCAGTACGCCAATGGCGCTTTCATCGCTTTGTCGGGCTATACGCGCGACGAACTGATCGGCCAGCCGCACAACCTCATCCGGCATCCCGACATGCCGCCGGCGGCCTTCGCCGATCTCTGGGACACCCTCAAACGGAATCAATCCTGGATCGGCCTGGTCAAGAACCGCGCCAAGAACGGCGATTTCTACTGGGTGCATGCCAACGTCACGCCCATGCATCGCGGCGGACGACTCACGGGATATGTCTCGGTGCGCACCCAACCCGCGCGCGCCGATGTCGAGGCGGCCGAGCGTCTGTACGCCGCGGTACGCAACGGGCAGGCCAAGGGCATCGCGTTTCGCCAAGGCGTGGTGGTGCGCACCGGCTTGCGCGCGATCCTGTCCCTGGGCCGCACCGCGTCCTTGCCCTGGCGTCTGGCCGCAGGCATGAGCCTGCCGGTACTGGCCAGCGCACTGGGGCTGATCGGCGCATCGGCGTTGGGTATGGCGGCAGGCTGGGGCCTGGTCGCCACGATGCTGGGCGCCATGCTCGGTCTGGCACTGTTGCATGCGCAGGTGACGGCGCCCTTGCGCGTCGTGGCGGCGCAGGCCCAGCGCGTGGCCAGCGGCCATACCGAACCGCAACGCCCATTGGACCGCATCGATGAAATCGGAATGCTGTTGCGCATGGTCAATCAGTCGGGGCTCAACCTCAAAGCGCTGATCGACGACGTCGATCAACAGACCGGCGGCATCGAGACCGCGAGCGCCGAGATCGCGGCCGGCAATGCCGATCTCGCGCAGCGCACCGACGGCGCGGCCTCGCATCTGGACAGCACCGTGTCGTCGATGGACGCGCTGGCATCGACCATGAACACGAGCGTGAGCAACCTCAACGATGCCGATCGTCTGGCCGCGACCGCGTCGGAATCCGCGCGCCAGGGCGGCGCGATGGTGAACAAGGCGGTACAGAAGATGGAGGAGGTGCGGCAGTCGAGCGGGCGCATCGCCGACATCATCTCGACCATCGACACCATCGCCTTCCAGACCAACATCCTGGCGCTCAATGCTGCGGTCGAGGCCGCGCGCGCCGGCGAACAAGGGCGGGGCTTTGCGGTGGTTGCGGCCGAAGTGCGCGGCCTCGCGCAACGCAGCGCCACCGCGGCCAAGGAAATCAAAGGGCTGATCGGCGCGAGTCTGGACACCATCCAGGACGGTGCCCAGGAAGTGCAGCGCGCCGGCCAGAACATGCAGTCCATCGTCGCCCAGGTGGCTCAGGTCAGCACCTTGATCGCCGACATCGCGCGCGCCACGGCCGCGCAATCGACCGACATCGGCAACATCCACGGCACCATCGCCGCGCTCGATCAGGCGACCCAGCAAAACGCCGCCCTGGTCGAAGAAAACGCTGCTGCCTCCGGCCATTTGCGCGATCTGGCGCTGCGGTTGTCCGAAGCAGTGCGCGCTCACCGCTGAGCCGGCCCGGCGCGCAGCCGGGTCCGGTTTGTTGGTGATTGCGCTACACGCGAATCCGTTTAACTGACGGCCCGCGCTTGGCGCATGCCGGCCCATTGGCGAGAATGTCCGCCTTTCGTCCGGGACCGACACTCATGCGCCTCATCCTCGCGCTTTGCAGCCTGGCCGCCTTGCTGGCGGCCTGCACCACGACCCCCACCACGGTTTATCGCGGCAGCGACGCGGCGGCGATCCGGTTTGCCAACCATTCGCGCAACGAACGCGCCACCTATGTTTCGATCCGCACCTGGGTGCGCTCGGCCGATTGCTCGGGCGGCGTGCAGTACTTCGCCGAACTCGACGATTCGCTCGATCGCGGCGTGGCACACACCACCATCTTTGCCGCGCTCGAACCGGGCAAGGAACGCTCCTTGTGGTTCCGCGAAAGCTTCGCCACGGTGCAGGGCATCCATGTCTGCGATTCGATCGTGACCTTCACGCCCACCGCCGGCGCCCGCTATGTCGGGATGTTCACGGCCGAAGGCGATGTCTGCAATGCGGCGATCCTCAAGGACAACAACGGCAAGCTCACGCCCGACACCACGGTGCGCGTGCGCAAAGCCAAGATCCCGCCCAACGCGATCGAACCGCATTGCGAGTGAGCTGCGGCCCTCGCGTTTCGGGGACGCCCACCGCCTAAGGCCGTGACGCGCGTGTTCGCTCAACGATCCTTCGCCGCGCGGGTGTTTGCGCGGCTGGTGTTTGCGCTGACCTTGGCGTTGTTGGCCACCGCCTGCGTCGGACCGGCCTACGACTTGCACGGCGGCGAGGCGCTGGAAGTGTCGATCTGCCGCAATGTCGATGCCAGCGAGGCCGCAGTCGTCGCCGGCTCGGCCGACGATCTGTTCACCCCCACGCGGTTGCGTCCGATTCCTTTGCGCGCCCCCGGCGATCGCGATTCATGGGCGCGCGTGCGCCTGACGCGCGACTGGCCGGCCGAGCATCCGCCGGTCATCACCGTCGTGAATTCGGCCGCGCAGGTGGTGACGGTGTTCGTACCGCGCCTGGGCTATCGCGAACAGCGTTCACGCTTTGCCGCCGATCAGCCGATCGACTTTTCTCATACCGCGCTGCATTTCAATCTGCCGCACGATCTGCGTGCCGGCGACGTGGTGTATGTGCGCACCACCAGCGGCGGCGGCACCTCGCAGATGTACTTCACCGACGCCGCCACTGCGCATGCGCTCGATCTGGCCAACATGCGCTGGGTGCTGTTCACGACCACGGTGCTCGGCGTGGTGTTCGTGGCCAATCTGTCCTTCGTGCTGATCGAGCGCCGCCAGATCTTCTATTACTTCGGCGGCATGATCGGTGGGGCGTATCTGTACTACGCCTATCTGTACGGCGAGGGCTATCACATGCCGGTGCTGCGCATCGCGCGCGAACTCGGTTCGGTCGCCTGGGCATTGCCGGCGACGGTCGCGGTGGCCTGCGCCTTGTTGTTCCTCGGGCGGCTCATGCATTTGCGGGTGTATGCGCCGCGCATGTATCGCGCGATGCATTACATCGTGATCGGCCTGGGCGTGTGCTTCGTCGTGCTGCTGGTCGCGCCGGCCAGCATGCTTACCCCCTTGTATCAGGCGGCCAATCTGCTCGCGCTGCTGGCCGCGCTGTCCATCGTCGTGTCCACGCTCGCGGCCGCCTGGCGCGGATCGCGCGCCGCGCGCTTCGTGCTCGTGGCCTGGATGCCGATGGTCGTGCTGGCCGGATTGAGCGCCGCGCAATACCTGTTCGGCATCTGGCAGGACGTGCCGCTGGGCGCCAGCTACCTCGGCACCACCGCGCTGGCCGGCATCACGCTGGCCCTGGCGCTGGCCGACCAGACCTGGCATCGCCAGCGCGAACTCGATGCCGCGCGCCATGCGGCGCAGACCGATGCGCTGTCCGGTGCGCTCAATCGCCGCGCGCTCGAAAGCCGGCTCGCCGCCGCGTTTGAAGACGCCAAGCGCCGCATGCATCCGCTATCGGTGCTGTTCATCGATCTCGATCATTTCAAGAGCATCAACGACCGCTACGGCCATGCGGTCGGCGATCGTTGTCTGCGCGCGATCATCGAACCGATCCAGGCCGAACTGCGCGCGTCCGACGTGCTCGGCCGCTGGGGCGGCGAAGAATTCGTCGTGATGCTGCCGGGCGCCGCGAGCGCCGATGCGCGCCGCGTGGCCGAGCGCATTCGCGAGCGCATCGAATCCTTGTCGATCGATTCCGAAGCCGGGCCGGTCGCGCTGACCGCGAGCATCGGCGTGAGCTGCCATGTCGCGATCATGAAAGGTGCCGAAGATCTCGTTGCGGCCGCCGATCGGGCGCTATACGGCGCCAAGCGTGCCGGCCGCAACCGGGTGGTGATGGACGACGACTTGCGCACACGACAATTTGAATCGGAGGTCTCATGACGGGCACGGTGTTTCCGGTCTCCTCGCTGCAACCCGGCGATCTGTTGTTGTGCATGGGCACGGGCGAAATCTCCAAGCTCATCGCCTGGGTCGGCGCCAACGATTACAGCCATTGCGCGGTGGTCTGCGACGGTGCGCGCCTGATCGAGGCCGCTGCCTCGGGCGCGCGCTATGTCGATCTGGCCAAGGAACAAAGCTATGTCGACGAGTACGTCTACATCGACGCCTTGCGCAATCTGCATCAGTCCGACGCGCCCTTGGGCGGCGCCAACCTCGACACCTTTCTCGGCGAGGTGCGCGCCTATATCGGCCGGCCTTACGATCTGAACAAGCTGTTCGAACTCGGCGTGGCGATCGCGGTGCGCAACAAGGTGCCCGAGCATCCGCTCGGGCGTCTCATCTTCCGGCTCGCGATCGACCATGTGCTCGCCAACGATCCCAAGGCGGTGGTGTGCAGCGAACTGGCCTATCGGCTCTACACTGAAGGCGCTTACGCACCCGCCGACGTGCTCAAGCCCACGATCGTGATCGCGCCTTATGCCGAACAGCCGTTTCCGCACATCGACTGGATCGCACTGTGGAAGGAATACGAGGCCGCGCGCCATGCGACACCCAAGCTGATGAGTGCGCAAGCCGCGCAACAGACCGCGCCGCCCAGCACCGAGGAACTCGCGGGTCACATCACCGAAGCCCGGCGTCACCTGGGCTTGGATGCGCCCTTGCGCAACGACGCTCAGATCGTCGACCCGGTGATCAATCCCAAGACCGTCATCCCTTCCGACTTCGCCGCGAGCCCGAGCTATCGCAAGCTCGGGCGTTTTCTCGGCGCGTGAATCGAGCGACGCATCAAGCGCGCGTGAGCGTCTGCATCACCTCGGCCGCCATCGCATCGGCAGCGCGCGAGCCGGCCGAGGCGCGGCTGCGGATCAAGGCCACTTCCATGTCGGGCAAGGGCGGCAAGCCATGGCGCGCGTCGAGGATCAATAGCCCCGGCGGCACGCTGCAACGGGTGAGCACCGCCACCGCCATGCCGCTTTGCGCCGCGGCCAAATGCCCGGCGATGCTCGGGCTGTTGCAGACGATGCGGTAATCGCGCCGGTCGGCGCCGAGCGCGGCCAGCGCCGCATCGCGCGCCCGCGACCCGGCTTCGTAGACCGCGACCGGCAAAGGCGTGCGCAGCCAGGCCTGGTATTGCGGCGCGCCGACCCAGACCAAGGGCTCGCGAAACAACAGCCGGCCGCGGTTGTGGCGATCACGCGTGACCACCGCAAGGTCGAGTTCACCGCGCTGGACCTTGGGAATGAGCAACGTCGATTGATCGCCGACCAGCGTGACTTCGACCCCGGCATGGCGCGCGGCAAAGGTGCGCAGCACCGGGGTCAGATAAGCGAGCGCGTAATCGTCGGGCACGCCCAGGCTGACGCGGCCAGTGAGCGCCTCGCTGCGCAAGGCGCCCAGCGCTTCGCCATGCAAGGCCAACAGCCGGCGCGCATAGCCGAGGAGTTCAGCGCCCGCGGGCGTGAGCGCCAGATGGCGCGGCCCGCGGGTGAGCACCGGGCGGCCAACCGCGTCTTCGAGTTTGCGCAATTGCATGCTGAGCGCCGATTGCGAACGATGCACGCGCGGCGCGGCGGCGGTCAGCGAGCCGGCGTCGACCACCGCCACGAAGGCGCGCAACCAATCGAGTTGAAGATCGTCGGAAGGCATGGCGGCTCCAGCCATTCGAAAACCGCATCGTAATCCTCACGACGATGCGCTTGCCGCATGACAGCGCAGAGCTTAGCGTCGCGCACATGGACAAGCCTTCCGACACCGCCGTTGCGGCAAGCACTCCCGCATCCGCGTCTGGCGCGGGGCAGGGCGCCGCGCTCATGGTCGCGGGCGGCGCGCTGCTCGGCACCCTTGGCGTGTTTGTCGAAGAAGCGGGCCAGCATCCGCTGACCGCGGTGTTGTTTCGCTGCGCCTTCGGCCTCGCGGCCTTGCTGATGTTCGGCGCGCTCACCGCGCGTCTGGGCGAATTGCGCTTGCGCGGGCGCGCGTTGCTGGCGGCAAGCGCCGCGGGCGTGCTCATGGTCGCCAACTGGGCCTTGTTCTTCATCGCGATCGGGCGCACCTCGATCGCAGTCGCGACCGTGGTGTTCCATGTCCAGCCGTTGTGGGTCATGGCCTTCGGCGCCTGGCGCCTGGGTGAGACGGTGCCACGCGCACGCGTCGTCGCGGCGGTGGGCGCGCTGGCCGGGCTGGCGCTGGCCACCGGCTTGTTCGATGGTGCGGGGCTCACGCATCCCACCGCGTACTGGATCGGGATTGCGGCGTGCCTGGGCGGCTCGCTCAGTTATGCGGGCGTGACCCTCATTGCCGCGGTCGAGCGCAGTGTCTCGTCGTATGCGCTGGCGACTTGGCAATGTTTGGTCGGGTTGCTGCTCTTGTGCTGGTGGCCGGTGTTGTATGGCTTGCCGGCCTGGGGCGGCGCCTGGGCCTGGCTGGCCGGCCTCGGTGCCATCCATACGGGCCTCGCCTATGTGCTGCTTTACGCGGGCATGAGCCGTCTGGCGACCAGCCGGGTCGCGGTCTTGCAATTCGTCTATCCGGCGGTCGCCATCCTCATGGACTGGCTGGTCTATGGCCGCGTGCTGGGCCCGGTGCAATTGATCGGCGTCGCGCTGATGGCGCTGGCCTTGTGGTCGGTGCGGCGCTAGCCGTGCGCCATCGGCATGTCGGTCGACAGCGCTTCGCGGCAATGGTGGGGCAGGACATAACCGCGTGCCGGGTCGTCGACCGCATGGGCGCGGATGACCGGCGCCTGGGTGCGCACACCGCCGAAGATGGTGGCAAAGGCGACATCGGCCGCATCGCGCCCGGTACCCAGGCGCACCAGGCCCATCGGGATCGCGGTGCCCGACGGGTCGAAGATGTACCAGCGGTCGCCTAAATACACCTCGACGTAAGCGTGGAAGTCGGGCGGCCCGAGGGCAGGGTCGGCGCCGTAATCGGTGCCGGTCGCAAACCGCGCCGGAATATTGACCGCGCGGCACAGCGCGATCATCAAATGCGCAAAGTCGCGGCAGACCCCGACTTGTTCGATCAGGGTGTCGACCGCCGAGGTGTTGGAATTGCTGGTGTTCGAGGTGAAGACCACATGGTTTTGCACCCAATCGCGGATCGCCTGCACCCGGCTATGGCCTTGCCATAGGCCGCCGAATTCGCGGATCGCGAATTTGACCAGACGGTCGGATTGGCAATACCGGCTTGGGTACAGATACACCATGACTTCGGGCGGCAGACGGCCCACTGGCACCTCGGGCAATTGCGCGGGGTCGGCAAAGTGATGCGCGAGATCGACGATCGCGGTGTAGGTCAGATGCAGCCGCCCGGGCGCGGCACGCAAACGCATGTACCGGTTGCCGCTCGCGGGGTCGACATGGATGTTCGGGGTGAGCGGCTGGCTTAGCTCCAGGCGCTCCAGGCCGATGGTCTGGCTGGGCGTGCGTGCGGCATGCAGATTGAAGATGAAATCGGCGCCGAGCGGGTCGATTTCATAGTCCAGATCCACCTGCATTTCGATACGGATCATGCGGGCCTTTGCGATGCGTGCGATGCGCAGGCCGGTTGGCCGCGACATGGCGCGCTGTATGCAGTATGCGCGTCGTCTCACATGCTTTCACGGGGCGTGACCCGATGGCATCGATTGCCGCAGCGGTGCTAGCCTCGGCTCTCGGCGTGTCATAGAACAGCGCGGGAGACAGCGCGATGATTTCCAAGAAGTACCGTTACCTGATCGCGCTGGCGCGCGAAAAGCACTTCGGCCGAGCGGCGGCGCGCTGCAATGTTTCGCCCTCGACGCTGTCGGCCGCCATCCGCGATCTCGAAGTCGAACTCGGCGTGCCCATCGTCGAGCGCGGTCATCAGTTCTCGGGTCTTACGCGCGAAGGGCAGTCGGTGCTCGATTACGCGCAGCGCATGGCCGAATCGTCCGAGGGTCTGCGCCAGGAACTCGCGCGTTTGCGCGACGGCCTGAGCGGCGAGTTGCGCATCGGCGTGATCCCGACCGGGCTCACCGTCATCGCCTCGCTCACCTCGACCTTCGCGCGCCACCATCCGCTGGTGACGGCGCAGGTGCTGTCCTTGAGCACCGACGAGATCCTCGCGCGGCTACGTAAGTTCGAGATCGATGCGGGCGTGATCTACACCCAGTCGGGCGGCGCCTCCGATTTGCGCGTGACGCCGGTCTGGAGCGAGGACCATGTGCTGCTCACCAGCCGCCATGGCGAACTCGACAACCGCGACGCCATCACCTGGCGCGAGGCCAGCGGCCTGTCGCTGTGCCTGCTCACGCGCGACATGCAAAACCGCAAGACCATCGATGGCGTGTTCGCCAGCCTGGGCTGCACCGCGCGCCCGACCATCGAGACCAACTCCATCGTCAGCATGCTCGCCCATGTCTGCTCGGGCGTGTGGTCGAGCATCGTGCCGCGCAGCGTGCTCGACATGATCGGCGTGCCCGCGGGCATGCGCGTGCTCGAACTCGTCGAGCCGTCGGTCGCCTGGACCACCGGACTCGTGACACTTATGCGCGACCCAAATCCGCCGATGGTCGAGGCCTTGCTCAAAGTCGCGCGAGAATCCGGCACCTCGTTCGGTATCGACGAATGAGTGTTCGGAATTTCTCGTTTTGCATTCAGGCGACTTGGTCTTAGCTTCGCGCTGAACCACGCGAGGCGCATCAAGCGCCCAAGGGTCGTCACCACATCGGAGGAGGAAAACAATGTCGGCTATCGTCAGCCCGGCTGGGTACGGACTACTTTCAAAAGAACGCACGATCGCGAAGCCGGGCTTCAACCGGTGGCTGGTACCGCCGGCCGCGCTCGCGATCCATCTGTGCATCGGCATGGCCTACGGCTTCTCGGTGTTCTGGCTGCCCTTGTCCAAGTCGCTCGGCATCACCGAATCCCTCGCGTGTCCGAAGGACATGGGCTTCTTCGAATCGGTGTTCACCACCTCGTGCGATTGGAAGATTTCCATGCTCGGGTGGATGTACACCTTGTTCTTCGTCTTCCTCGGTTCCTCGGCCGCCATCTGGGGCGGCTGGCTCGAACGCGCGGGCCCGCGCAAGGCTGGCGTGGTCTCGGCCTTGTGCTGGTGCGGCGGCCTGGTCATTTCGGCGCTGGGCGTCTACACCCACCAGATCTGGATGCTCTGGCTGGGCTCGGGCGTGATCGGCGGCATCGGCCTGGGGCTGGGCTATATCTCGCCGGTATCCACCTTGATCAAATGGTTCCCCGACCGTCGCGGCATGGCGACCGGCATGGCCATCATGGGTTTCGGCGGCGGCGCGATGATCGGCGCGCCCTTGGCCGACAAGCTCATGAAGTTCTATGCCACCCCCACCTCGGTGGGCGTGTGGGAAACCTTCCTGACCATGGCCGCGATCTATTTCGTGTTCATGATGGCCGGCGCCCTGGGTTACCGCGTGCCCGCCGCCAACTGGAAGCCGGCCGGCTGGAACGGCCCGACCACCACCGCCAAGGGCATGGTGACCAATGCGCATGTGCATCTGAACGTCGCCTCCAAGACCCGCCAGTTCTGGCTGATCTGGGCGGTGCTGTGCCTGAACGTGACCGCGGGCATCGGCATCCTGGGCATGGCCTCGCCGCTGTTGCAGGAAGTCTTCGGCGGCAAGCTCATCGGCGTGGACGTGGCCTTCAATGACCTCACCGCCGCGCAAAAAGGCCAGATCGCCGCGATCGCCGCGGGCTTCACCGGCCTGTTGTCCTTGTTCAACATCGGCGGGCGCTTCTTCTGGGCGTCCTTGTCCGACAAGCTCGGCCGCAAGACCACCTACCTGATCTTCTTCGCGCTCGGCTTTGCGCTGTATGCGTCCATCCCCTGGACCGCCAAGACCGGCGGGCTCGCGCTCTTCGTGGCCTTCTTCTGCGTGATCCTGTCGATGTACGGCGGCGGCTTTGCGACGGTGCCGGCCTACTTGGCCGACATGTTCGGCACCCGCATGGTCGGCGCCATTCACGGCCGCTTGCTCACCGCCTGGTCGACGGCCGGCGTGCTCGGGCCGGTGCTGGTGAACTACATCCGCGAATACCAGCTCGAACACGGTGTGGCGCGCGCGGATGCCTACACGATCACCATGTACATCCTCGCCGGTCTGCTGGTCCTGGGGCTACTGTGCAACTGGGCGGTCACGCCGGTGCCCGAGAAGCTGCACATGAGCCCGGAAGACATGGCCGAGGAAAAGAAGATCGCCGACGACACCCATGTGCATTTCGGCAAGGATGCCCAGGCGCTCGCGAGCGAAGTCTCGCACTCGGGCAAGGTCGCGCTGGCCTGGCTCGCGGTCGGCATCCCGCTCGCGTGGGGGATCTGGATCACGCTGCAAAAGGCCATCGTGCTGTTCAAGTAATCGGAAAGCGGTATGAGCGACACAGCAGAACTCGAAGCGATCATCGCAGCGCACGCCGGCAAACCCGGCGCGCTGCTGCCCATCTTGCATGCCGTCCAGGAGCATCTGGGCCATGTGCCCGATGCGGCAGTGCCGCTCATCGCGGTCGCGCTCAATCTGTCGCGCGCCGAGGTGCATGGGGTGGTCAGCTTCTATCACCACTTCCGGCGCACGCCGCCGGGCCGTCATGTGGTGCAGTTCTGCCGTGCCGAGGCTTGCCAGGCGCGTGGCGCAGCACAGCTCGAAGCGCATGTGCTCGGCAGCCTCGATTGCGCTTGGCACGAAACCACCGCCGACGGCGCGGTGACCCTCGAACCCGTCTATTGCCTGGGCAATTGCGCCTGCGGGCCGTCGCTGATGATCGACGATGAACTCATCGGCCGCGTCGATGCCGCGGCCTTCGATGCGCGCATCGCCGAATTGCGCGCCGAACTCGAAGACGCCAAAGGAGTGCCGGCATGACGCGCGTCTATGTGCCCATCGATGCGAGCGCCTTGTCGCTCGGCGCCGATCGCGTTGCGGCAGCCATCGTCGCCGAAGCCGCCAAGCGCGGGCGCGAAGTCGAATTGGTGCGCAACGGCACCCGCGGCATGGTCTGGCTCGAACCGCTCGTGGAAGTGGAAACCGCGCATGGCCGTGTGGCTTATGGGCCGGTACAGGTGGGCGATGTGCCCGAATTGTTCGCCGCCGGTTTCCTCGACGGACGCCCGCATCGGCTCGGGCATGGCGTCACCGAACACATTCCGTACTTCGCCGGGCAGGAGCGGCTGACGTTCGCGCGGGTCGGCATCACCGCGCCTTTGTCGATCGACGATTACGTTGCCCATGAAGGTTTTGCCGGCCTCAAGCGGGCGCTTGCGATGAAGCCCGCCGACATCGTGCGCGAAGTGACCGATTCGGGCTTGCGCGGACGCGGCGGCGCGGCGTTCCCGACCGGCATCAAATGGAACACGGTGCTCGGCGCCGAGGCCAGCCAGAAATACATCGTCTGCAATGCCGACGAAGGCGATTCGGGCACCTTCTCCGACCGCATGCTGATGGAAGGCGATCCGTATTGCCTGATCGAAGGCATGACGATCGCAGGCCTCGCGGTTGGCGCGACCCAGGGCTACATCTATCTGCGCTCGGAATATCCGCACGCCTTCCGCACGCTGGCAGCCGCCATCGAGGCCGCGCGCGCGGCCGGTTATCTGGGCGCGGATGTCTGCGGTTCGGGCAAGACCTTCGAGCTCGAAGTGCGCATGGGCGCGGGCGCCTACATCTGCGGCGAAGAAACCTCGCTGCTCGAAAGCCTTGAAGGCAAGCGCGGCATCGTGCGCTTCAAGCCGCCGCTGCCGGCGCTCAAAGGGCTGTTCGGCCAGCCGACCGTCATCAACAATGTGATGTCGCTGGGCTCGGTGCCCATCATCCTCGCGCGCGGCGCCGCGTTCTATCGCGATTACGGCATGGGCCGCTCGCATCGCACGCTGCCCTTCCAGCTCACCGGCAACATCCGCCATGGCGGATTGGTCGAAAAAGCCTTCGGCATCACGCTGCGCGAATTGCTCTACGACTACGGCGGCGGCTCGGCCTCGGGCCGGCCGATTCGCGCGGTGCAAGTCGGCGGGCCGCTCGGCGCGTATGTGCCCGAAGCGCGCTTCGATGTGCCGCTCGACTACGAAGCCTATGCCGCGATGCAGGCCATGATCGGCCATGGCGGCATCGTCGTCTTTGACGATACCGTCGACCTCGCGCGCATGGCGCGTTATGCGATGGAATTCTGCGCGGTCGAATCCTGCGGCAAATGCACACCGTGCCGCATCGGCTCGACGCGCGGGGTGGAAGTCATCGACCACATCATTGCCGGCGAAGAACGCGGAAAGAATCTCGCGCTGCTGCAATCGCTGTGCGACACCATGATCAACGGCTCGCTATGCGCCTTGGGCGGCATGGCGCCATACCCGGTGCTCTCGGCCCTCGAACATTTCCCCGAGGACTTCGGCATCGCGACCCAGGCCGCGGCCTGAGGTGCGCAGGAGAACGCCATGTCTTTGAATCACAGCCTCGATTTCGGCACGCCCGCACGCAAGTCGGAAGCACTCGTCACCCTCACCATCGACGGCACCGAGGTGACGGTCCCGAAAGGCACGTCCATCATGCGCGCCGCGGCCGAACTCGGCACCGCCATTCCCAAGCTGTGCGCGACCGACAGCCTCGAACCGTTCGGCTCGTGCCGCATGTGCCTGGTGGAAATCGAAGGCGCCGACGGCCGCCGCTACAAAGGCTATCCGGCCTCGTGCACGACGCTCGTCGAGCCCGGCATCACCGTGCGCACCCAAACGCCCAAGCTCGCCGAGCTGCGCCGCAATGTGATGGAGCTGTACATCTCCGACCATCCGCTCGATTGCCTGACCTGCGCGGCCAACGGCAATTGCGAGCTGCAAGACACCGCGGGCCAGGTGGGCTTGCGCGAAGTGCGCTATGGCTTCAAGGGCGAGAACCATTTCGATGTGGCCAACGCCGGCAGGTGCGCGTCCTATCGCGCCGACGGTGCGCAGAAGGACGAATCGAATCCGTACTTCACCTATGACCCGGCCAAATGCATCGTTTGCAACCGGTGTGTGCGCGCTTGCGAAGAACAGCAAGGCACGTTCGCGCTGACGATCTCGGGCCGCGGTTTTGCCTCGCGCGTTTCGCCAGGCATGAACGAGCCCTTCATGGAATCGGAATGCGTGTCGTGTGGCGCCTGTGTGGCCGCCTGCCCGACCGCGACCCTGACCGAAAAGACCGTCATCGAACAAGGCCAGCCCGAGAAAAGCATCATCACCACCTGCGCGTATTGCGGTGTCGGCTGCGGCTTCGAAGCGCAAATGCAAGGGACGCAGGTGGTGCGCATGGTGCCGTGGAAAGACGGCCAGGCCAACCACGGGCATTCGTGCGTGAAGGGCCGTTTCGCCTGGGGCTATGCGACCCACCCCGACCGCATCAAGACGCCGATGATCCGCAAGAGCATTGACGACCCCTGGCAGGCGGTGAGCTGGGACGAGGCAATCGCTTATGCGGCCTCGGAATTCAAGCGCATCCAGGCCAAGCATGGGCGCAATGCCATCGGCGGCATCACGTCGTCGCGCTGCACGAATGAAGAAACCTACCTCGTGCAAAAACTCGTGCGCGCCGCGTTCGGCAACAACAATGTCGATACCTGCGCACGCGTGTGCCATTCGCCCACTGGCTATGGCTTGGGCGTGACGCTCGGCACTTCGGCCGGCACGCAGACTTTCGATTCGGTGCTCGATGCCGATGTCATCGTGGTGATGGGCGCCAACCCATCGGCCGGGCATCCGGTGTTCGCCTCGCAACTCAAGCGCCGGGTGCGCGAAGGTGCGCGCCTGATCGTCATCGATCCGCGCAGCATCGATCTGGTCGACGCGCCGCATGTCAAGGCCGATTACCACCTCAAGCTGTTGCCGGGCACCAATGTCGCCATCGTCACCGCGCTCGCGCATGTGATCGTGACCGAGGGCCTGGTCAATGAAGCCTATGTGGCCGAGCGTTGCGATGCCGAGTCGTTCAAGCTCTGGCGCGAATTCGTCGCGCGGCCCGAGCATGCGCCCGAGGCCACCGAAGCCATCACGGGCGTGCCCGCGGCCGTGGTGCGCGGTGCCGCGCGCTTGTACGCCACCGGCGGCAATGCGGCCATTTATTACGGCCTGGGCGTCACCGAGCACAGCCAGGGCTCGACCACCGTCATCGGCATCGCCAACCTCGCGATGGCGACCGGCAATATCGGCCGCATGGGCGTGGGCGTGAACCCGCTGCGCGGGCAGAACAATGTTCAGGGTTCGTGCGACATGGGCTCCTTCCCGCATGAATTCCCGGGCTACCGCCATGTGTCGGACACGACCGTGCGCACGAGCTTCGAACAAGCCTGGGGCGTGGCGCTGGATGCCGAACCGGGCCTGCGCATTCCGAACATGTTCGAAGCCGCGCTCGACGGCAGCTTCAAGGGCTTGTATTGCGAAGGCGAGGACATCGTCCAGTCCGACCCCAACACCCAGCATGTGGAAGCCGCACTGCGCGCGATGGAATGCGTGGTGGTGCAAGACATCTTCCTCAACGAGACCGCCAAGTTCGCGCATGTGCTGCTGCCGGGCTCGTCCTTCCTCGAAAAGAACGGCACCTTCACCAATGCCGAGCGCCGCATTTCGCGCGTGCGCAAGGTGATGCCGCCGCTCGCGGGCAAGGAAGATTGGGAAGTGACGGTGGCCTTGTCGAACGCGCTCGGCTACGCCATGAACTACACGCATCCGTCGGAAATCATGGACGAGATCGCGCGCCTCACGCCGACCTTTGCCGGCGTCAGCTACGACAAGATCGACCGACTGGGCAGCGTGCAATGGCCGTGCAACGACAGCACGCCCGAGGCCGGCACCGCGATCATGCACATCGACCGCTTCGTGCGCGGCAAGGGCCGCTTCATGCTCACGCAATACCAGCCGACCGACGAGAAGATCAACGAGCGCTATCCGCTGATCCTGACCACCGGCCGCATCCTCTCGCAATACAACGTGGGCGCGCAGACCCGGCGCACGCACAACAACCAATGGCATAGCGAAGACGTGCTCGAAATCCATCCGCACGACGCCGAAGTGCGCGGCGTGAAGGAAGGCGATTGGGTCGGCATTGCGAGCCGCGCGGGCGAGACCGTGCTGCGCGCCACCATCACCGAGCGGGTGCAGCCGGGCGTGGTCTACACCACCTTCCACTTCCCGGAATCGGGCGCGAATGTCATCACCACCGACAACTCCGATTGGGCCACCAATTGCCCCGAGTACAAGGTGACGGCGGTGCAGGTCACGCTCGTGACCCAGCCGTCTGAATGGCAGCGCCGGTATGCCGACTTCCGCCGCGCGCAGATCGATCGTCTGCCCGGGCGCGGAAAACGGGAGCGCGAACGTGTCTGAACCTGTCGCCGCGCGCAGCGTGCGCCGCTTCGATGGCGAGGCGGCCACCGACGGCATCGAACTGCTCATCGAGGAAGTGCCGGTCGCGCTCGTGTTCAACGGCATTTCGCATGCGGTGATGCTCGCGACGCCGGCCGATCTCGAAGACTTCGGGCTGGGTTTTGCCTTGAGCGAAGGCATCGTCGACTCGGCCGCGGAGGTGCGCAGCATCGAGGTCGCCGAGCACGGCGCGGGCATCGAGGTGGCGCTGGAGATCGCGTCGGCGCGTTTTGCCGCGCTCAAGCAGCAGCGCCGCACGCTGGCCGGCCGCACCGGTTGCGGGCTGTGCGGCATCGAAAGCCTGGACGCGCTCAACACGCCGGGCGTTGCGCTCGCGCACACGCCGCGCGTGCGGGCGGACGCGATCATCGCGGCGCTCGACGGCATGCGCGCGCAGCAGCGCCTGCATGCGCAAACCGGCGCCGCGCATGCCGCGAGCTTTGCCGATCTCGACGGCAAGCTGCTGTACACGCGCGAAGAC
>CAYUYC010000026.1:0-19202 GCA_964448945.1 uncultured Burkholderiaceae bacterium
TGGTCGTGATGCCCGAATACAGCGCTTCGTCGATCTGTTGCGGGCAGATGAAATGGATGTGGCTGTCGATGCCGCCCGCGGTCACGATCAGGCCTTCGCCCGCGATGATCTCGGTGGCCGCGCCGATGACGATGTTGACGCCCGGCTGGATGTCGGGATTGCCGGCCTTGCCGATGCCGCTGATGCGCCCGGCCTTGAGCCCGATGTCGGCCTTCACGATGCCCCAGTGGTCGATGATGAGCGCATTGGTGATGACGGTGTCGGCGCAATCCTTGGCCGCACGCTGCGATTGGCCCATGCCGTCGCGGATCACCTTGCCGCCGCCGAATTTCACTTCCTCGCCGTAGATCGTGTAGTCCTTTTCGACCTGGGCCACGAGGGCGGTGTCGGCCAGGCGCACGCGGTCGCCGACGGTAGGGCCGAACATTTCGGCATAGGCTTGCCGCGAAATCCTCACGCTCATTTGCGCACTCCCTTCTTGGCAACCTTCTTCGCGGCGGGCTTTGCCGCCTTCTTCGCCTTCGTATCGAGCGGCCCCATCACCAGGGCATTGAAGCCGTAGACCATGCGTTCGCCGGCCAGCGCCACCAGGCGCACGCTGCGTTCCTGGCCGGGCTCGAAACGCACCGCGGTGCCGGCCGCGATGTCGAGCCGAAAACCGCGCGCGGCGGCGCGATCGAAGCGCAGGGCTTCGTTGGTCTCGAAGAAATGAAAATGCGAACCGACCTGGATCGGACGGTCGCCGGTGTTGGCGACCACCACCTCGAGCGTCTTGCGCCCGGCATTGAGTTCGATCTCGCCTGCGGCGGCGAGCACTTCACCTGGAATCATCTGCGGCTCCTCATGTGCGCCAAATCAGGCGATCGGGTGATGCACGGTCACGAGCTTGGTGCCGTCGGGAAAAGTCGCCTCGACCTGGATGTCGGGGATCATCTCGGGCACGCCGTCCATCACCTCCGCACGCGTGAGCAAGGTGGTGCCGTAGCTCATGAGCTCGGCCACGGTCTTGCCGTCGCGCGCGCCTTCCATGATGGCCGCGCTGATGAAGGCCACCGCTTCGGGGTAATTGAGCTTGAGGCCGCGTGCGCGCCGACGTTCGGCCAGCAAGGCCGCGGTGAAGACGAGCAGCTTGTCCTTTTCGCGTGGGGTCAACTCCATCGGTGCCACCTCCTTGTGAATGATGCGTTCTTTGTCAGGTCGCCCAGATGCGCGGGCGCTGCGCGCTGCGGCCGGCAAACACGCGCGGGCGCAGATGCGACCAAACGTGTTCGAGCACGGCGCGCACAAGCTCGGTCCCGGGTGCGGTCGCCCGCACGACCAGCAGACGTTCGTTGAGCAAAGTCGGGGCGCAGCGCTCGCGCAATGCATCGAGGTCATCGTCGCGCCAGACCGGGCCGTAGGCCCATAGGCAACCGAACACCGCATCGCCGCCGAGCGCGACCGGCGACGCCAGCGCCGCATCATCGCCGGTGATTCGGGTGCGCTCCAGCCATTCGAGCATGCCGTCGATATGCAAGGCGATGGTCTGCGCAAACGCGCCGTGTGCGAACCGCTCACCCGAAGCCTGCCGGCCGAGCGCGGTGATGTCCCAGCCGATCATGCAGGCATCCGACGCGAGATCGATGCGCAAGGACGAGGCGACATCGGCCGCATCGAACACGATGTTCTCTTGCGGCAGCCATTCGAGCGCACCGGTCACATCGAGCCGGATGTCCTGGGTCGCGCGCCGGCCGTTGGCCTTGTACCACTTGGCCGCGCCGGGGGTGGTCACCAGCGCATGCGCGTGCGCATCGGCGCGCACCGTGATCTCGAGCGCATCACCGCCCGCGATGCCGCCCGGCGGATGCAGCACGATCGCATGACAAGCCGCCTCGCCTTCCGGGTAAAGCGCCTTTTGCATCAGCAACGGTCCGCGATGGCTGCGCGCCACCGTCGTGCGCGCGCCTTGGCGCTGAAAATGCAGATTGAGCGATGCGTGCCAGGGTTGCATGGTCGCCGGCGCTAGCGCGCACGTGGGTCGAGAAGGTGGTCAGATCGTGATCAGCGAGCGTACACCGTGGTCGTGCATTTCAGCGCCCGGACCGGCATGGGTGATCTGGCCGCGCGCCATGACCGCATAGGCGTCGGCCAGCGATTCGGCGAAGTCGTAATACTGCTCGACCAGCAGGATCGCCATCTTGCCGCCGTCGGCGAGCTTGCGGATCACCGCGCCGATCTCCTTGATGATCGAGGGCTGGATGCCTTCGGTCGGCTCGTCGAGGATCAGCACCTTGGGGTCGGCCGCGAGCGCGCGCCCGATCGCGAGTTGCTGTTGCTGCCCGCCCGAAAGATCGCCGCCCTGGCGCTTGAGCATTTGTTTGAGCACCGGAAAGGTTTCGAGGATGTGCTCGGGCACTTTGCGCGCCTTCGCGCCCTTGAGCGGCGCCAGGCCCATCAGCAGATTGTCTTCGACCGTCAGGCGATTGAAGATCTCGCGCCCTTGCGGCACATAGCCGATGCCGAGCGCCGCGCGCTGGTAAGGCGCGAGCGTGGTGATGTCCTGCCCGTCGAGCACGATGCGACCGCTTTTCACCGGCACCACGCCCATGATGCTCTTGAGCAGCGTGGTCTTGCCCACGCCATTGCGGCCGAGCACCACCGTGCATTCGCCGGTCTTCAAGGCAAGGCTCACATCGCGCAGGATGTGGCTGCCGCCGTAATACTGGTTGATCCCTTCGATGCTCAGCATGGTCGGTCCGTGGTTGTCGTCAGCGCCCGAGATAGACCTCGATCACGCGCTCGTTGCTTTGCACTTCCTGCATGCCGCCTTCGGCCAGCACGCTGCCTTCGTGCAGCACGGTCACGGTGCGCGCGATCTTGCCGATGAAGTCCATGTCGTGCTCGACCACCATGATCGAATGCGAGCCTTCGAGCTCGAGGATGAGTTCGGCCGTGCGTTCGGTCTCGGCATCGGTCATGCCCGCGACCGGTTCGTCGAGCAGGATGAGCTCGGGCTCTTGCACCAGCAGCATGCCGATCTCGAGCCATTGCTTCTGCCCGTGCGAAAGCAGGCCCGCGAGGCGTTGCTCGCTGCCTTCGAGGCGGATGGTCTTGAGGGTGCGCGCGATCAGGTCGCGCTGCGCGGGTGTGAGCCGCGCGAACAGCGTCGGGCGCACACGCTTGTCCATCTTCATCGCGAGTTCGAGGTTCTCGAACACCGTGTGCTGCTCGAACACCGTGGGCTTTTGGAATTTGCGGCCGATGCCCAAATGCGCGATCTCGGTCTCGGGCAATTTGGTCAAATCGAAAGTCTGGCCGAAATAGGCCGTGCCTGCGTCGGGCCGGGTCTTGCCGGTGATCACATCCATCATCGTGGTCTTGCCCGCGCCGTTGGGGCCGATGATGCAGCGCAGTTCACCTTTGAGGATGGTCAGGCTCAGCTGGTTCAGCGCCTTGAAACCGTCGAAGCTGACCGTGATGTCGTCGAGGTAGAGGATAGGCCCGTGCGAGGTATCGACCTTGCCGGGCTCGACGATATGACCGTAGCCGGCGCTCCCGCTGCCGCCCGAGACCGAATGGATGGCCGATTCGCTCATGCGCTCTCCTTCGCGGCCGGTGCATCGCTCGCCACGGCAGGCGCAACCGCACCGCCGCGCCGCGCGCGCCAGCGCTCACCCAAGGTGTGCGCGAGACCCACGATGCCGCGCGGCATGAACAGCGTGACCAGCACGAACAACAGCCCGAGGAAGTAAAGCCAGAACTGCGGGAAGGCAACCGTGAACCAGCTCTTGGCGCCGTTGACGACGAAGGCGCCGAGGATGGCGCCGAACAGGCTGCCGCGTCCGCCGACCGCGACCCAGATCGCGATCTCGATCGAATTCGCGGCCGACATTTCGCTCGGATTGATGATGCCCACCTGCGGCACATACAAAGCGCCCGCGATCCCCGACAAGACCGCGGCCAACACCCAGACGAAGAGCTTGAACCACAAGGTCCGGTAGCCGAGGAACATCAGGCGCGATTCGGAATCGCGGATCGCGGTCAGCACCCGGCCGAGCTTGGAACTGACGATCCAGCGGCAGACCACCAGGGCGGCGAGCAGATACACCCCGCTCAGCACATAGATCGCAGTGCGGGTGCCCGGGGCAGTGATCGGCACATCGAGCACCCGCTTGAAATCGGTGAAGCCGTTGTTGCCGCCGAAGCCCATGTCGTTGCGAAAGAAAGCGAGCATCGCAGCGAAGGTGAGCGCCTGGGTGATGATCGAAAAATACACGCCCTTGATGCGCGAGCGGAAAGCGAAGAAGCCGAACACGAAGGCGATCAGCCCCGGTACCAGGATCACCAGCAAGGCCGCCCACCAGAAATGCTCGGTGCCGCCCCAGTACCAGGGGAACTCCTTCCAATCGAGGAAGACCATGAAGTCGGGCAGATCGCTTTGGTAGACGCCATCGCGCCCGATCTGGCGCATCAGATACATGCCGAATGCATAGCCGCCCAGCGCGAAGAACAAGCCTTGCCCGAGCGAGAGAATGCCGGTGTAGCCCCAGATCAGATCCATGGCCAGGGCGACCACCGCATAGCACATGAATTTGCCGATCAGGGTGACCCAGAACGCCGACAGATGCAGCGGTGAACTCGGGGGCACCGCCAGATGCAGCACCGGCACCAGCACCAGCAAGACCGCGCTGACCACGAAGATGCCGAGCCAGGCGCGTGCGGAAAACAAGCGCGCGATCATGCTTCGGCGCTCCGGCCCTTGAGCGCAAACAGGCCTTGCGGACGCTTCTGGATGAACAGGATGATGAAGATCAGCACCATGATCTTGGCCAGCACCGCGCCCGACATCGGCTCAAGGAACTTTGCGATCGACCCGAGACCCAGCGCAGCAATCACCGTTCCGGCCAACTGGCCCACGCCGCCGAGCACCACCACCATGAAGGAATCGACGATGTAGTTCTGGCCGAGGTCGGGCCCGACATTGCCGATCTGCGAGAGCGCCACGCCGCCCAAGCCCGCCACGCCCGAGCCCAGGCCGAAGGTGAGCATGTCGACCCGATGGGTGGGCACACCGCAGCAACTGGCCATCGCGCGGTTTTGCGTCACGCCGCGCACGAACAAGCCCATGCGGGTGCGGGTGAGCATCAGCCAGACCGCACCCAGTACCGCGAACGCGAACCCGATGATGACCATGCGGTTGTACGGGATGACGAGGCCGCCCGCGAGCGCGAAACCGCCCGACAACCAGACCGGATTTTCGACCTCGACGTTTTGCGCGCCGAAGATCGTGCGGCAGGTCTGGATCAGCAACAGGCTCACGCCCCAGGTGGTGAGCAAGGTCTCGAGCGGACGGCCATACAACCAGCGCAGCACGCTGCGCTCCAGGGCCATGCCCACGCAGGCGGTGACCACGAAGGCGACCGGCAAGGCCGCGACCACATACCAGTCGAACGCACCCGGCAGATAGGCGCGAAAGAAGCTCTGCACGAGGTAGGTGCTGTAAGCGCCCAGCATCAAGAATTCGCCGTGCGCCATGTTGATGATGCCCATCAGGCCATAAGTGATCGCGAGGCCCAAGGCTGCCAGCAACAGGATGCTGCCCAGGCTGATGCCCGAGAACAGGCTGCCCATGAGTTCGTATTTGCGCAGCCGTGCGTTGATGTCGTCGAGCGAAGCCTGCGCGGCTGAGCGCACCCGCGCATCGGTTTCGTCGTAGCTGCCGTCGCCCTTGGCGGTGACCAGGGTCGCGAGGATCTGGCGCACCTGCGCGTCGTCGCTTTGCGCGAGGGTCTGCGCGGCCTTGAGGCGCAGATCGGGATCGGCGCTTTTGAGCGCGAGCGATGCGCTGGCCAGCACCAGCACATCGCGCACCTCGGCGTCGGTTTCCTTGGCGAGCGCTCGCTCGACGATGGGTAACGCGCCTTCGTTGTCGGAACCTTGCAGTTCCTTGGCAGCCGCCAATCGCGTCTCGCGATCGGGTGCATCGAGCCTGAGCGCAGCCAGCGCTGCTGCAATTTCGCCGCGCACCAGATTGTTGAGCACCACGCTCTGAGCATCGGCCGGCGCATCACCCAATGCAGCACCGGTCGCGGCGTCGCTCATCTTGCCGTCGTCGATGATCACGATGCGCTGGTCGGCCCCGGCGGCATACACCGCCTCGCGCTCGAGCGCGTCGAGCACGATACGCGCGCGCGCATCGCCTGCGGCCACGAGCTTGCGTATGACGTCGACCTTGGCTTCGGTGTCATCGCCGGCCAGCGGCGCCAAGGTCTGCGTTTCGATCGCCGCATGCGCAGGCGTCGCGACAAAGACGAACAAGGCCGCGATCCAGGTCAGCACCGCCGCCTTGAATGCCAGCCGCGCGATCTCGCATACATACTCCACCAGCACCGATGGCTCGCGGCGCCCGAAGGCTGCGCACACCACGGCATGGCCGCGCGCAGTCGTCGCATCCGACTGCATTCGCACTTGGCCCGACATAACGGTTCCCTTCTTTGTTGGCGTACCGGCTCGCCGGCCGGTTTGCAGTGCCGTGCGCGACGCTCACGCCGCGCACGGCGCTCATGCGCGTCCGCCCGGGCGAACGCGCAGGCGCTGACGATCAGACCGGGGTGTCGGGCTTCTTTTCGTTGCCTGGGATGTAGGGGCTCCAAGGCACCGCGCGCACCGGTTGCTTGGTCTTCCAGACCACGTTGAACTGACCATCGGCACGCACTTCGCCAATGAAGACCGGCCGGTGCAGGTGATGGTTCTTCTCGTCCATCTTGACCGGGAAGCCGCAAGGCGCATCGATGCTCTGACCGCCGACGGCCTTGATCACCGGATCGATGTCGGTGGTCTTGGCTTTCTCGACCGCCTTCTTCCAGAGGTTCATGCCGATCCAGGTCGCTTCCATCGGATCGTTGGTCACGACCTTGTCGGCATTGGGCAAGCCCTTGGCCTTGGCGTAGTCCTTGTACGACTTGATGAAGGCTTCGTTGACCGGGTTCTTCAGCGACATGAAGTAGTTCCACGCAGCGAGGTGCCCGACCAGCGGCTTGGTATCGACGCCGCGCAATTCTTCTTCGCCGACCGAGAACGCGACCACCGGCACATCCTTGGCCTTGAGGCCGGCGTTGCCAAGTTCCTTGTAGAAGGGCACGTTGGAATCGCCATTGATGGTCGAGATCACGCAGGTCTTGCCGCCGCCGGCAAACTTCTTGACGTTGGCGACGATGGTTTGATAGTCGCTATGACCGAAGGGCGTGTAGATCTCTTCGATGTCCTTCTCGGCCACGCCCTTGCTCTTGAGGAAGGCGCGCAGGATCTTGTTGGTGGTGCGCGGGTACACATAGTCGGTACCGAGCAGGAAGAAGCGCTTGGCACCGCCGCCTTCCTTACTCATCAGGTATTCGGTCGCGGGAATCGCTTGCTGATTGGGCGCAGCGCCGGTGTAGAACACGTTCTTCTCGAGTTCTTCGCCTTCGTATTGCACCGGGTAGAACAACAGGTGGTTGAGTTCCTTGAACACCGGCAGCACCGACTTGCGCGACACCGAGGTCCAGCAGCCGAACACCACCGAGACCTTGTCTTGGGTGATCAATTGGCGCGCCTTCTCGGCGAACAAGGGCCAGTTGGACGCGGGATCGACCACCACGGCTTCGAGCGGACGTCCCATCACGCCGCCCTTGGCGTTGATCTGTTCGATCGTCATCAGCGCAGTGTCTTTCAGCGCCGTCTCGGAAATCGCCATCGTGCCCGACAGCGAATGCAGGATGCCGACCTTGATCGGCGTTTTGGCTTGGCTGAATGCCGTGGAGATGCTGCTGCAGCTCAGCGCGACCGCGCCGGTGCCCTGAATAAACTGTCTGCGATCCATTCCCTGATCTCCCCTGATGAACGCCGAGTTGGCGCTGGTGGGGGATATCAAGTTCCGTGCCTATGGTTGACCAGGCAACTCAGGCTTGGACGGCACCATCGATGGGCTTTTGTCGACACACCGGGCATCGATGCCGCACCAACACGCGGCATCTCATTGACGACGACAGGGGCATTTGCACGTCAGTCGTGCAGGCGGCGTGCCGAAGCGACACGCCCAGACCGCGGTGATCAAACCCGCGTGACCATCCACGCCGGCCATTCGACCGCATCGAGCAGATTCTTGATCTGCAACCCGAGCGAGGTATCGCCGGTGATCGCGAGCTTGCGGTTGAAGAACAAGGTGTCGGGATCTTCTTCGCGACGCGCGAGGCGCACGAAGGTCGCGAGCGTGGCCGAAAAGCGGACATCGGCCTCGCCCTGGCCGAACATCGGCGTGAAGCGGCCATTGGCGTGACGAAAGCGGATGTCGATGCCGGCATCGGTCACGCTGATGCCGAAGGTCTTGCCGTCGAAGGCGGCAAGCGCGTCGCGCGACAGCAGCTTGAGGACTTGCGCGGTGTTGAGCGCAGCGCACAGCGCGAGCGCGTGCGGCCATTGCGGCAGGCGCGGACCCACGCGCGCGAAGAAGGACGGCAGGACGAATTCGTTCATGCAAAAACCTCGTCGACAGGACATTGGGCGATGCCGGCGGCGCCATGCCAGTACCCGTTGCACCAACCCGAAAGCGCCCATTGTGCCTGCGCCTGCACGTCTTCACCGCGACGGCGCGCATCGAAGGCGGCGATCACCGCCGGCGTGTGCTGCGCATGCGGACTGATGCGCACGACATCGATGCCCTGGGCCGCGAGTTGCGGCAACTCGCCCAACAGATTGAAGGTTTGCGCGCTCTGGGTCTGGATGCCGTTGATGGTCAGGAAGGGCTGGCCTTCACGCGTGTTCATCAGCAGGCCATCGGGATGCTCGAGGCATTTGAACTGGCAATCGTCCTTGTGCAAGCCGGCGTGGCGCGCGGTGAAACAACGCGCCGAAAACGCGAGGGGCAGGCGACCGAAGGCAAACACCTCGGTCTGCACACCGTCAGGGCGGCGCGCATGCAAGTCGTAGACCGTCGGTGCGGGCAATTCCAACGGCGGCACCCAGCGCACCATGCCTTGAGCGGCAAACAGCGCCAGTGCGTCTTCGTTGTACAGGTTCAGATGCGGCCCGGCCACGAAAGGCACATGCCCGCGCACCATCTGCACCGCGCCGAGATCATTGGCCTCGACGGTGTACTCGCCGCTTTCGACCAGCCGGCGCACGAAGCGCAATTCGTTCTCGCCTTGCAGCAGCGCTTGCGTCGACAAGACCACTTCCTTGCCGGCGCGCTTGAGGTCGGCGGCCAGACCCAGCCAATCCTCGGTGCGCATTTGTTGGCGGCGCGAGCACACCACCTCGCCCAGATAGACGATGTCGACCGGCGCTTCGGCGATCTCGGCATAAAAGCGCAACACCTCGTCGCGCGACCAGAAGTACAACAACGGACCCAGGGCGAGCTTCATCTCATCTCCACGGCTTGCTGTAGGCGCCGAGCGTCTGCGACTGACCTTCGCTCACCTTGTTGAGTTCGGCCTGCCAGGCCGGCTTGACCGAATAGCGCGGATCGTCGGCCGCGGCATCGATCGCTGCGCGCAACACGCGCGTCACCTGCGCGACATAGGCCGGGCTGCGTTGCCGCCCTTCGACCTTGATCGCCGAGACGCCGATGCGCAGCACGTCGGGCAAGATGGGCAGCACATTGAGGCTGACCGGCTCTTCGAGCGCGTAGACGGTCTCGCCCGCGACATCGAAGCGGCCTTTGCACAAGGTCGGGTAGCCGGCCGGTTCGTTGGGCGCGAAGCGGTCGATCAGGATGCCATTCAGGCGCGCTTCCATCGCATCGGGCTTCTGGTCCCAGCGCACGAAATGCGCGGGCGAACACACGCCATGGGTGTTGGGCGATTCGCCGGTGGCATACGACGACAGCCAGCAGCGCCCTTCATTCATCACGCACAAGCTGCCGAAGCCGAACACCTCGATCTCGACCTCGGTGTTCTGGATCACATGCTCGACTTGTTGCAGCGTCAGCACCCGCGGCAGCACCGCACGCTGGATGCCGAACAGATCGCGGCAGAAATTGATGGCTTCGTAACTCGTGGCCGAACCCTGCACCGACAGATGCAGCCGCAATTGCGGATGACGTTCGTGCGCGTAGGCGAGCACGCCCATGTCGGCGAGGATCAGCGCGTCGACACCGAGTTCTGCAGCTTCGTCGACTGCGCGCTGCCAGATGTCCACGCGCCCCACCTGGGCATAGGTGTTGATCGCCACCAACACCTTGCGTCCGCGCGATTGCGCATAACGGATGCCGTCGACGAGGCCGTTGTGATCGAGATTGAGGCCGGGGAAATTGCGCGCATTGGTCTGGTTCTTGAAGCCCAGATAGACCGCATCCGCGCCGTTGTCCACGGCCGCCTTGAGCGCCGGCAAGCTGCCTGCCGGACAAACGAGTTCGGGTTTTTGCATGGGGCCGCACCCTAGCCGCACCGGCGGATCGTTGCCTTGAAGCCGATCAAGAATGGCCGGGCCGCGGGCGATGCCCACATTGGCGTGTAGGCCAAAGGCTGATACGCATGGTCACAACTCGCACGTAGAATCGACCGCACCCGGATCGTCCGATGCGATCCGGCGACTCTTTCCACCGTCCAGGACGCCAAGCGCTCCCCACCATGAACGAATTCGAGCAATCCGTCGCCGTGCCGGGGTTCGATCCCGACCCGGTTGCCCCGCCTGCCGGCTTTCTCATCGAAGCCCGCAAGATCACGGTGAATGAAGCGCTGCGCATCATCCCCGACACGCTGGGCATCCTCGTGCGCGGACTGGGGATGTATCTGGCCATCTCGCTGGCGGTCGTCGTCATGTACGCCATCACCTCGATCGTGCTGGGCTTTCTGTTCGGCAGTATCCCGGTCCTCGATGTCCTGGTGCTCGAGATCGGCATTCCGGTCGCCTTCTTGCTGCTGTTCTACGGCTGGTACCGGATCATCGACACCCGGGAGGCCGAGGGCAGTGCATCGTTCACCGATTTGTTTGTCGGCTTCATCGAAGATCCATTGCGCGTGGCGGGCGCCGTGCTCGCGATCTGGGTCGGTACGGCCCTAGCAACCGTTCTCGCTACAGTGGTGGTGGGCGTGATCGTCGAGCCGAGCGTGCTTTCCAGTGGCGGCAAATCGTCGATCGGATTCCCCAGGATGAGCTTCGCGCTGGGGTTCTTCATGCTGGTCGCGATGATCGCGCTGACACCCTTGATGTCGGTGCAAGGCCTGTTCCTCACCGTGGTGGCGATCGGCCGCCAACGGGTGTGGTTCGCACTCGGCAGCGCAGTGCGCGCGGCCTTGCGCAACTGGGTGCCGATCATGGCGGTCAGCGCGATCGTGATGGTCGCGGCGGCCCTGGTGGCCATGATCTTCGGCATCATCGTGGGCGGCATTGCCGGCCTGCTCGGATTCTGGATCGCGATGCTCATCGCCCTGCCGGCGATCGTGCTGGGCATGGCGCTCATGCCGGTGTACGGCTACGCGCTGTTCAAGCGCCTGTACTACGCGCAGCCCGCCGACGAGATCGAAGAATCGCGCCCCTCGCGCCTGACCACCACCGCGCCGCCGCCCGAAGCCTTCGCCCCGCCGCCGGTCGATCACGATGCGCCCTGGACGCTGGCGGTGCTGCGCGCGCTCGATCCGCATCGCTTCGGCGCCTTGTGCTCGGCGTATTTCTCGTCGGCCGGATTTCACATCGAACCGCGCCACGGACTGACCGATGGCTCGGCGCGCTTTGCGCTCGCCGCGCCTTCGGCCCCCGACAAACCGATGATGTTCGTCGAGACCGTCGGCTGGGGCGCCGCGGCCGATCTGCCGCGCGTGCGTACCTTCCGCGAAGCGCAGGTACGCAACCAACTGCCGCGCGGCACCATCGTGGCCGCCTCGGGCTTCACCGAAGACGCCCTCAAGGACGCCGCCGCGAACAAGGTGCGTGCCATCGACGGTGCCGAGCTGTTGACCCTCATCCTCAAGCTGCCGCCCGAAAAGCAGCAGGCCCTGCGCGACGCCGCCTTTCCCAAACCCGCAGGCCCTTTGCTTTGAAACAAGTCCCGCGGCGCGGGAATTTCTTCACGCGCCGCCGCAAGGCTTCGTGTATGCTGCGCCCCTCGCGTCGATCCGGCTTTTCGTGGATCGCGCTTAGATTCATCTCCTCTGACCTTCCCTCCCGAGTCCGCACGCGGAAGTAACGGGCCTTCAGGTTGGCGGCGATGCCGTCGCTCCAGGCACCGCGCAACTGCGCTCAAGTCTCACCGCGACCCACCATGTCGACACGCGTCAACAGCGTGACGTCGGCATTTGCTTGACTCGAGGAAACCATGAGTTTCGATACGCTGGGATTGAATCCCGCATTGCTCGCGGCTGTGCGCGCGAGCGGCTACACCGATCCGACCGCCGTCCAGGCCCAAGCCATTCCGGTGGCGCTCACCGGCCGCGACCTGATGGTCTCGTCCAACACCGGCAGCGGCAAGACCGCCGCCTTCATGCTGCCGGCCCTGCATCGCCTGGCATTGACCGACACCCGCGCGCCGCGTCCCGCGCCCGCCGAACGCGAAGCCGCCAACGGCCAGCGCGAATTGCGCCGCCCGAGCCCCGCGCCGGCGCGCAAGCCGCGCGTGCTGGTGCTCACGCCCACGCGTGAACTCGCACTCCAGGTCGCCAAGGCGACCGACACCTACGGCAAGCAACTGCGCTGGCTCAAGACCGCGACCATGGTCGGCGGCGTGCCTTACGGCAAGCAATTGCAGCAACTGCGCAGCGCGCTCGACATCGTGATCGGCACCCCGGGCCGCGTGCTCGACCATCTCGACAACGGCAAGCTCGACTTATCGGCGATCGAAATCCTGGTGCTCGACGAAGCCGACCGCATGCTCGACATGGGCTTCATCGACGACATGCGCAACATCGCCGCGCGCACGCCCGCCACGCGCCAGACCATGCTGTTCTCGGCCACCTTCGCCGGCCCGGTCGCCCGGCTCGCCGAAGGCCTGCTGCGCGAACCCGAGCGCATCGAAGTGCAAAGCCACCGCGATCGCCACGAAAACATCGCCCAGCGTCTGCACTACGCCGACGACGCGCGCCACAAGAACGCGCTGCTCGAACATCTGCTCGCGGGTGCCGACATCGAACAAGCCATCGTCTTCACCTCGACCCAGCGCGATGCCGATTGGCTCGCCGGGCGCCTCGAAGAAATGGGCCATGTGGTCGGCGCGCTGCACGGCGGCATGCCCCAAGGCAAGCGCAATCGCACCCTGGGCGCCCTGCGCCGCGGCGCCTTGCGTGTGCTGGTCGCGACCGACGTCGCTGCCCGCGGCATCGATGTGCCGACCATCAGCCATGTCATCAATTACGGCTTGCCGATGAATGCCGAAGACTACGTGCACCGCATCGGCCGCACCGGCCGCGCCGGCCGCAATGGTCTGGCGGTGACGCTGGTCGAACATCGCGAAATCGGCATGATCCGCCGCATCGAACGCTTCACCTCGCAACCGATCCCCGTGGAAACCGTGGCCGGCCTGGAGCCGCAACGCGCGGTGCGCCCGGCGGCGAACAAGCCGCGCTTCGATCGCAAGCCGGGGGCGGCCAAGACCGGCGCGCCGCGCCGTACCGGCGGCAAGCCTGCGGGCGGAGCGCCGTCGCGTTCGTTCGACAATCGCGCGCCGCAACGTCGCCGCGCGGCCTGAGCCTCACCGCAGCACGCAACATGACACCGTGCCGTCCGGGACACCGGGCGGCGCGGTTTTCATTGGGGCAGCGCCAGCGGCAGGATCACGCGCACGCGCAAGCCGCCGAGGGCACCCTCGCCCAGCGCGATGCTGCCGTGGTGCTGCATCACGATCTCGTTGACGATCGCCAGCCCCAGGCCCGAGCCCGACACCGCCTGCCCCGGCACCCGATAAAAGCGCTTGAGCACGTTCTCGCGTTCCGCGGCCGGAATGCCCGGGCCGCTGTCGTCGACTTCGAGCACGGCCGTATCGTCGGCGACCGCGACCCGCACCGTGATGCCGTCGCCGCTGGCGCAATACTTGATCGCGTTGTCGAGCAGATTGCCGATCATCTCGCTGAGCAAGACCGCATCGCCGGCGACCTCGATGCTCGCATCGTCGGGCGCATCGAAACCGAGATCGAGCCCGATCTCGAGCGCGCGCGGCGCGAAATCGAGGCAGGCGTTGCGCGCAAGCGCGATCAGGTCGATGCGTTGCTCTCCGGTACCCATGCCGTGCTCGGCGCGGGTGAGCGAGAGCAACTGATTGGCCAGACGCGCGGCCGTGTCGGTGGTGGCGCTCATGGCCGCGACGATCGCGCGCACCGCTTGCGGATCGGTCTCGCGCTCGGCCAGCGCGACCTGGGTCTTGAGCACCGCGATCGGCGTGCGCAATTGATGCGCGGCATTGGCGATGAAGCGCTTGCGCAGATCGACCAGATCGGACAGACGGCCGATGTAGCGATTGAGCGCAGCAACGAAGGGGCGGGTCTCGGCCGGTACCGCACGCTCGTCCAGCGGGGTGAGATCAAGCTGCGAGCGCGCTTCGACGTCCTCGCGCAGACGATCGAGAGTGCGCAGGCCGCGCCGCACCGCAAACACGATGAGCACGATGGACGCCGCGATGAGCAGGCCCTGGCGCAACAGCGTGTCGATGAGGATGCGTTCGGTCAGCGCATTGCGCGAGTCGTAAGTCTCGGCGACCTGGATCAGGATCATGCCCATCAGGCCGTTCTCGTTGATGGGCTGGAAGAAGGCCGCGGCGCGCACCGGGGTGCCGTGGTATTGCGTGTCGTAGAAGCGCACCAGCGCCGGGTAGGTGGGCGACAAGGGCACGTCGGACGGCAGGGCCGGAAAATCGTCGAAGCCCGCGACGAATTCGCTCTCGGTGCCGAGCACGCGGTAGTACAGCCGGCCGCCGATGTCGTTCTCGACCATGTCGAGCGCGGCATAGGGCAGATCGATGTTGAGCCGGCCGTTCTCGACCCGCGCGCGTTCGGCGATCGTGCGCGCCGACAACAACAACGAACGGTCGTAGGCCGCATTGGCCACCGCGATGCCTTCACGGTAGGTGAACACCGCGTTGATCGGCAGCAGGATCAGGGTCGGCCACAACAACCAGCGCAGCAAGGTGCCGCGCAACGAACCCGGGCGCGCGCTGCTCATGCGCGCTCGCGTTCGAGCATGTAGCCCAGCCCGCGCAGGGTGGCGATGCGCACGCCGCAATCCTCGACCCGCTTGCGCACGCGATAGACCAGCACCTCGATCGCGTCGAGGTTGGCCTCGTCGCCCGCGAACACATGCTCGAACAGGAACTCCTTGCTCACCGCCCTGCCTTCGCGCTCGAACAAGGCGCGCAGCAAGGCGTTCTCGCGTTTGGACAGCTGGATCGGCTCGCCATCGCGGTAGAAGGCGTTTTGTTTGAGGTCGAGCTTCAGGCGCCCGAGGGTCTGCACGTCCTGACGCATTTCCTTGGGCCGGCGCAACAGCGCTTGCACGCGGGCTTCGAATTCGGTGAGGTCGAAGGGTTTGGACAGGTAATCGTCGGCCCCCGCATTGAGGCCCTGCACCCGATCGGCCACCTCGGCACGCGCGGTGAGGATCAGCACCGGCGTCGCATCGCCGCGCGCGCGCATGGCGCCGAGCACATCGAGCCCCGAGCGCTTGGGCAGATTGAGATCGAGCACGATGAGATCGAAGTTGGCGGCGCGCAGCTTGGCATCGGCGTCTTCGCCATCGAGCGCAAAGACGATCTCATGCCCGGCCTGCTGCAAGGCTCGGCCCAGCCACAAGGACAGCTCAGGATGATCTTCGACCAGCAGGATACGCACACGGGTCCTTTCGGCACGCATGCCCGGCGCATGCCGCGCGTAGCCTAATCAGGCGCGCGCGGCATCGCAAATGTACGCAGTGCTCGGCCCCTTCAGACGCTGGCCGGGGCCGCCGCGGCGCGGCGCTTTTCGATCAGCTTGAGCGCCCGCGGGCCGACGAGCATCACCACGGCGGCGATCCACAAACCGATCGCGATCGGGCTGGCGAACAGCACGCCGAGTTCGCCATTGCTGATCGACAGCGCACGGCGCAGGTTCTGCTCCATCATGTCGCCGAGCACGAAACCGAGGATGAAGGGCGCGATCGGGAACTTCATCTCGCGCAACAAGAAGCCGATGCCGCCGAGCAAGGTGCCGAGCACCAGGTCGAAGGTGGTGCCGTGCACCGCATAGACGCCCACGAGCGAGATCGCGGCGACGCCCGGCACCAGCAGCCAGTTGGGCACTGAAAGAAACTTCACGAACAGTCGGATCATCGGGATGTTCATCACCAGCAACATGACGTTGGCGATGAACAGCGATGCGATCAGCCCCCAGACGATGATGGGTTGATCCTGGAACAGCGTCGGCCCCGGCGTGATGTTGTACAGCGTGAGCGCGCCGATCATCACCGCGGTGGTGCCCGAACCGGGCACGCCGAGCGTGAGCATCGGAATGAGCGAACCATAGGCCGAAGCATTGTTGGCCGCCTCGGGCGCCGCAACGCCGCGCACGTCGCCACGGCCGAATTCGCTGCTCTTGCCCGCGATGCGTTGTTCCATCGCGTAGGTCATCGACGACGCGATGGTTGCCCCCGCGCCCGGCAGCACGCCGATGAAGAAGCCGACGATCGACGATCGCAAGGTGGCGCCGTTCTGCTGTTTGAGCTCGGCCTTGTTGAACATCAGCCGTCCGGTGAGCGGGATCTGTTCGATGCCGGTGTGCATCCCTTGCAGCATCAGCATCACCTCGCTGACCGCGAACAGGCCGATCACGATGACGATGAACGGAATGCCGTCGGACAGATGCAGCAGATCGAAGGTGTAGCGATACACCCCGCTATTGGCGTCGATCCCCACGCACGACAGGAACAGGCCGATCAGGCAGGCGATGAGCGCCTTGGAGATCGAATCGCCGATCAAGCCGCCCAGGCAGGACAGCGCGAGCACCATGAGCGCGAAGTACTCGGCCGGGCCGAAGGCGATCGCCCATTCGGACAACATCGGTGCAAACAGCACGATGCCGATGGTGGCGATCATCGAGCCGACGAAGGACGACCAGGCCGAGATCGACAATGCCGGACCGGCCAGACCCTTGCGCGCCATCGGATAGCCGTCGAGCGTGGTCATCACCGCGCCGGCATCGCCGGGCACGTTGATGAGGATGGCCGAGATGCGCCCGCCGTATTCGCAACCCGCATAGACCGCGCACAGCAAGATGAGCGCGGATTCGGGCGGCAGCTTCATCGCGAAGGCGATCGGCAGCAGGATCGCCACGCCGTTGATCGGACCGAGACCGGGCAGCAACCCGATCACCGTGCCCAGGAAGGCGCCCGCCAGGGCGATCAGGAGATTGGTCGGTGTGCCCGCGACCGAAAACCCCGACATCAATTGCGACCAGGTATCCATGCCTCACCCCAGCAGATGCTTGAACCACAACCCGGTCGGCAACGCCACGTCGAGCAGCTTGTCGAACAGCACGAACAACACCACCGCCATGACCACCCCGCCGATCACCGATTGCTTCCAGCTGCCGCCGAAGAAGCGCGCGATCGGCACGGTCATGAGCGCCGTCGACAACATGAAACCCAGGCGCTCGAAGAAGTAGGCGTAGGCGAGCAGCACGACGAACATCACCCCCACGCGTACCAGCACCGGCGACGGTGCCCAATCGGTGGCTTCGCGCCGGGTGAAGACCAGCGGCACCGCGCACACCGCGATCAACGCGAGCACGAGGATCGGGAAAGCGCGCGGCCCGACGGGTTCATACGAGATCGGGGCCTTGAGGTCCCAACCGATCCAGATGCCCGCCGCGCTGAGCAGCAACAGCACCACACCGAAGATGCGTTCGCTCATCGCGCGCTCCCTTGTGCAAGACGATCGAAGCCGAACGCGTTACTGCGCAGCCATGCCGAATTCCTTGGCCAGTTCGGCGTAGCGCTTGACGTCCTTGCGGATGAACTCGGTGAGCTTGTCGCCGGTGAGCGCGAACGGGAACAGACCGCGCTCTTCACGCAGCTTGGCGAACTCGGGCGTGGCCATCATCTTGTCGAAGGTCGCGACCCACCACTTGTAGTCGTCGTTCGACACCTTGGGGCCCATGTAGAAGCCGCGGATGATGGTCCAGTCCATCGGATAGCCCTGTTCCTTGGCGGTCGGCACATTCGACAGCTCGCCGGGCAGACGCTCGGGCGAGAGCACCGCGAGGATGCGGATCTTGCCGCCCTTGATATGCGCGGCCACTTCGGACGCATCGCCCGAATAGGCTTGCACATGGCCGCCGAGCAGCGCGGTCAAGGCCTCGCCGCCGCCTTCGAAGGCGACGTAGCGCATGTTCTTGTAATTGACGCCCGCTTCCTTGGCGATGATCGCGGACTTCATCCAGTCCTGGCTGCCCACCGTGCCGCCCGCGCCGAAGACCACCTTGGACGGATCGGTCTTGAGCGAGGTCATCAGATCCTTGAGCGACTTGAACGGCGAATCCGCACGCACGACGATCGCGCCGTAATCGGCACCGACGCCCGCGAGCCATTTCACGTCTTCGGCGGTGTACTTGCCGAACTTGCCGATCGCAAGATTGAGCACCGAGCCGCCCGAGAACGCAACCACGGTGCCGCCTTCATCGGGGCGTTGGGCGATGACGGTGTTGTACGCGACCGCGCCGATGCCGCCCGGCATATAGGTCACGCGCATCGGGTCCTTGATGTAGTTGCCGTTTTGCAGCCCGCTTTGCACCAGCTTGCAGGTGAGGTCGAATCCGCCGCCGGGCTTGGCCGGTGCGATGCATTCGGTCTTTTCGGGTGCGGCCTGGGCAATGCCCGCGGCAAGCGCAATCACTGCGGCCAACATGGATTTGGCGAACATAGGCTGTCTCCTCTTGTGGTGGTTCGTCAGGTGTCCCAACACTGGGGACACCGGGAAAGCGCACGCACTATACGAAGCGCCGCTGTCGATTGCCTGTCAGAAATCCGGCCAGCATGGATGCGCCGCACAAGAGCGCCGCACCCCTGCAGCCGGGTATGCGCAGCCTGTTCAGACCTCGATTTCTTCGCGCGGGACGCGCTCGCTTTGGAAGGCGCGCGTCTGCGCAAACACCATGCCTTCGAGCGAGCGGAACTCGCCGAAGCGTTCGCGCATCCAGCGCGCATGGTTGCCGTGCTCGAGGCAGCGCACGATTTCGTCGAGCGCTTCGTGCGCGCCCGAAGCATCGGTGCGCTCGCGCAATTGCTTGATCGTCAAG
>CAYUYC010000027.1:0-18812 GCA_964448945.1 uncultured Burkholderiaceae bacterium
GCGCAGCGGTCTCGGTGTTGGTGGCCGCGCAGGTGTTGTACTCCGCGACGGTTGCGCTCAATTGCACGAGCTGGCCGACGCTCACGGTCGGCGCCGTGCTGGTGTACACGAAGATGCCGTCGGAGGTCGCCGGATCGTTGTCGCCCAACCGGTCCTGCATGAAGAAGCCGTTGTTGTTGACCTTCGTGACGACCCCGCTGGTCGTCACGGTCTGGCCTGCGAACGGGCTCGTGGTACTGCCGCCCTGGATCGAGTAGATCGGCGTCACACCCGACACGCCGACGTTCAGCGTGCACTGCGCCGTCTGCGCCTCGTTGTTCGCCCATTGCAGCGTCAGCGCGTGGCTGCCCACCGCGACGCCAGCGCCGATGTCGATGGTCGCGACTGCGGTGCCGCCGTCGGCAGTGGCGGGTGTTACCGTGCCGATCGCGATGCCGGCCGGTGCAGCGCCGACGATCGCCAGCGCATTGACGACGCTGTCCGCATCGGAAGCCGTCACCGTCGCGATGGCGGCACTGCCGGCCGGCACGCTCACGGACGGACAGCTCGCCGCGATCGGCTGGTTGATCGAGCCACCGCCGCACACGTTGAACGGCGACGCGGTGTTGCGCGGTGCCGGCGCGACGGCGCTGAAGTCGGCGGCGTTGTTGTCGCTATCGGTGCAGCCCTGGGCGGTGCGCATCGCCGCTGTCGTGTTCGACAGCGCCGGCGCGACCGCGCCTTCGAAGAAGTTCGCGCTGCCATAGCCGACTAAGTCGACGATCTGCGCAAGCTGGGCCGCGCTGCACGGCGTCGAACCGCCGTTGCACGCGAGCCCCGCAGCGTCGCTGACCAAAGCAATCTTGCCCGCGGAACCGGAGAAATTCGGATTGGTGCCCGCGATCGCCGCATCCGGCGTCGGCAGTGCGACGCCGTTGGCACCGCCTGCAAAGCGCACGAGGTAGTACTGACCGGGCTGCAGCGTCACGGCCGGCAGCGCGAACGGAGAGTTCGCGGCGAAGGTGCCGGTGCTCGTCGCCGACGCGTACTGGATCGACCAACCGCCGAGGTTCACGGACGTGCTGCCGGCGTTGAACAACTCGACGAAGTCGTGTGTGTACGGTGCGCCCGAATTGCCGCCACCGCCATAGGCCTGACTGATGACGACACCGCTCGTGGACGCGTGCGCGAACGCCGCCGGAAGCGCCAGCACCAGGCCGGCCAATGCACGTACAGGAATCATTTGCGAACACCTTTGGCTGAGTCGAATCGCAGTAGCCTCGGGTCGGTTCGTGACCCGTCGATGCGTCGCACGCGTGCAATCGATGAGCCGTTCGGTTCATTGATTCCTTCGGACCATGCTCCGATGGTGCGCGACATCGCCGCGCGTCATCTGCGCATCGAGCAGCGCAACCGCCCGACACGCGAGTTCGACGCGCTATGGGCACACCTCGTGGATACGGACGGACGCGGCTACGAAGGCTGGCTGCGCATCGACACGCCGTACGTGCTCGAACCACACACCGGCGACTACGCGGCAAGCCTGGTGAAGCTGTGGAACGACCGGCTCCGCGATGAATCGCGTGCCGCATCCGCGATCAGACTCGCCGGTGCAGTAGGCGCACGCGGTTCGGCCGCAGCGAATCGACGCTACGCTGCGGCGCGAATCCGGTTCATTGCCTCGCGCTGATAGGCGATCGTGTCGCCGCCTTCGACGAACAACCGGTAGCCGCGTGCGCCCAGTCGAGCGCGCACATCGGCGCTGTCGGCCGGAGAAAGACTCACCGATTCGTACTTGATGATGGTCGGCGTGACGGTGTCGAAGTCGATCATGCGTATGACCTCGGCGTCGAAGCCCTCGGTGTCGATCTGCAGCAGGTCAAGCGCATCGATCCCGTGCGTGCGCAACAGTTCCATCAACGGCATGCACTCGACTTCCTCGGCCAGCATGTGCTCGGCGGGCATCGCAAGCTTGGCGTGATGACCCGGATCGAACGAGGCGATGCCCGCGGTCCAGTTGGGCAGGAGTGCCAGCGATGCGGGATTCACGCGGTGCAGCGTGCACTTGCGTTCGGTCGGATGCATGGCGACCTTGACCGGCTTGATCGCCGGGTAATGCTTGTAGTTCAGCGACAGCCGCTCGAAGTAGTCCTGCAAGGGCTCCACGACAAGCCCACGGCAGTGGTGCTCGGTGACGAAATAGTAGAGGTTGTCGAACAGGATGCCGTCGTTCGCGCCGATCTGAACGAAGGTGAAGGGGTCGCGATGCGCACGCAGATTGCGCAGCATCTCCTCGAATCGCGAGTAGCGCGCAAGTTGATAGCCGAACGGCTTCAAGAGGGATTGTGCGAGCTTGAGCTTCATGTCGGCCCCGCCTCGATGGCAGATGATGTCGGATGCGGCGCGAGCCTACGCGCCGCCGATGACAGGCGAGCTACAGCGCCGCGCCCCGATCAGGCACGCACGCCCAGCTCGGCGTACAACCGCTCCAACTTCGGGAGCATGGCGTCCACCGAAAACTGGCATTGGATCTTGCGGCGCGCCGCCTCACCCATGCGCTGTGCAAGTCCCGGCTCACTCAGCAGGCGTTCGAGATGCCGAGCGATGCATTCGACATCGCCGGGCGGAACGAGAAAGCCCTCGACACCATGCGTCACCGCCTCGGGAATTCCGCCGACCGGCGTGCTCAAGATCGGCAGACCCGCGGCCATCGCTTCGAGCACGCTCATCGGAAGACCTTCGTGATAGGACGGCAATGCATACACCGATGCCGAAGCAAGTTGGCGATCGCGGTCGGCATCGCGCACCCATCCCAGCAGCGCGACGCGGTCCGCCACGCCGAGCGCTTTTGCGTGCGCTGCGACCTGATCGAGTTCACCATCGCCGCCCAGACGCAAATGCACATCGGCGCGATTTGCAAGGACCCGCGCCGCGGCGGCGACCAGGTCGTAGCTGCCCTTTCGCTTTCCCAGCACACCGAGCGAAAGCACCGCACCGGGCTGACGCTGTTCCCACGCCACCACCGACGATGGGACGAAGACTGCGTTGTAGATCACATCGACCCGGGAACCTGGTGAGGCCTGGATGATCCAGTCCTTCCAGGTAGCGGACAACGCAATCACGCGCGAGCAATGCCGAAGCACGAAGCGCACGATCGACCGGCGCACTGGCCCGCACTCGCGTTCGAAGAAATCTCTGAACGTCGCGCCATGCACATGCAGGATCGTCGGCACACCGAATACGAACGCCGGTAGCAAGAACAAGGTCTTGCGCCAGAAACTGGCATCCGAGGCCGTATGCACGTGCATCAGGCCAATGCGCCCACGCAGCATGCAATGCATTGTCGCCAACCATGCGAGCACCAGTGATCGAAGCTTGCAAATTGCACCGCCAACCCGATGCGAGACGATGTAGCGCACCCGATAGCGATCGAACATGCCAGCTTGGCGATAGATGTTGACCACCGTCGCCATTCCCCCCATGCCAGCGTCGTCCGGGCCGATCATGAGGATCCGTTTCTTATTCGTCTTATTCGTCGTCATGCCTGTGCCTCGCGTGCGGTCAGGCCCAAGCCTGGCGCGGGGTTGCCGACGTCGGGCACACCATCGTGCTTGACCACCGCTGCGGGATTGCCCTGCACGACGGAATAGGGCGGCACACTTTCGGTGACGAAGGCGCCACCCGCGATGCGGCTGCCACGCCCGATCGTGACGCCACCGACGATGATCGCGTGCGGACCGACCCACACTTCGTCTTCGAGTACCGGATAGGACGTGCTGCGCGAGCCGTCGCGCGCAATGCGATCGCGACGACCCAGCGTCACCCCATGAAACAAGGTCACGTTGCCGCCGATGCGCGCACCTTGATTCACGACCAATCCCCAGCCATGCGTCAGCGCAAGACCGGGACCGATCTCGGTGCGCCACGGAAAGTCCATGCCTGCGCGATGCGTGGCGACATGGTGCAAAACCTGAAACAAGGGCAGCAGGATCCGCGCACCGCCGCCACGCGCGGCCCACTGGCACAGGCGCATCGTCGCGACCGCCCGAAAGGTGCGCCGCGTGAGCGCGCCCTTTATCAAGCGTCCGATGGAGAACACGCCGTATTGCCGATGCGTATCGGCCTTGAGCGCCTGCCACGGGCTCGGCGACGCTTGCGTGCGCTCGACCTGGGGGCCGATCTCGTCACTTGAATTCGCCGCACTCATCGGCACGCCGCGGTGTCGCGGACCCAGGTGAACGGTTCACGCTTTGGAGCGCCGAGCAGCTTCTTGCGCAAGCGATTGAGCAGACTGCGCTCTTTGGGATCGAACCACGACAAAGCCCAATGATGGGCGGCATATGCGTCAGGGCAGTCGGCCGCGGTCATGCGCGGCTCACCCATCGCATAAGGGTAGAAATACGCTGAGGGAAGCAGTGCGAAGTCGCCGGTGAAGCCGCCGCGCAGGATTTGACGGGTCACATAGGCAGGCCCGGTTTCGTGGTTTGCGTGCACCTGCCCAATCTGCTCGGGAAGCCCGTCGATCAGACGTCGCATGATCTGCGAACCGGGCTTCGCGCCCATCAACCCGGTACTGATCACCTGCCCATTCTCCGAGCAGGCAAATGCATGCAGTCCGTCGATCAATGCGTCGATCGGCTTGAAGCACTCGAAGTCCGTGTCGACGTACACCCCTCCATGGCGGTACAGCACTTCCAGCCGAAGAATATCGGCCAGCGCCGCGTAGGACACGCATTGCGGAAGAAGGTCCGCACGCAGACATTTGAAATCGAGGTTCTCCAGGTTCCACAAGCGGTAGCCCCAACCCGGATGCATCCGCAACCAAGAGTCCCGATACGCCGCGAACTGCGGCGGCAGATCCGGGCAATGGCGATTGATCCATACCTGATGAAACACACGGGGAATCAACACTGCTCCTTCTCGATTGGAGCGTCGCAAGGCGATCGCCGTCCGCCCAGGGCCCGGTCGATCGCGCGGCAGAGCTGCCTCGCCTGATGCGCATGATCGGGCAGCGCCAAGAAGGTCTCGCGCACGCGCTGCCGATCCGGCCCTCGTCCATTGACCACATGCAGCATGCGGTCGGCGAGCATGGCCACATCGCGTTGGGCGACGACATAGCCGTTGTTGCCGTCGATGATCTTCTCCGTGCTGCTTCCAAGGGCATCGGTCCCAATGACAGGCAGCCCCGCCGAGAGCGCTTCGAGCACGACCAACGGCCCGCCTTCGCTCAGCCGCGGCGTATTGACCGACGGCACCACGAGCGCGCTGGCGCGCCGGAGCAAGAAGCTCTTCATCCCTGGATCGCTGATGAATCCCGCAAAGTGGACCGCGTCGAGATTCAGTTCGGCCGCCAACGCGATGAGCTCGGCGCGCAGCGGACCGTCGCCGACGATCACCAAGGCGGCCCGCGGTGCTTGCCGTTCCACGCGGGCAAATGCGCGCAGCAGATACTCGACGCCCTTGACCTCGATGAGTCTGCCGACGAACAAGAGCAATGGTCGATCCGCATCGAAGGGAAGGTCGACCGCTCTGGGTTCGACATGGCTGTAGTCGAATCCAGGACTTTCGCTCGAAACGAAGATCTTCTCCGCCGGAACGCCCAAGTGCTGCAGCATCTTCTTCTGGGTCTCGCCCAGCACAAAGAACGCGTCGACCAAGCGTGCCACCAGCGTCACCACGAGTCGCCTTGCCCGCGCCCGCATGGTTGCGGGAAACCATCGCACCTCTTCCCATACGACCACCTTCTTGCCCGCGCGTCTGGCACACCAGATGCCCCAGATCGAATGCAGGTTGCCCAGGAACGAGGTCACGAACACGTCGGACGAGCGCACGCCGGCGCGAATCGCGCGCGCATCGCTGGGGCTCAACAAATCAGGGCGCAAACCGAAGCGCCCCGACGCACTCGATGAATACTCTGCGGCGACAACTTCTTGCTCAGCGCAGCGGCGCATGAAGAAGTACCGAACATCATGCGTTTGGGCCATGACACGAAAGAGCGGCGCGCGATAGTCCATGGGCATCGGATGCCACCAGAAGACGCGCTTGCGCGCCCCTTGCAAACGGATTGGACCCTCGTCGTGCGGCAAGGACATGGTTTGGCGATCGACAGATATTGCGCCGGACTTTCGCAGCTGTTTGCGACATCGGCATGAAAGCGTGGCATCGCACGCGCGTCCTGGCGTCCTGGTCCTGGAGGGCGTAGTCCATTCGAATCAACCGGCCGCCCCGAATCGGCAATGTCGGCGACTCAGACTCCTGAGCGCACAACGCCCATTCCAATTCGGAGACGACCTTCATGATCCGCAATCTGCCGTTCAAACTCGACCGCATGGCGGCGCTCGTCGCGCTTTGCGCGACCGCCGGATTTTCGTCGCAGGCCGCTGCGACCGCGACCTGCTCCGGCAACGTCACCTTTGGCGAAGGCACGGCGCAAATCGTGACCGGCGTGGCAAACAAGGCGATCAACCAACGTTGCCTCAACGAGTTGATCGTCGATACCGAAGCCGAAGGCGCGAACTACGGCAATCATGGTGAATTCATCGCCGAGGTCGCGGAGCTCGGTGCGCATTTGCTCAAGCACCGCGTGCTGCGCCCGCATGAAGCGGCCGAGTTGGTGCGCTCTGCCGCGCGCTCGGAGGTCGGCAACACGCTGCGCGTGCGCGTGATCGCGTTCAACGATTTTCACGGCAACATCGACGGTGCCGGTCTGAATCTGCGCAGCGACGCGGACAACCTGTACATCACCAATCCGACGACGGGCGCGCGTTCCGGCGTTCCGGCCGGTGGCGTGGATTACATGGCCGGTCTCGTCCGACAGTTGCGCGCGGGCGCACCCAACAGCGTGGTGGTTTCCGCCGGCGATCTGATCGGCGCCAGTCCGCTCAATTCGGCCTTGTTCCACGACGAGCCGACGATCGAAACCATGAATCGGCTCGGACTCGATTTCAACGCGGTCGGCAACCACGAGTTCGACGAGGGTCGCGAAGAGTTGTTGCGCATGCAAGAGGGCGGCTGTCATCCGACCGACGCCAACTCCTGCCGTGGCAACGAGGTCGGCACCCCCTACCCGTTCGAAGGCGCCAAGTTCGACTTTCTGGCCGCGAACGTGGTCGATACCGACAGCGGCAAGACGTTGTTTCGCCCCTATGGCGTGCGCAACTTCAAGGGCAACCGCGTGGCCTTCATCGGCATGACGCTCGAATCCACGCCGACCATCGTCACGCCGTCCGGCGTGGCCGGGCTGTCGTTCAAGGATGAAGCCGACTCGGCCAACGCGCTGATCGGCGACCTCAAACGCCGCGGCATCAAGTCCATCGTGGTCCTGCTGCACGAAGGCGGCGTGGTGAACACCGGCAGCATCAACGGCTGCGTAGGCGTCAGTGGCCCGGTCGTCGATATCGTCGGCCGATTGAACGATGCGGTCGATCTGGTCGTCACCGGCCATACGCATCAAGCCTACAACTGCATGCTGCCCAACAGCGCCGGACGCGCGATACCCGTCACGAGCGGCGGCGCGTTCAGCCGCTTGATCACGCGCATCGACATGAAGATCGACACGCGTTCGAAAGACGTGATCGCGATCGCGGCCGAGAACCAATTGGTCGATCGCAACAACTTTCTCGCGTCGCCTGCGCCGATCGAGCCGGTGGCCGAAATCTCGTCGATCGTCGCCAACTACAGTGCGATCGCCGCGCCGATCGCCAACCGCGTGATCGGCAGCATCACCGCGACGCTCACCCGCACCCAGACCGCGGGCGGTGAATCCACGCTTGGCGACGTGATTGCCGATGCCCAGCTCGCCGCGACCGCGCCGCAGGATAAGGGTGGCGCGGTGATCGCATTCATGAATCCGGGCGGCATTCGCGCCGATCTGAGCTACGCCTCGAGCCCGGCCGGCGAAGGCGACGGCAACGTGACCTATGGCGAGTCGTTCACCGTGCAACCCTTCGGCAACAGCCTGGCCGTCAAGACGCTGACTGGCCAGCAGATCTATGACTTGCTTGAACAGCAATGGGGCGCCGGTCAGGCGTATGCACGCATTCTGCAAATCTCGTCCGGTTTCAGCTATGCCCACACCTTCGACACGACCGCCGCCAACTTTGCCGCACAAAAGGGCGGCAAGTTCGTCTGCGATGGATCGGTCAAACTCAATGGCATGCCGATCGACAAGGCTGCCAGTTACCGAGTGGCGATGAATTCCTTCCTGGCTTCGGGCGGCGACGGCTTCACGGTCTTCAATGCCGGCACCGACCAGATCGGTGGTGATGTGGATCTCGATGCGCTCGAAGCCTTGTTCGTGGCGACCGGTACCGCGTTGACGCCGCCGGCCCTGAACCGCATCGCCTACGGCTGCAACTGAACGGCACGGGCAATGAGCGCCGCCGCTCGCTCTCGGCTGGGCGGGGGGGCTCGCTAGCGAAGCCCGCCGTAGGTGCGAACACGCACACCGTCGAAGGTCAGCCATCGGTGTGCGTCCAGCGCGTCGCCGGGATTGATCACCACGCGCGCGGTGCCGTTAGGCTGGTCCCGTTCGACCTTGAATGCGCGGCCGGCGCAGTGCTCGCGCAAGACGACCAGAAAGGTGGCATCGACGGTGGGTGCTTTGGTGCGCCAGATCGCGTGCCATTGCGTCGGGTAGCGATCGGGGCGACCCGGGACTTCGGCCGGTGCAATGGGAAAGCCGCTCGTCTGCGTGAACTCCATCTGCGGTCCGTAAACATCCACACAGACCGACGGGCCACCCGACGGCCCGAAGGCCTGGACCGTGAACGGCTCTCCAGTGCTGAGCACCTTGTACGGGTGGAACGAATGCAGGTTCCACTCCCAGACGTGGGGCGCATGGCCGACGATTCGGTCGTAGATGAAATGCGCGCCCACGGCTTGGTCGCGCAATGATGCGATGCTGCGGATCGCCGCGGAGATCGGCGTGAGATAGGGCCGCACCGAGCACCCGGGATTGACCGCCGCGCCGTTGCACACGCGGTAAGCCGCCGTCGCATCGCCGGTCACCACGAACAACGCGCCATCGGTCTTGGCATTGAGCAACTGCCCCGCGAAGTCCATCGATCCCACGGTCTTGCCGTCCACGGTTTCCGCCTGTCCGCGCCCGCCGTCGTACGTCATGGCGTTCTTGGCCCGGGTGTGGCGCGTATACCCGGCGTGATGCGCGCTCAAGTAGCTGTCGTAGTAGCCGGCGTTGATCAGCACCGGCTCGCCGGCCATGTGGAACACGAAACTGTTGTGCTCCGGCTCGGAATGGTTGAACGAGCCGAAGGGCCCGCTCAGGAAGTACAGCGATGTGCGTTGCGGGTCGGCCAGATCGGAATGCCACGCCGCCGAACCCGTGTCGGGAAATGCCTGTACGTTGGCTGCGGACGTCGGAAAGTCCGTCGGCCCCACCGGCGCCAGCGGCGCCAGCATGGACAAGGCGCGGTACATCGGCTGGAAATCCGTCTCGTCGACAAAGGGATAGCGCGCAATTCCCTGCTGGCGATACCAGCGATGGATCGGCTCGTCGACCAGGGTGGCGTAGATCCTGAACGCGCGATCGATCTGAGTCGCGGACCAGTAGCTGCCGGCAATGTCGGACTCGCCGTCGCCGAAGACATTGATCGGTCCGGCATGCGCGGGGGCGATGGCGCGTGCGTAGGTGGAGTCGGCCGGGTAACGCGGTACGGGAACCGGCGGGCTGAAGTACACCAGACGACGCCCGAGATTGCGGAAGTGGCTGCGATGCGAGAAGTAGTCGGTGCCGAGCGCGTTGCGCAGCGTGAGGAAGGCCACCGGCATTTCGATGAAATTGGCCCAGCCATACCCGGTGCCATTGCCGTCGGAGCCGTCTTGCATGCCCCAGACCGGAATCGCGCTGCAGTACAGCTCCCAATAGTCGAGCAGGCGTCGATCGATTTCGGCGTCTTCGCCCGCCAACAGGACGAGCGCCTGCATCAGGTAGTGCAGATGATTGGCTTCGTGCGAGCGATATGCGAACGAACGCGAAAACATGTCGACCGTCACGAAGTCGCGCGTGCAGGCGCCGATGCGCGTCAGCGCCGCCGCCAGCACCGTGTGTCTTTCGGCTGGCGTCAGGGTGCTGCCCATGAGGTCGTATCCGCGCGCCAGCGCCAGATAGGTGTTGGCGTAGTCATGGCCGGTGACGTAATTGCAGGTCTCCGCCTGCGCCTGCGAGTCTGTGGTTGATGCCACGCGGGCGAGATCGAGCATGCGGCGGCGACCCGCGCTCAGGTAGGCGTCCTGTCCGCTCATGCGCCACGCGATGGCGAGGACGGTGATCGCCTCGAGTGCGCTGCGGGTGTCACCCTGCGTCTCGTTTGCCCGGACCAAGTACCGATCGGCGCTGCGAAGCAGGCGTTCGAACTCGATGCGGCGCACCCCGTTGCGCGCGGCTTCCAATAGCTCACCGTCATCGGCGGGGAACAAGCGCGGTCGATCGTGCCGGGCGATCAAGGTCGACAGGATTTCTTGCGCCGGCGGTGCGAGGATCGGCATCGACAGCGATGCATCGATCTTGAACCAGCGCGTTCTGCTGCGCGCGATGCCGTCTGGGGTTTCGACGGCGACCTGCCATCGGTAGATCCCCGGTGCCAAGGTCTGCGCGACACGGTAGTACGGATGCGCACTGGAAAATGTGAGAGACGCGTCGGGTCGATCGAATGCGGCGATCGTCAGCACATAGCGCGCGTCGGCCAGGCGATTGAGATGCGGCGCCCACCAGAACAACGGCGGGTTGTCGTGCGACACGGCGCATGGGCGCGGCACGATGCGCCGGTAGGTGCGGTCCTGATCGTCGATCCAGTCGCCGCCTTGCGCGAGCGAATCGCAACCGTCGATGCGATCGATGTCGATGCCACGACCGGTCAGCGCCAGCGTGGGCTTGAGGTCGCCCGCTTCGAGGGTGGCGTAGGCGCTTTGCGCCCACACTTGCGCCGATGCACCGATCGTCAACCACAGCGCGACGATCAAGGACGCGTATCGAGAGACCGACATGCCGCCTCCTGCCGGTTCAGGCGCTGTCCGACACCCCGTCGCACAGTCCGCCGACGGATGCTGCCGCCGGCCCGTGAACGCGACGTGACGCGATGCGCAGCTCGATCGTCAGCAGGCCGCGCGATCGGACCGCCCTTCGATCACATACCAGCGCCGGGTGAATGCGCGAAAGCCGGCTTCTTGCGCCAACACCCAGGCATCGTGTGCGCTGACGCGATCTTGCGCGCGTGCATCGGCATAGAGCTCGCAGGCATCAAAGCCACGGCTGGTCCAGAACTCGAAACGTCGCATGCGCGCTTCGAGATCGCGTAGCACGTGAAGATCGGTCGCGAGGTTCAAGGCGAGAGGTTCGTCGTGCAGCACGCGCGTGCGATATCCCTGGGAGTCGAAAACACCATCGATCACGGACAGACCCAGTTCGCCGCCGAGGCTGGCGATCACGCGCGCCTGCGGCGCCATCAGGGCGCACTTGCGCAACAGGACGTCGACGATGTCGCAGGCCAGGCCGACATCACGCGAAATCCCTTGGGACCCGGGGTTGGCGCCGCGCAAATGAATGACGATCGTGTCGCATTGGCGCGCCGCGGCGCGCACGGCTGCGCTGTCGAGTGCATGGGTCCAGTCGGCATCGGTCGACCGCGCGATCGCGGTCAATGCGTCGCAGATCGTCAGGTGTCTGACCCGGTGTTCGTCGAACATCCACGCCAGGTCTTCGCCGATGCGCTCGCCGAACGCCAGCACGCGCGCCCCCGACAACTCTGCACGCGCCAGTCCGCGCCGCAGGGCCGTATCGGCCTGCGGCGGCAATGGCCGCACGAGCGAGACGCGCTGCGGTGCCGGTCGGGTCAAACAGGCATGTTGGCGCTGGCGCGTTTCACCGGCGTAGGCCACCAACTCGCTGATCAGGGCATCGCTGCGCATGGGCTTGCTCCGTTGGACTGGTCGATGCACGCAGTCTTGACGCGCGATGTGGCGAGTCGCACCGCGCCGTAGCGACGGTCGTAGTCCATGCCGCTCATTGGCGCGTACGGGGCCGTCGCCCTCGGGCGCACCGTGTCACCGCTGTGGCGACATGCGCAAGGCACGTTGCAGTTGCCCCCGTGCGGGTCGATTTCCGGGCCGTCACGAATTTGTGATTTGCGGGCGCTTGAATGCGCGTCGCGCTCCCGAAGTCCGCGCGCCAAATCCGTTTGACCCCCGCGCATCCAGAGGCCACATGCCGATCGAAGACATTCTTCACCCTTATCTGGCCGCTTACACCAAGGCGCCGCAATGGCTCAAGAGCACCCTGGGCGGCGCCTACGCCCTCGTACCGCAACGCGTTCGGTATGGCGCGCAATACACGCATTTTCTGCAGGAAGCGTTGCTGACCGACCCGGACGAGATCGCGCATCGCGCGAGCGAGAAATTGCGAGCGACGCTCTCGTGGGCAGCGCAGACAGTGCCGGCGTATGCGGCGATGCGCGATGTGGTGAGGTCGAGCGACACGGCCGAACAATGGCTCGCGCAGTTTCCGCTGTTGACGAAGGCGACGCTCAAGGCGAACGAACAAGCGTATTTGTCGACGGCAATGCCGGCTTCGCGTCGACTGCTGACGCACACCGGCGGATCGACCTCGGTGCCGATGCGGCTGTACCTCGAGAAGTACGTGTCGCGCTCGAAGGACTTTGCCTACACCTGCATGTTCGACCGCGTCGCCGGGATTGCTCGCAACGACGTGATCCTCGCGTTGCGTGGACGGACCGTGCCGGGCGCCGATCGACCGGACGGGCCGATCTGGATGTTCGATCCGATCAAGAGCTATCTGCATCTGAGTTCCGACCATCTCGAGCCGGGTCACATGCCGCGCTATGTCGAGGCCATGCGACGCTGGAAGCCGACCTTCATCCATGCGTTTCCTTCGGCGCTGTATCCGATCGCGCGCTGGCTCAAGGCGCATCCCGATGAAGAGATCACTTCGCGCATCCGCGCGATCCAGTTGTTCTCGGAGAACATCTATCCGTTCCAAGTCGAGTTGATGCGCGAAGTGTTCGACTGCCCAGTGCTGCTCGATTACGGACATTCGGAACGCGCGCTCAAAGCGATTTCCTACCTCGACGACTCGCGTTATTTCTTCTGGCCGTTGTACGGGAAGATCGAACTGATCGGACTGGACGGACGACCGGTGACCACGCCTGGAGCGCTAGGCGAAATCGTCGCCACGGGATTCGACAATCGCGTGATGCCGCTGGTGCGCTACCGCACCGGGGATCTGGCGACCCTGGGCGTGACCGGCTCTGGAACGCGCGCGGCGAGTTTCGTGGTCGATCGCATCGAAGGGCGCGTGCAGGAGTTTCTGGTCTGTCATGATCGGCGCCTGGTATCGATCACGACGATCGGCGCGGCCCACTTCCATGAATTGGCGGCCGCGGAGCGTATGCAGTTCGTGCAGGAGCGCCCCGGACACGCCACGCTCAAAGTCGAGACGCACACTCCACTGTCGGATGCCGCCCGTGCGGCCTTGGCGCACGGCATCCACGAAAAGACGCAAGGCGGCCTGAGCGTGCAGATCATCGAAACGCCCAGCATCGCGCGCACGGTCAGTGGCAAGGAAAAGCTGCTGATCCAGCATCTCGACATTTCCAGTTTTCTCGGTGCGGCATACACGCCCGTGCCGCAGTGATGGCGCATACGATGCCGGATACGACGCAACCTGTTGATGCCGCTTCGCAGATCAGCTCGGGATCGGCACCGCCAAAACCCAAGCTGCTTGCGATTTCATCGCCGGGCGGCCACTGGATACAGCTTCAGCGCTTGTGCGCGCAACTGCATGCGCACTACGACATCGTCTATGCGACGCCGCGGACATTGTTCGACACGACGCCGGCCCAATCGGCGCGCAAGGTCTATGACATCACCGATGTGAGCGCCGATGACAAATGGCGACTCATTCCATGTGCGCTGCGGGTGTCGTTGATCCTGATGCGCGAACGCCCCGACGCAATCCTGACCACCGGTGCTGCGCCCGGCACGGTGGCGATCTGGCTGGGCAGCCTGTTGAACATCTACACGATCTGGGTGGACAGCATCGCCAACGTGCAGCAGATCTCGCGCGCCGGCCGACTGGCGCAAAGGCGCACCGATCTGTTTCTGACCCAATGGGAGCATCTGAGCGGCGATCACTCGCCGTTGTTCAAGGGAGCGGTGTTGTGATCTTCGTTGCGGTGGGCACGCAGTTCCCGTTCGATCGTCTGGTGCGATGTGTGGACGAGTGGGCAGGCGAGCATGCGGTCGATGGTCTTGCGCAGATCGCGCGCGGCGACTACGAGCCCAGGCATCTGCGTTGGGAACGCTTCATGACCACTGCCGTATTCGAAGCCCAACTGCGCGCCGCCGATCTGATCGTGTCGCATGCCGGCATGGGCAACATCATTACCGCGCTCGATCATCGCAAGCCGATCGTGGTTATGAATCGTCAGCATGCGCTCGGCGAACATCGCAACGATCATCAGCGCGACGGGCTGGAATGGATGGCCAAGCTGCCTGGTGTGTATACCGCGACGACGTCGGACGAGGTGCAAGCCTGGCTCGATCGTCGCGCCACGCTGCGCGCACCGGACGCGACGCCCGATTCGCGCATGCGCACGCTGGTGGATTTCATCGATCGTTCGATCCGTTCGCGTGGATTGCTCGCCGAAGGTACGACTACCGATCGACAAGATGGAAGTGCAAGTAGGTGATCTTCTGCGTGTCCGGACCGTTGGTGTACACGCGATAGCGCCCCATCCTCTGTTCGTCGACGATGGACCGTAGCACCGCAAAGCAATCCATCACATACGGTTCGTCGTCCGCGGTCAATGAGGTGAGATTGCGGATGTCGCGCTTGGGAAAGGCGACGAAATGCGGACCGGCCTTGTCGGTCGGGTGACGAATCGCGATGCAGCGATCGGTCTCGCGCACGACCAAGGGAATCAACGCCGGAAACCGCTGTATCCCCAAGGAAGCGACGAGCCCGGCCAGTTCGCTGGGCTTGTAGCACCGCGATTCACATCGATGCAGTGCCAGCGCCGAACGCACCTGGGTATCCGAGAACAAATAGCCTCCCGCGACAACCCCGCATGCAAATACGATCGTTCCGATCGCCATCGATCTGACGCGCTGATGCACCCACGCTCCTCGCTGACTCGCTCGATCACGATTTGAAGCGACGACTGTTGCACGAGGATTTCGGTACGCGAATCGAGCGAAAACAGAGCGTCACATTGGCTGGACATACTCGCCGCCTTGTTTTCGATCGATGCGATCGGAGTCGACTTGTCCGCCACTGAACCGCAGCAGCGCGCGTTGTTCCACTGCTTCGCAAGCATCGTGGCGGTGCTATGCCTGCACTGCGAAGCTGGCTTCGCGCAGCAGTCCGGCGATGCGGCGCAAGTCTGTCAGCGCCTGGATGTGGTCTTTCACGGTCGCAGCTATCACTTCAACCGCCATCAGCGTGATTGGGTCGAATGGAACAACGGCATCGGCATGCGTTGCGCGTTGGATCAGGATTTCGGTTTGGGGGGCGGGCTGTACCGCAACAGCTACGGCAAAACCTCCCAGTACGCCACCGTCGAGTACCTGCCGACGCGCGTCTCCTCCACGCTGCGCGCCGGCGGCTTTATCGGCATCACGAACCACTATCCGTGGCGCAACGGACAGGTGGTACCGGCGGGAGGGCTTGCCTTGCGCTGGGAGGCCGAGCGCTGGCACGGCATGCTGCGCATCGTGCCCAAACTGCCCGAAAAGACTTCGGGCCTGATCGAACTCGACCTAGGACTGCGCTGGCAATGAAGCATGGGCATTGCGGCGCAACCGCCGCAATGCCCTGATGAATCATCGGCTCAGGCGAGGCTTTCTTCGGCCTCGGTAGGCCGGGCCTGATCTTCCGGGAACTCCAAGACGACGACGGCATCATCGCCTTCGCCCTTCATGTCGACCACGACCTTGCCGCCGTTGGCTAGACGGCCGAACAGGAGTTCATCCGCCAGCGCCTTGCGTATCGTCTCTTGAATCAGCCGCGCCATCGGTCGTGCACCCATCAGCGGATCGAAGCCCTTGCGCGCCAGGTGCCGCTTGACCTCTTCGGTGAACACGGCTTCAACCTTCTTCTCGTGCAATTGCTCCTCGAGCTGCATGAGGAACTTGTCGACGACGCGCATGATGATTTCTTCGTCGAGCGCGCGGAAGCTGATGATCGCGTCGAGCCGGTTACGGAACTCGGGCGTGAACATGCGCTTGATCTCGCCCATCTCGTCGCCGGCCTGCTTGTTCGGCTCGCCGAAACCGATGGCGCGCTTTTGCAGCGTCTCGGCGCCCGCATTGGTCGTCATGATCAGGATGACGTTGCGGAAGTCCGCCTTGCGACCGTTGTTGTCGGTCAGCGTGCCGTGATCCATCACTTGCAGCAGGATGTTGAAGACATCCGGATGCGCTTTCTCGATTTCGTCGAGCAAAAGCACGGCGTGCGGCTTCTTGCTGATCGCCTCGGTGAGCAGACCGCCCTGATCGAAACCGACATAGCCCGGAGGCGCGCCGATCAAGCGCGAGACCGCGTGCCGCTCCATGTACTCGGACATGTCGAACCGGATCAGTTCGATGCCCAGCGTGTAGGCGAGCTGTTTGGCGACTTCGGTCTTGCCGACCCCCGTGGGGCCGCTGAACAAGAAACAACCGATCGGCTTTTCGGGACGGCCCAAGCCGGATCGCGCCATCTTGATCGCGGCTGCAAGCGCCTCGATCGCGGGATCCTGACCGAACACCGTCGCCTTGAGATCACGATCCAACGTCTGCAGCTTGCTGCGATCGTCGCTCGACACGGTGGCGGGCGGGATGCGCGCAATCTTGGAGATGATGTCTTCGATTTCGGCCTTGCCGATGGTCTTCTTTTGCTTGCTCTTGGGCAGGATGCGTTGCGCCGCACCGGCTTCGTCGATGACGTCGATCGCCTTGTCGGGCAGATGCCGATCGTTGATGTACTTGGCGGAAAGTTCGGCTGCGGTCGTCAGCGCCTGCGACGAATACTTCACGCCGTGGTGCTCTTCGAAGCGCGACTTCAGGCCGCGCAGAATCTCGACGGTTTGTTCGACCGTCGGCTCGTTGACGTCGATCTTCTGGAAGCGACGCGACAGCGCGTGGTCTTTTTCGAAGATGCCGCGGTACTCGTTGTAGGTGGTCGCGCCGATGCACTTGAGCTGACCGGAACTCAGCGCCGGCTTGAGCAGATTCGATGCGTCGAGCGTCCCGCCCGAGGCTGAACCCGCGCCAATCAAGGTGTGGATTTCGTCGATGAACAACACCGAATGCGGATTGTCCTTGAGCTGCTTGAGCACCGCCTTCAGGCGTTGCTCGAAATCGCCGCGGTACTTGGTGCCAGCGAGCAGGGCGCCCATGTCGAGCGAATAGACGATCGCGTTTTCGAGGATCTCCGGCACTTCGTTCTTGACGATGCGCCAGGCCAGACCTTCCGCGATGGCGGTCTTGCCCACGCCGGCTTCACCCACCAGCAGCGGATTGTTCTTGCGCCGCCGGCACAGCACCTGGATCACGCGCTCGACCTCGGGTTCGCGTCCGATCAACGGATCGATCTTGCCCTCGGCGGCGAGCTTGTTGAGGTTTTGCGTGAACTGATCGAGCGGCGTCTCTTTGGTGCTCGCGTTCTCGGTGTCCTGCTCTTGCTCGGTCGCTTCCTTCTTCTGCGGCTCGCTTGCTGCAGCCTTGCTGATGCCGTGCGAGATGTAGTTCACCACGTCCAGACGGGTGATGCCCTGCTGGTGCAGGTAATACACCGCGTGGGAGTCCTTTTCGCCGAAGATCGCCACCAGCACATTCGCGCCGGTGACTTCCTTCTTGCCATTGCTCGTGCTTTGCACATGCATGATCGCGCGCTGGATCACGCGCTGGAATCCGAGCGTCGGCTGGGTATCGATCTCCTCGGTACCAGGCACCTTGGGCGTGTTGTCGTCGATGAAGTTCTTCAGCGACTTGCGCAGGTCCTCGATGTTGCAGGCACATGCGCGCAGCACCTCGGCAGCGGACGGGTTGTCCAGCAACGCCAGAAGCAGGTGCTCGACGGTGATGAACTCGTGCCGTGCCTGCCGCGCCTCCACGAAGGCCATGTGAAGACTGACTTCCAACTCTTGGGCAATCATGCTTCCTCCATCACGCACTGCAGTGGATGCTGATGCTGCCGTGCAAAATCGACCACCTGTTCGACCTTCGTGGCCGCAACATCCCGAGGATATACGCCACAGACCCCGCGCCCCTCGCGATGCACCTTCAGCATGACTTGCGTCGCCTTCTCGCGCCCCATGCCAAAAAACTTCTGCAAGACGCTGACGACAAACTCCATCGGCGTGTAGTCGTCGTTGAGCAGAAGCACCTGGTACATGGGTGGCGGTTTGACCGCCTGCGCTTGCCGCTCAGTAACGACTTGGTCGTCTTGCTTGGTACTCATGAAACCTATTCTATGGAATCAACCTGATTCCGCAATTATCGTACCTGCGCACCTGTCGACATATGCGGACATTAGCGGGTGGTTTCCACCCCTACCTGTGCATGGTCGATTGCATTTGGCACATTCCAACAGCATGCACGCACCAACACGACCATTCGATCACCGAACCGGCATCGCGTGTTTTGGGTACTTCCCGACTGGTGTACATGCGCTGAATGCGCCTTGACTTCGATCGTGAATGACCAAAAAATCCTTCGCGTGCTTGTTGTCTTGCACCTCTTCAGGTCGCCCGGCAACCCTCGAGGCGCCGGCCAACGTAATTCCCCTCGGCGTCAAGTCAGCAATCACTCAGGAGGAC
>CAYUYC010000028.1:0-18506 GCA_964448945.1 uncultured Burkholderiaceae bacterium
CATACGAGATTGCCTCTTGTCTCGTGGGCTCGGAGATGTGTATAAGAGACAGCGTTTCTATACGCCGACCGTGCTGGCCGATGTCACGCCCGACATGCGCTGCTCGCGCGAAGAAACCTTCGGGCCGGTGGCGCCGGTGTTCCGCTTCAAGACCGAAGCCGATGTGGTTGCGCTCGCGAACAACACCGAATTCGGCCTCGCCAGCTATTTCTACAGCCGCGACATCGGCCGCATCTTCCGCGTGGCCGAAGCGCTCGAATACGGCATGGTCGGCATCAACACCGGCCTGATTTCGACCGCCGAAGTGCCGTTCGGCGGGGTCAAGCAATCGGGCCTGGGCCGCGAAGGCGCCCACCATGGCATGGACGATTACGTCGAGGTGAAGTACCTCTGCCTGGGCGACATCCAGAAATAACCGAGCCGGTTGGTCGGGAAACCCGGCGGCATGGTGCCGGGTGATCGGTGTGACACCGCGCCCACGGGGCGCGGTGAATTTGCGCTGCCGCAAAGTGGCGGGTGGGCGCTCGTGCAAGGCTGCGGGCCCCTCCTCCATCAGCAACCACACAACGACAACGAGACCATGTCCTCCAACTCGCGCATCCTCAATGCCGCCATGCGCGGCAAAGTCATGTCGGCCGAACAGGCCGCGGCCCTGATCCCCTCCGGCGTCAATGTCGGCATGAGCGGATTCACCGGCGCCGGCTATCCCAAGGTCGTTCCGGCCGAACTCGCCAAGCGCATCATGGATGCGAACTTGAACGGCAAGAAGTTCAAGATCGGCGTGTGGACCGGCGCCTCGACGGCACCCGAACTCGACGGCGCACTCGCGATGGTCGACGGCGTCGAGATGCGCTTGCCCTACCAATCGGACCCGACCTGCCGCAAGCGCATCAATGCGGGCGAGATGGAGTACATCGACATCCACCTGTCGCATGTCGCGCAATTCGTCTGGTTCGGCTTTCTCGGCAAGCTCGATGTGGCGGTCGTGGAAGTGGCCGGCATCCTCGAAGACGGCCGCCTGATTCCGTCGTCTTCGGTGGGCAACAACAAGACCTGGCTCGACCAGGCCGACAAGATCATTCTCGAAGTGAATTCGTGGCAGAACCCCGCGCTCGAGGGCATGCACGACATTTACTACGGCACCGCGCTGCCGCCGCACCGCATGCCGATTCCGCTGATCAAACCCAATGACCGTATCGGCGATCCGTACTACCGCGTCGACCCGAACAAGATCATCGCCATCGTCGAGACCAACAAGGCCGACCGCAATTCCGCCTTCAGCCCGCCGGACGACAACTCGCGCATGATCGCCGGCCACATCCTCGAATTCCTGTCGCACGAAGTGAAGAAGGGCCGCATCCCGAAGGAATTGCTGCCGCTGCAATCGGGCGTGGGCAATGTGGCCAACGCCGTCATGGCCGGCCTGGAACAAGGTCCGTTCGAGAATCTGACCGCCTACACCGAAGTGCTGCAAGACGGCATGCTCGACCTCATCAAGTCGGGCAAGCTGACCTGCGCCTCGGCGACCGCGTTCTCGCTCTCGCCCAACGCACTGACCGAACTCAACGCCGACCTCGGCCGCTACCGCGACAAGATCATCCTGCGTCCGCAGGAAATCTCGAACCACCCCGAAGTCATCCGCCGTCTGGGCATCATCGCCATGAACGGCCTGATCGAAGCCGACATCTACGGCAACGTGAACTCGACCCACATCATGGGCACGAGCATCATGAACGGCATCGGCGGCTCGGGCGATTTCGCGCGCAACGCCTTCATCTCGATCTTCATGACCCCGTCGTCGGCCAAGGGCGGCACGGTCTCGTGCATCGTGCCCATGGCCTCGCACGTCGACCATACCGAGCACGATGTGCAGGTCATCGTGACCGAACAAGGTCTGGCCGATCTGCGCGGCCTGAGCCCGAAGAAGCGTGCCAAGGTCATCATCGAGAACTGCGCGCATCCGAACTTCAAGCCCGCGCTGCGCGAGTACTTCGACCGTGCGATGCGTTATTCGCCCGGGCGTCATACCCCGCATCTGCTCGACGAAGCCTTCACCTTCTTGCCCAACTGGATGGCGAACAAGGCCGCGCGCGAAGCCTGGCGCGACGATGCGCTGGTGCAGGCCGACGCCTGGAAGAAGTAAGTCTCATCGAAAGCGTGCTGCGGTCCGCCGCGGCACGCTTTGCGTAGCGCGTTCAAGAATCCGCGCGCAGCCGGGAGGCCTCAGCGCTCGCGCGCAAACGTCACCACATGATCGACGCGCGCCCGGATGCCGATGCGTTCGCCCACCGCATGGTCATGATGCGAGGGCACTTCGGCCAGCACCTCCAGTCCATCGTCCAGCCGCAGCGTGTAAAGAAACTCGGCGCCGCGAAACGCCTTGCGCACGATCTCGGCCTGCACCGTGCTGGCATCGTCGTGCTCGATGTCGTCGGCCCGCAGCAGTACCGTGCATTCGCCGCCTGGATACGCATCGGGCAGCGGGCATTCGGCAACGTCTTCCAGCAGGCCCAACGGCGTGGCGACGCGCGGCCCCTGCGCAGTCGCCACGATGCGCGCCGGTGCCAGCACGCCATGGCCGATGAAGTCGGCCACGAACCGATCCGCCGGCCGGTGATAAAGATCGTACGGGCTGTCCCATTGCGCCAGCACGCCTTCATGCATGACCCCGATCAGATCGCCCAGGGCAAACGCTTCCAATTGATCGTGGGTGACGAACAAGGCCGAGGTGCCGCTGCGCTTGAGAATGCCGCGCAATTCATGCGCCAGGCGTTCGCGCAGATCCACGTCCAGCGCGGAAAACGGTTCGTCGAGCAGCAGCAGGCGCGGCGCCGGCGCGAGCGCGCGGGCCAGCGCCACACGTTGCTGCTGTCCGCCTGACAATTGATGCGGCATCTGCCGCGCGAGTTCGGGTAGCCCCACCAGCGCCAGCATCTCGGCCACGCGCGCATCGCGCTCGCGGCGCGCACAACCATGCAGACCAAATGCGATGTTGTCGGCGACGTTCAGATGCGGAAACAAGGCGTAGTCCTGGAACACCATGCCCACGCGGCGCGACTCGGGCGGCCGATGCTGCCCAGTGCTCGCATCGGACAACACCTCGCCTTCGAGCACGATGCGCCCGCCGTGCAGCGGTTCCAGCCCGGCCACGGCCCGCAAGAGCGAGGTCTTGCCGCAGCCCGACGGCCCCACCAGCACGCCGATGCCGCCCGCCGGCAAACTCAGCGAGACATGACTCACCGCCACGCGCGGCGCGGTGTGCGCGCCGGGCGCGCGGTACTGAATCAGCACCTGTTCCAATTGAAGCGACATGCGCCAGATGATATCTGGACAATAATCATTCTCAACTAACCGAATGGACGCCTTTGGGCGATCCCGCGCCAGATGCGTCTATTGCTGATCCCATGCGCCGTGCTGTTGCTGCCGCTGCTGGCGCTGCTCGCCAGTTGGGCCGGCATGGGCGAACAGACCGCCGCGACGCTCGCACACCTGGCCGGTACGGTATTGCCCGAGTACGCATGGACGTCGGCCGTGCTGGCCCTGTGCGTCAGCCTCGGCGTGGCGGTGCTGGGCGGCGCCAGCGCCGCTGCCGTGACGCTGTTCGAATTCCGCGGCCGGCGCTGGCTCGAATGGGCGCTGTTGCTGCCCATGGCCATGCCCGCGTACGTGCTGGCCTATGCCTGGACCGACACCTTGCAATACGCGGGACCGGTGCAAAGTGCGCTGCGCACCTGGCTGAGCCTGGACGGCGCGCTATGGCCCGACGTGCGCAGCCTGGGCGGTGCGATCGCGCTGTTCATTCTTTGCCTTTACCCCTATGTCTACCTGCTGACCCGCAGCGCCCTGGCCGAACGCGGGGTGCAATTGATGGAGGCTGCGCGGCTGCTGGGCGCCGATCGGCGTCGGCGATTGCTGGGCGTCGCGCTGCCCATGGCCCGCCCGGCGCTCGCCGCGGGGGTGGCGCTGGCCCTGATGGAAACCTTCGCCGACTACGGCGTGAGCGGCTACTTCGGTCTGTCGACTTTCACCACCGGCATCTTCCGTGCCTGGTTGTCGATGGGCGATCGCAACGCGGCCGCGCAATTGGCGACCGTGCTGCTGGCCGCCGTGGCGGTGCTGGTGCTCATGGAACAGTCCGCCCAACGTCGGCTGCGGTTTGCCACTGCGCGTCTGGGTGCGCAACACGGACTGGATGCCCGTCCCATCCCCCTGGACTGGCGCGGCACGTTGGCGGCCTGGCTGGTCTGCGGCCTGCCCGTGCTGCTGGGCTTCGTCTTGCCGGTGCTCGCCTTGTTGCGCTTGTGGTGGCAAGACGGCGATGGCGACGTCGGCGCCGTGCCCTGGGCGCGCTTCGGGCAATGGGCGTTCAACAGCTTCTATCTCGCCATGCTCACCGCCACCCTGGCCACCGCGCTGGCGCTGGCCCTGGGCAGCGCGCGGCGGCGCGGCGGCACCGCGCTCTTGCATGGAATGACGCGGGCGGTGTCGCTGGGCTATGCGGTGCCGGGCGCGGTCATCGTGGTCGGGATCTTGTGGCCGGCCGGGTGGTTGCAACAGTTCTGGCCCGCGAGTCCGGTGGCCGCGCTCTTGACCTCGACCGTGCTGGGCTTGGTGTACGCCTATCTCGTGCGCTTTTCGGCGGTCGCGCTGCAGGCGGTGGACGCGGGCTACGCACGCTTGCCCATGAACTTCGACGAGTCCGCGCGCTTGCTGGGCCTGGGGCCGGTGAGCCTTTGGCGGCGGGTGCATTGGCCGCTGATGCGTCGCGCCGCCGGCACCGCATGGCTGCTGGTCTTCGTCGACGTGATGAAGGAACTACCGGCCACCTTGGTGCTGCGGCCGTTCAACAGCGACACCTTGGCCGTCGTCGCCAACCAGTTCGCGCGCGACGAACGTCTGGGTGCCGCCGCCTTGCCGTCGTTGGCCATCGTGCTGGTCGGACTCGTGCCGGTCTTGCTGTTGGCGCGCGCCACCGGGCGTCGCTGAAGACCGCGCCTCGCATCGGCGCGGGCGCCCTTGCGCAGCTTGGGAAGACCCTTGCCACTCCATGGTTCTTCTGCTGCGTAATGCGAATCGCTCGCATTTGCGGCTAGAATGAGGCATCCCCCCAACGCTTTTGAGGAGTGCCCATGACCCGCGTCGTTCCCGCCTTGCTGACCTCCGCGGCCACGGCCGCCTTGTTGTTCGCCGGCGCCGCGCAAGCCCAGGACGAGCAGGTGCTCAACCTGTATTCGGCGCGCCATTACCAGACCGACGAAGCCCTATACAGCGATTTCACCCAGGCCACCGGCATCCGCATCAACCGCGTCGACGCCGATGACGCCGGCATACTCGAGCGCCTGAAGAACGAAGGCGCGGCCAGCCCGGCCGACGTGATCCTGCTCGTCGACGCCGCCCGTCTGTGGCGCGCCGAAGAAGACGGGCTGTTCAAGCCGGTCCAATCGGCGGTGCTCGAAAAAGCCATCCCGGCCAAGTTGCGCGGCGCCAATCGCGGACAAGGTTCGTCCTGGTTCGGCTTTTCCACGCGCGCGCGGGTGATCGTCTATCAGAAGGCCGCGGTGAATCGCGACGACGTCGATACCTACGAAGAACTGGCCGATCCGAAGAACAAGGGTCGCGTGTGCACCCGCTCCGGTGCGCATCCCTACAACCTCTCGCTGTTCGGCGCGATGCTCGAGCACCTGGGTCCGGCCAAGACCGAAGCCTGGCTCAAGGGCATGGTCGACAACATGGCGCGCGCGCCCAAGGGCGGCGATACCGATCAGATCAAGGCCGTGGCCTCGGGCGAATGCAAGGTGGCCTTGAGCAACTCGTATTACGTCGCGCGCCTGATGCGCTCGACCAAGCCCGAGGACCGCGAAACGATGGAGAAGGTCGGCGTCATCTTCCCCGATCAGCAAGGCCGCGGCGCCCACGTCAACATCGCGGGCGGCGCGGTCGCGCGCAACGCCAAGCATCCGGCTGCCGCGGTGAAGTTCCTCGAATATCTGGCGAGCCCGAAAGCACAGGCCTACTTCGCCAACGGCAACAACGAATACCCCGCGGTCGATGGACTGCCGCTCGACAACCCGGCCCTGAAAGCGCTGGGCCCGTTCAAGGCGGAGCTGGTGCCGGTGGCCGTGGTCGGTGCCAACTCGGCCAAGGTCCAGCAAATGCTCGATCGCGTCGGCTACAAGTAGGCGGCGGCATCCCCGCGTCCCGCGTGGCCGAGCGCGGCGCGCGCCGACACCCCTCCGTCGTCCAGCGCGATCGCGTAAACTTGCGCGCCACGCGGGTGTAGTTCAATGGCAGAACGGAAGCTTCCCAAGCTTCATACGAGGGTTCGATTCCCTTCACCCGCTCCAGACTCCCGAGGGCCGCCGTGTGCGGCCCTCGGCATTTGCGCTGGTGCGGTGCGATCATGGCGTCATGCTCGCCCCCGCCCCGACCGGCCTGACCGACGCGCAAGCCCGCGCACGCCTGGCGCAGGATGGTCCCAACGAACTCCCGAGCGCCCGTCCGCGCAATTTCGCGCGCATCGTCTTCGACGTGATGCGCGAGCCGATGCTGTTGCTGCTGGTCGGCTGCGGCGCGGTCTATCTGCTGCTCGGCGAAGCGCGCGAAGCCTGGGTGCTGATCGCCTTCGTGCTGGTGGTCATCGGCATCGAGCTGTACGAAACCCGCAAGACCGAGCGCGCGCTCGAAGCCCTGCGCGACCTTTCGAGCCCGCGCGCCCTGGTCGTGCGCGACGGACACCGCAGGCGCATCGCCGGACGCGAGGTGGTGCAAGGCGATCTGATGCTGCTGTCCGAAGGCGACCGGGTGGCGGCCGACGCCGTGCTCATCGATGCGGTCAGTCTGCAGCTCGACGAATCCTTGCTGACCGGCGAATCGGTTCCGGTGCGCAAGCGCGCGCTGGCCGCGACCGAACCCGCTGACGCACACGGCGCGCCCGGCGGCGACGACACCCCGCTGGTGTTTTCGGGAACCCTGGTGGTGCGCGGCACGGCGCTGGCGCGGGTGACCGCGACCGGCGCGCGCACCGCGCTCGGGGCGATCGGCCATGCGCTCGCGACCATCGAAGAAGCACCTTCGTCCTTGCAGCGCGAGACCAATGCGCTGGTGCGCCGCATGGGCGCGATCGCGCTGGTATTCAGCGTGCTGGTGGTGCTGGTCATGGGCCTGCAGCGCGGGCAATGGCTGCAAGGCCTGCTCTCGGGCCTGGCAGTCGCGATGTCCTTGCTGCCCGAGGAATTCCCGGTGGTGCTCACGATCTTTCTCGCGCTCGGCGCGTGGCGCATGTCGCGCCGCCATGTGCTCGCGCGGCGCACCTCGACCATCGAAACCCTGGGGGCGGCCACGGTGCTGTGCGTCGACAAGACCGGCACCCTGACCGAGAACCGCATGACGCTCGCGTGCCTGATCACGCCCGACGGCGCGCTCTTCGATGCGCGCACCGACGCAGCCCAGCCGCCCGAAGCCTTTCATGCCTTGCTCGAACATGCGGTGCTGGCGTCGCACCGCGATCCTTTCGACCCGATGGACCGCGCGATCCGGGCGCTGGGCGTGGAGCGCCTGCGCGGCACCGAACACCTGCACGACGATTGGGAGATGCTGCGCGAATATCCGCTCACGCCCGAGCTGCTCGCGATCTCGCAGGCCTGGCGCGGGCGGCGCGATGCCGCCGTGGTGCTCGCGACCAAAGGCGCGCCCGAGGCGATCGCCGACTTGTGCCATCTCGACGACGCCGCGCGCGCACGCATGCTGGCCCAGGTGCAGCGCCATGCCGATCGCGGCCTGCGCCTGCTCGGCGTGGCGCGCGGGCGGATCGCCGATGCCGAGCATCTGCCCGCCGTCGCGCATGATTGCCCGTTCGAATGGCTCGGTCTGATCGGCCTGCTCGATCCGGTGCGCGCCGATGTGCCGGCGGCCGTGCGCCAATGCCGCGCGGCCGGCATCCGGGTGGTGATGATCACCGGCGACTATCCGGCCACCGCGAGCGCGATCGCGCGCGAAGCCGGGCTCGATACACCCGAAGCCGTCATCACCGGACAGGAACTCGATGCTCTCGACGATGCCCGGCTCGACGCGCGCATCGCCGATTGCACGGTCTTCGCACGCGCGGTGCCCGAGCACAAGCTGCGACTGGTGCGCGCCTTGCAGCGCCGCGGCGAGGTGGTCGCGATGACCGGCGACGGCGTCAACGACGCGCCGGCCTTGCGCGCAGCCGACATCGGCGTGGCCATGGGCGCGCGCGGTACCGACGTGGCGCGCGAAGCCGCGTCGCTGGTGCTGGTCGACGATGCCTTCGAATCGATCGTGCATGCAGTCAGCGCGGGCCGGCGCATCTTCGACAACTTGCGCAAGGCGATGGGCTATGTGGTCGCGGTGCATCTGCTGATCGCCGCCACCACCTTCTTGCCGCTCGCGCTGGGCGCGCCCATGGTGCTGATGCCCGCACACATCGCCTTCCTCGAATTGATCATCGACCCGGCCTGCACCGTGGTGTTCGAGGCCGAGCCCGGCGACAGCCGCCTGATGCGGCGTGCGCCGCGCGCGCGGTCGATGCGCCTGATGGACGGTCGCGCGCTGGGCGGCTTCTTGTTGCAAGGCGCCGCGGCCTTCGTGCTGGTGGCCGGCGCCTGGGTCTGGACGCGCCAGGCCGGATGGTCCGACGGCGCGGTGCGCGGCGCCACCTTCGCGGCCCTGGTGCTGGGCAATCTTGCGCTCATCCTGTACGGCTGCCGGGGCAGCGTGCGCGCGCAATGGCGGGTCTGGTTTTCCGGCGCGGCGCGGGTGCGCAATCCGGCGCTGCCCTGGGTCTTGCTCGGCGCCGGGGCCGGGTTGGCGCTGGTGCTCGGTGTCCCCTGGTTGCGGGAGTTGTTCCACTTCGCGTGAGCAATCGTCCCCTTGCGTGACCGCCGTCGCTAGGAGCACGGCGCCGGCTTGTCTATCCTCGCGCGCCTATCCCCCTGTTGAGAGCGCTGACCATGGCCAGTTTCGTCTTCGGCAAGAACCTTCCCCTCGATTTCGAGGCCGCGCTCGCCAAGTTGCGCGAAGTCCTCGCCGCCCATCAGTTCGGCATCGTCAGCGACATCGACGTCGCCGGCACGCTCAAGGCCAAGATCGGGGTGGACATCCCGCGCTATCGCATCCTCGGCGCCTGCAGCCCCAAGTACGCCCATCGCGCCATCACCATCCACGCCCAGGCCGGCGCCCTGCTCCCTTGCAGCGTGGTCGTGCGCGAACGTGCGGACGGCACGACCGCGATCGAGTTCATGGACCCGGTGGCGGTGTTCCGCGTGGCCGAGAACCCGCAACTCGACGCTTTTGCCATCGATGCCAAGGCGCATCTGCAGCAAGTCGTCGACGCGCTCTGACCCGATCGGCTCGACCAAACACAAGGGCCGCCCATGGGCGGCCCTTCGTGCAGCAACGGTGTGCGTATCGGTCTAGTTGCTCGACAGATTCACGCCGTTGGCGCCCGCCGCCATGTAATTGAAGTCCGCGCCGCGCAAGACCGCGTAGAGATCTTCGGTCGTGCCGCTGGCGGCTGCGGTCCAGGTCACGGCATCGGTGCCGTACAGCAAGGTGCCGCCCGCGCCGGCCACGATGAATTGCGACCCATAGACCGCGCGATACAAGGTCTGGGTGCTGCCGCTGGTTTGTGCGGTCCAGGTCGCAGCATCGGTACTGGTGAGGATGGTGCCGGCGGCGCCGACGGCGACATAGGTGCTGTTGCCGTAGATCACGTGGTGCAGATCCGCCGTCGTGCCGGTCGTCACGGCGGTCCAGGTCGTGCCGTCGGTGCTGGAGAGCATGACGCCGCCCGCGCCGACCGCGATGAACTTGCTGTTGACGTAGGAGACGGCGTACAGATCGGCGGTGGTGCCCGAGGTCTGCTCGGTCCAGGTCACGGCGGCGTCGGTGCTGGTGATGATCTTGCCGCCCGCGCCGACGGCGACGTACTTGGACGCGCCGTAGACCACGCCGTTGAGGGCGTTGGTCGTGGCCGCATTGGTCTGCACCGTCCAGGTCGCGGCATCGGTGGTGGTGATGACCGTACCCCCCGCGCCTACCGCGATCAACAAGCTGCCGCCAGCCGCGGCTGCATTCAGGTCGTTGGTGGTGTTGGACGTCGCCGCGGTCCATGCCGCGCCGTCGGTGCTGGTCTGTACCAGTCCGCCCGCGCCGACCACGACGTACTTGCTGTAACCGTAGGTCAGTCCGCGCAAGGTCGCGCCGGTGATGACCGGGCCCGCCGTCCAGTGGATGCCGGCCATGCGTGGCACCGCCGAGATCGACATCGAGGCCGGGCCGGCCGGGCTGCCGTCTTGCGTCGCGTTGATGACGAAGGAATAGGTCGTCCCGTTCACCAGACCGGAAATCACCTGCGGCGAGGTTGCGGGCCAGGTGAGTCGCGCCTGCGGAAACTCCAGATAGTTGTCGCGCGTGATGCTGTCGGCCGCGGCGCTGAAGATCCAATAGGTGTAGCCAGCCTGTTGATCGAAGGACACCGTCACATAGTTGTCGTGCGCCACGACGGAAACATTGGTCGGCGCACTGGCCGGCGCATCGCCGCCACCGCCGCAGGCGCCGAGCAGCGCCAGGAGTGCCATGCCCGCGGCACGCGAAATGAACTTGGTCACGAACGACTTCTCCGTAGTGTTGAGCGGCGGACGAGGTCCGCAAACAGGGCGCTAGTCTAGCGTGCGCCGCCGCGGCGACCGTCCGGCCCTGTGCCTACAGGTGTGACGACGGGTGTCATGCCGTGCGGAATCCGGCGCGCCAGCGGGTGTAGATCGCGTCGGCCAGGGTCTGGCTGGCCGCCAGATGCCGGGCAATGCCCGCGCGCATCGTCGCGGCCGATTGCACGGTAGGCAGATGCGCATGCGCCGCGATGTCGTCGGCGCCGTGCTCGAACCACAGCGCGAGCTTGGCCGCATCGACTTCGATGTGGAACTGCATGCCGAGCGAACGCCCGATCGCAAACGCTTGCTGCGCGCACACCGCGCTGCGGGCCACGGGCGTCGCACCGCGCGGCAAGGCAAAGGTGTCGTGATGCCACTGGAACACCGTGGCCTCGGTATGCGCACCGAACCAGGCGCGCGCGGACCCGCCGTCGGTCATCGCGATCGGATGCCAGCCGATCTCGGGCAGCGCGTTGCGCACGATGGGCGCGCCCAGGGCGCTGGCGAGCAATTGCCCGCCCAGGCAATGGCCGAGTACCGGCACATCGCAGGCAACGGCGTCGCGCAGCAAGGCTTCGGTCGCGCGCAATCCGGGCAAGGGATCATTGACGCTCATCGGCCCGCCCAGCACCGCGATGGCGTCGATGCCGTCGCAACGCGTGGGCACCGGCTCGCCGGCATGCACCTGCACGACGCGCCAGCGCTCGCCCTGGGCCGCGAGCCACGCTCCCAGATAGGCCGCGTCGTCGTGCGCGTGGTTCTGCAACAGCAAGATCATCGCGATGTCCGGGACTCAGGCTTGCGCCAGTTCTTCGAGGCAGGCGTCGAAGGCGGTGATGAGGCGGCTCACGTCGACCGGCGAAGTCTTGGGGCACACCAGCAGCATGTTGTGGAAGGGCGTGATCACCACGCCGCGGTTGAGCAGGTACAGATGCACCAGGCGTTCGAGGTCGTCATGCATGGCGGCGCGCGCCTCGTGCGCATTGCGCGGCGCCTGGGCGCAGAACTGGAACTCCATGCGCAGGCCGAGCTGGGTGACCAGCCAATCGAACCCGCGCCGTTCGATCGCCGCGCGCAGGCCTTTGGCGACCAGATTGGCGCGCTTGGTGGTGTCCTCGTACAAATGATCGGTCATCAGATGCTCGAGCGTCGCGCGCACCGCCGCGAGCGCCAGCCGATTGCCCGACAGCGTGGTGCCGATGCCCGAATGCCCGGGTGCCGCCGCGGCCTTGACCGCCTGCATGCGCCGGCCGAGTTCGGCGCTGAAGCCATAGACCGCGCACGGCAATCCGCCCGCGATCGGCTTGCCGATCACCAGTGCGTCGGGGGCGATGCCATGACGCCGCGACCAGCCGCCGCGCCCCGTCGAGATGGTGTGGGTTTCATCGAGCACGAGCAGGGTGCCGTGGCGCAAGGTGAGCGCGCGCGCTTGTTCCCAGAAGCCGTCGTCGGGCAAGACCATGCCGCAATTGGTGAGCGCGGGCTCGGCCAGCACCGCCGCGACTTGCCCGTCGGCCAGTGCCGCTTCGAGCGCGGGCAGATCGTTGAACGGCACCACGCGCGTGTATTGCGTGAGGTCGTAGGCCTGGCCGAGCAGGCTCGCGCGCATCGTCGGCTTGCCGTCGACCAGATCGACGAAGACGTCGTCGACCGTGCCGTGATAACAGCCGTCGAAGACCACGATGTGCTTGCGCTCGGTGACCGCGCGCGCCCAGCGCAGGATGAAGCGATTGGCATCGGTCGCGGTGGTCGCGAACTGCCACATCGGCAAGCCGAACACGCGTTCGAGCTGCACCCCGACCTCGATCGCGTCGACGCTCGGCAGCATCAAGGACAAGCCGCGCGCGGCCTCGGCCGCGATCGCCTGTGCGACCGGTGCCGGGCTGTGGCCGAACATCGCGGCGGTGTCGCCCAGACAGAAATCGACGTAATCGATGCCGTCGACGCAGCGCAGATGCGCGCCGCGCGCCTCCTGCACGAAGATCGGCGCGGGCATCGGCCAGTCCTGCATCCAATGCATGGGCACGCCGAACAGGTAGTGCGCATGCGCCGATTGCGCGAGGCGTTGCGACTCGGGGTGGTTGTCGAGAAAACGGCGCTCTTCGCGCGCATGCAGCGCGGCGATGCGCGCGGCATCGGGCAGGCGGCGCGTGACGCGTTCGGCGGCGACGACGGCGGCACGCTTGCGCGCGTTCGATCGTTTGGCGGCATCGTCGCGCACGCGGCTGGGCGGCTGGATCGGGGGTGTCATGGTGGCGGACTCATCTGCGGTCGGCACGCTGTGCCGACGTGATCGTTGGTGAAGGCCGGCATCGCGCAAACCGCAGGCGCGAGGCGGGGGCAAATCGCGGCGCGCGGGGCCGCTGCCCCGGCTGCGCCTCGAGGCGCGCCGAAACTAAGGCACGGCCGACCACGCCGCAACCAGCGAGGCGAGCCGGCGGTCCGCCGCGTATTCGCGGGGAAATTGGCTGGTGGAGTCGGTGCTTTGCGTGCAGATCACGGGGCCATGGTAGAGGCTCGGCGCCGCATCGCCAACCCGGGCAGGTCCCGGGTTGCCGTCGGCGGTGCCGGCAATTGGCCCCATGCAGCGCTACCAAAGCGGGCCTCGCATGAGACCGCTTGCCGCCGCTACACTCGCTCGTCTTCCCTGGGGCCAGGTACCGGCCGATGGCGGCGTGCGTCTTGCGCACCGCACCGTCGGCACGCACGGTGCCTCCCGCTCTCTTCTTCGGTATCGCGCCATGACCGCCAGCCACGACCCCGCCGCCCCGTATGCCGACGCGCATGGGTTTGCCTATCTGAGCTCGGCCACGCACCCGGGCTTCGCACGGGCGCCGGCCCAATGCGCCGACGCGCGCTACGCGGTGGCCGGCGTGACCTGGGACGGTTCGGTGACCAACCGGCCGGGCGCGCGCTTCGGGCCGGCGGCCATCCGACGGGCCAGCCACATGCTGTGCGACGCGACCCATCCGGTGTTCGATGTCGCACCCGAAGGCCGACTCGTCGACGTCGGCGATCTGATGCTGCCCAACACCGCGCTCGACGCGATGCGTGCGGCATTGATGCCGGCAGCGCGGGCGCTGATCGCGCGCCATCACATGCTCTGGCTGGGCGGCGACCATTCGATCACCCTGCCCTTGCTGCGCGCCTATCGCGCGCATTGCGGACGCCCGTTGGCGCTGGTGCATTTCGACGCCCATTGCGATACCTGGACCGATCATTTCGGCGAGCCTTCGGGCCACGGCACCTGGGTCTATGAGGCGCTGCAAGAAGGTCTGGTCGAGCCGGCGCTCGTGACCCAGATCGGCATCCGGTCCTCGGGCGTGCGCGCGGCGCGCGACTATGTGCGCGACCAGGGCGGCGTCATCCATACCGCGCGCAATCTGCGCGGACGCGAAAACCCGGCCCAGCTCGCCGACGTGATCGACGGCGTGCGCGCCCGCCTGCGCGACGCAGGCCACCCGCCGGTCTACCTTTCGCTCGACATCGATTGCCTGGACCCGGCCTTTGCGCCCGGTACCGGCACCCCCGAACCCGGCGGCATGACGAGCGCACAAGTGCTCACCCTGCTCGAGGAATGGGCCGATCTGAACTGGATCGGGATGGATTTGTGCGAGGTCGCGCCGCCCTACGACCACGCCGAACTGACCAGCAACGCCGCAGCGGTATTCGCCTGGACCTATCTGTGCGGACGTATCGCGCACCAACCCGCATGAACACTGCCCTCCTTGCCCGCGAAGAACGTCTGACTGCCGACTCCTGGTACGCCGCGAGCGCGCCGCGCACCCGGCATTGGCCGGCTGCGGCAGGCGACATCGAGACCGATGTCTGCATCGTCGGCGGTGGCCTGGCCGGCCTGTCGGCCGCGCTCGATCTGCGCGCGCGCGGTTATCGCGTCGCGCTGCTCGAAGCCCAGGAGATCGGCTGGGGTGCATCGGGCCGCAACGGCGGCCAGGCGCTGGTCGGCCTGGCCTGCGACATCGAGACGATCGAAGCGCAGCTCGGGCACGCCGATGCGCGCCGGGTCTGGGACACCACCCTCGAAGCGCTCGACCTCATCCATGAGCGCCGCACCCGGCATGCGATCGAATGCGATTGGCAATCGGGCTATCTGTCGGTCGCGGTCGGCGCGCGCAAGACCCGCGCGCTGCATGCCTGGTGCGACGACATCGCGCAACGCTACGGCTTTGCGCAGATGCGCCCGATCGGCAGCGCGGAACTGCGGCGATGGATCGACAGCCCGCGTTTTGCCGGCGGCGCCTACGACCCGGTCTCGGGTCATCTGCATCCGCTCAAGTACACCCTGGGATTGGCGCAGGCCGCCGCCGATGCCGGTGTCGACCTGTACGAACACAGCGCCGCGGTACGCATCGAGCGCGGCGTCGCGCCGGTGGTGCAGGTGCGCAATGCCGCCGGTGCCGACGCGCGCGTGCGCTGCCGGCAGGTGCTGCTCGCGGGCAATGTCTATCTCGACGGACTCGCCCCGGAAATCGCGTCTCGCATCATGCCGGTGGGCACCTACATCGTGGCCAGCGCGCCGGTCGGCGCCGAACGCGCGCGCGCCCTGATCCCGACCCGCGCGGCGGTCTGCGACACCAATTTCGTGCTCGATTACTTCCGCTTCTCGCACGACGACCGGATGCTGTTCGGCGGGCGGGTCAGTTACAGCACCGTCACGCCGACCCATCTGGCCGAGAGCATGCGCCAGCGCATGTGCGCGGTCTTCCCGTCATTGGCCGATGTCCCGATCGAGCATGCCTGGGGCGGCTTCGTCGACATCACGATGAATCGCGCGCCCGACTTCGGTCGCCTGGGCGACAACCTTTGGTATCTGCAAGGCTTCTCGGGCCATGGCCTGGCCTTGACCGGCCTGGCCGGGCGGCTCGCCGCGGAGGCGATCGCGGGGCAATCGGAGCGCTTCGATCTGTACGCACGCCTCAAGCACCGGCGTTTTCCGGGCGGACGGCTGTTGCGCACGCCCGCGCTGGTGCTGGCGATGGCCTGGTATCGGCTGCGCGATCTGCTGGGCTAGGACCAGACCTCGACCACATGCGCCATCAGATGCGGCGCGGGGTCGGTGCGCGTCAGCCCCGCGGGCAGGCGGGCGCGCAAGGCGTCGAGCCCTTCGGCGCGCAATACTTCGCGCGAAGGCAGGTAAGCCTCGCGGTGCCAGGTCCATCGGCGCGCGATGAGCTCGGTCGCTCCGCGGCGATTGACGACCCAGATGTCCTTCTTCGATTCGTCCTTCATGCCTCATCCGTCTCGCGCCGATTCGCCGACGCACGACGCGCATTGTCGAAGTCGGCGCGCGCGCGGCCTGTGCCGGATCGCACAATCCCGGGGCCGCCCGCCTGCGGATCGACCCGAACCGTGAAATTGCGCATGACGTGGTTCGCACTGCCGACTTCTCGTCTTGACTATCATCTGCGCCTTGCGCTTGTGGCGCGGCCAACCCAATGAGGACAACGACATGGCGATGGACGTCATCGATTACGAGATCTTCGGCAACGACATGCAGTACGTGGAAGTGGAACTCGACCCGGGCGAAGCCGCGATCGGCGAAGCCGGCGTGATGATGTACATGCAAGACGGCATCGAGATGGACACCGTCTTCGGCGACGGCTCGGCGCAGCAAGGCGGCTTCATGGGCAAGCTGCTCGGCGCGGGCAAGCGCCTGCTCACCGGCGAATCGCTGTTCACCACGGTCTATCACAACGAATCCTCGGCCAAGAAGCGCGTGGCCTTTGCCGCGCCCTACCCGGGCCGCATCGTGCCGGTGGATCTGTCCAAGATCGGCGGCACCCTGATCTGCCAGAAGGACGCCTTCCTGTGCGCGGCCAAGGGCGTGTCGCTGGGCATCGCCTTCCAGAAGAAGATCGGCGTCGGCCTGTTCGGCGGCGAAGGCTTCATCATGCAAAAGCTCGACGGCGACGGCATGGCCTTCATCCACGCCGGCGGCATGCTGATGGAAAAGACCCTCGCCCCCGGCGAGACCCTGCGCGTGGACACCGGCTGCGTGGTGGCCTTCGAGCCCGCGATCGATTTCGACATCCAGTACGCGGGCAAGATCAAGACCGCCTTGTTCGGCGGCGAAGGCCTGTTCTTCGCCACCCTGCGCGGGCCCGGGCGGATCTGGCTGCAATCGCTGCCCTTGTCGCGCATGGCCGATCGCATCGTGCTCGCCTCGCGCGCGGCCGGCGGACGGCAACGCGAAGAAGGCTCCTTGCTCGGCGGCATCGGGCTGGGCAGCCTGATCGGCGGCGACGACGAATGAGCAATGAGATCGCCGCGCGCTTGTATGTGCGCGGCGCCCCCGAGTCGCGCACGGTCGCGCTCGCCTGGCGCGGGCCTGCGCTCGAGATCTCGCCCGAGAACGGCACGCCCTGGCTGGTGCGGGCCGCCGGGCTCGCGTTCGAGGCGCGCGGCTTCAATCACACCCAGCTCGCGGTGCGCTGGAAGGAAAACGGCGAGCACTGCCTGCTGATGCTCGACACCGATGCCGCGGCCGCGCTCACCGAGAACGTACCCGGCGTCTTGCGCGAACGCATCGACCGTGTGCGCGGCACGCGCCAGCGCACCGAGCGGCGCTTTCGGCTCTGGGTGGCGGCGCTGGTGTTGTTCGTCGTGTTGCCGATCGCCGCGATCGTCGCCTTCATGCTCAAGGGCGAGGCCTTGGTCGACTGGGTCGTGCAACGCGTGCCGGCCAGCGTCGAGGACGGCATCGGCGAACTGGTGCTCACGCAAACCAAGGCGCAGACGCGCTTGATCACCCAAGGGCCGCGCTACGAGGCGGTCCAGGCGATTGCGGCACGTCTGACCAAACCGGGCGAGCGCTTGCGGTTCTACGTCGCCGATACGCCCGAGGTGAATGCGTTTGCGGCGCCGGGCGGGGTGGTGGTGGTCAATACCGGCCTGCTCAAGGCGGCGGGCGATGCCGAACAAGTGGCGGGCGTGCTCGCGCACGAAATCGCGCACGTTGAACTGCGCCACACCCTGCGCCTATGGGTGCAAAGCGCGGGCGTGCGCGGCCTGGCGCTGATGATCGTCGGCGATTGGGGCGTGCTGGTCGATGCCGGAACCCGATTGGCCGATCTGAAGTTCTCGCGCGAGGCCGAAAGCGCGGCCGATCTGCATGCGCTCGATCGTCTGCGCGCGGCGCAGATCGATCCGAACGGCCTGCCGCGCTTCCTGGCAGTGCTCATGCGCGACGAACAGCGCGGCCTGCTGCCGGCGCTGTTGTCGACCCACCCGGTCACGGCCGAGCGCATCGGCGCGCTCGATCACGCGATCAGCGCACATGGCGTCACGACGGTGCAACCGCTGGCCATCGATTGGGCCGTGGTGCGCGATCCGGCGCGCGCGGCGCAGGCAGCGCAGGCCGTTCCGGCGCCGGCCGCCGCCGCGACCGAAGCGCCCGCGCCTGCGCCCCCGCTGCACTGATCACCCTCACTGATCGGCCCCGCCGCCCACGGCAACGACGCACGATCGCCGGCCCCCGCGCGCCGCGGGCCGCAGCGGCAAGGTCTCAGCCCCCGGCGGCGCCGGTACTGCGCGCCAGCCACGCCGCGGCCAGGGCTGCGGCATCGAACGGCTGCGCGGCGTCCACCACCATCGCATCGGCGCGCTCGGTGTCGTCCAGCGGCTGGTCGTACTCGCGTTGACGCTCGAGCACGTGCTCATCGGCCTCGGAAGGATCGTCGCGCCGCGCCTGACGCGCACGCACGCGCGCATGCAAGGTCGCGGCATCGGCCGTGCATTCGATGACGGTGTAGGGCACGCATTGCGCGCGTGCCAGCGCGCGCATGGCCAAGCGCTCGTCGCGCCGCAGGAATGCGG
>CAYUYC010000029.1:0-18435 GCA_964448945.1 uncultured Burkholderiaceae bacterium
GAATTCGACATCGATCGCTATAGCCCCGGCGCCGAGGGCATCGCCGTGCAGCTCGGTCGTGCCTTGCCGTTCGGCGGCAGCGTGCGGCTGGAACTGCAGCGTGCGAGCCGCGACGACGAATTCGTCGAGGCCGAATTGCCGGTCGAACGCTTTGCGCAATTGGGCTTGCGCACCGGCGAGACCCTGGTCGTGCGTCCGCGCGTGGCTCAGGTGTTTGTCGAATGATGCGCGCGGCGCCGACGCATCTGGGTCGCCTAGCCTAGGCGCGCAATGGCGCCAGCGCGGTGCGCTGCCGGCCTTGCGCATCGAAGTTCTCGGGCGCCAGCCAGCGCTCGAAGGCCGCCTTGCAGGCCGGCCATTCGGTATCGAGCATCGAGTACCAGGCCGAATCGCGATTGCGGCCCTTGACGATCAGGTGCTGGCGGAAAGTGCCTTCATACGCGAAGCCCAGGCGCAGCGCCGCCGCGCGGCTCGGTGCGTTGAGGTCGTTGCATTTCCATTCGTAGCGCCGATAGCCGAGCGTCTCGAAGGCCAGCTTGGCCATCAGATACATCGCCTCGGTGGCCGCGGGCGTGCGCTGCAAGACCGGCGAATACAGGATGTGGCCGACTTCGATCACCCGATGCTCGGGCGTGATGCGCAAGAAGCTCGCCTGGCCCGCGATCCGGCCGTCGACTTCGATCGCGAAGAACAGCGGATCGGTCGCGGCGGCATTGGCATCGGTCCAGGTGCGAAAGGCGGCCGGGTCGGAAAACGGACCGTAAGGCAGATAGGCCCAGAGCGATTCGGCCTCAGGACCGTGCGTGCGTTCGAACAGCGTTGCCGCATCGCGCGCGGGGTCGAGCGGGCGCAAGCGGCAGTACCGGCCGTCGAGGACGAGCGGTGTGGGGCGCAACGCGGCGTGCGTCGCGACTTCGGGGCCGAGGGGCAGGGCGGTCGTGTTCATGCGGACGATGGTCTCTTTGGGGTGGACAGGTCGCGTGTGGGGCGATGCGCACAAAGGCGCGCGATCATGCGATCGTAAAGCCCCCGCATCCTTCGCAGCGCCACGTTCTGCATGATCGAACCCGATGTTGCCCGCAAATCGTCTGCGACGCATGCGCGCCCGAGCGCGGTGAGCCTCGCGCAAGCCACCTGGTTCTGGCTCAAGCTCGGCTTCATCAGCTTCGGCGGGCCGGCCGGGCAGATCGCGATCATGCATCATGAACTCGTCGAACGCCGACGCTGGATCAGTGAAGGGCGCTTCTTGCATGCGCTCAATTTCTGCATGGTGTTGCCGGGGCCTGAAGCCCAGCAATTGGCGACCTATGTCGGCTGGCTCATGCACCGCACCCGCGGTGCCTTGATCGCCGGCGGATTGTTCGTGTTGCCGTCCTTGTGCGTGTTGATCGCGCTGAGCTGGATCTATCTGCGCTTCGGGCATCTGGCGGTCGTGGCCGGGATCTTCCATGGCATCAAGCCCGCGGTCGTCGCCTTGGTCGCACATGCGGCGGTCCGCATCGGGCGGCGCACCTTGCATCACGCCGGGCTCTGGGCGCTGGCGGCGGTGGCGTTCATTGCGATCGCCTGGCTGCAGGTGTCGTTCGTGTGGATCGTTGCCGCGGCGGCATTGGCGGGCGCGATCGGCGGGCGTTGGGCGCCGCGCGTGTTTGCCGCGCGCGGCAGCCATCATGGCCGCAGCGCCGAGGCTGCACCGGCATTGATCGACGACGACACGCCCGCCCCCGCGCATGCGCGCTGGTCGGCGCGCCGCTTCGCGCGCACCTTGATGATCGGCATCGGGCTATGGGGCGGCGCGCTCGCGGCATTGGCGGCCTGGAACGGCGCACATGGCCTGTACACCCAGATGGGCTGGTTCTTCACCAAGGCGGCGTTGCTGACCTTCGGCGGCGCCTACGCGGTGTTGCCGTATGTGGTGCAAGGCGCGGTCGAGCAGGCGCACTGGCTGAGCGCGGCGCAAATGATCGATGGCCTCGCCCTGGGCGAGACCACGCCGGGGCCGTTGATCATGGTGGTGGCCTTCGTGGGTTATGTCGGCGGCGCATCGGCGCAGGTGTTGGGGCCCGCGGTGTTCTGGTCCGGCGTGGTCGGCGCTTGCGTCGCGACCTTCTTCACCTTCTTGCCCTCGTTCGTCTTCATTCTCGCGGGCGGGCCTTTCATCGAGACCACGCACGGCGATCTGCGCTTCACCGCTCCCTTGACGGCGATCACCGCGGCCGTCGTGGGCGTGATCGTCGATCTGGCAGGGTTCTTCGCGCTGCATGTGTTCTGGCCGCAAGGGCTGGGCGCGCCATTCGACTGGCCGGCCGCGGCGATCGCCCTGGCCGCGCTGGTGGCCTTGTTCCGATTCGGCCGCGGTGTGCTCGAAGTGATCTTCGTTAGCGGTGCGATCGGCCTGGGGTTGCAGTTGATCGGGGTGTGAATCGCGATGAATACATGAGCGCGCGGTATCGCGCGCGCCGCTTCATCGCATCGCGCCGCTTGGATGGTCGGCGCCGCGCGCCGTCATGCACCAGGCGATCACGTCGGCGTGATCCGCGCGCAGCAGCGTGCCGTATTCGCCCACGAAGTCCTTCCAGGCATCGACGACCGCGGGCTTGACGGTGGTCAGCAATGGGATGCCGGCCTCCATCGCTTCGATCAGTTCGGCACGCAAACCTTCGCCGGCGGCTTCGAGCTTGCCGAATTTGTTGACCACGACCAGATCGACCGGCCGTGCCAGCGCCTGGGTGATGAAGCGCCCAGCGCGCACGAGTTGTGCATGATCGAGCGCGCAAGCGCCCGCAGCGCACCCGAGGTCTTGCGAGATCTTGATGCGCTCGCCCGAGCTCAGATCCTCGAGGTGCATCGCGCGATGGCATTCGTCGTGGAATTCATCGAAGGGCGCGGTCATGCCGCCGATGGCCCAACCTTGCTCGCGCAAGACGGCCACCAAGGGCAGCAAGAAGCCTTCGACATGCGCGTCGGCCTCGAGCGCGACGGCCGCAAGCAGCGGCCGGGCATCGGATTCGCTCATGCCGCGATTCTATGCGGCGCGTGCTTCCGGCGCGATCAGCGTCCGCGTCCGCCGCCGGTGCGCGCGCGGCCGCCGCCGCCGAGGGCCGGCTTTTGTTGCGGGCGTTGCGCGGGGCGCGCCGGTTGCGCGGTCTTGCCCGATGGACCGGACCGGCTTGGCGAGTTGCCCGCGCCTTGGGTGCGGTTGCCGTTGCTGCCGGGGCGCGCGGGGCCGCCGGCGGGCTTGCGCGGCGGGTTGCGGCGCGGCTGCGGCGGGCGCGGTTCTTCGATCGTCACCGCGCTGGCATCGAAGACGAAGCCGGGCACCTGGATGCGCGGAATCTGGCGCTTGATCAGGCGTTCGATGTCGACCAGATAGGCGCGCTCGTCGCTGGCCACCAGCGAGATCGCCTCGCCGCTGGCGCCCGCGCGGCCGGTACGGCCGATGCGGTGCACATAGTCTTCGGGCACATTGGGCAACTCGTAATTGACGACGTGCGGCAGGTCGACGATGTCGAGCCCGCGCGCCGCGATGTCGGTCGCGACCAGCACTTGCAGGGTGCCGCCCTTGAATTCCGCCAGCGCCCGGGTCCGCGCGCTCTGGCTCTTGTTGCCGTGGATCGCGAGCGCGGTGATGCCGTCCTTGCCGAGTTGTTCGGCCAGGCGGTTGGCGCCGTGCTTGGTGCGTGTGAAGACCAGCACCTGCACCCAGCGATTGGTCTTGATCAGATGCGCGAGCAAGGCGCGCTTGTGCACCTTCTCGGCCATCACCACTTTCTGATCGACCAGTTCGGCGGTGGTGTTGCGGCGCGCGACCTCGATCATCTTGGGCTGGTCGAGCAAGCCGTCGGCCAGCGCCTTGATCTCGTCGGAGAACGTGGCCGAGAACAACAGGTTCTGGCGGCGCAGGTTGTTCACGCTCTTGGGCAGCAGCGCGATGATGCGTTTGACGTCGCGGATGAAGCCCATGTCGAGCATGCGATCGGCTTCGTCGAGCACCAGGATCTCGACGTGCGACAGATCGACGGTGCGCTGCTGGGCATGGTCGAGCAATCGGCCCGGCGTGGCGACCAGGATGTCCACGCGCTGCTTGAGCTGGGTGATCTGCGGATTGATGCCGACGCCGCCGAACATCGTCATCGAGGTCAGCTTCAGATGCTTGCCGTAAGTGCGCACGCTGTCTTCGACCTGCGCGGCGAGTTCACGCGTGGGCACGAGCACCAGGGCGCGGATCGGATGGCGGCCGTTGGCCAGTCCCTTGACCGGGCGATCGGTGAGGATCTGCAGCATCGGCAAGGTGAAGCCGGCGGTCTTGCCGGTGCCGGTCTGGGCGCCGGCCAGCAGATCGCCGCCCGAAAGAATGGCCGGAATGGCCTGGGCCTGGATCGGGGTGGGTTGGGTGTAGCCGCACTCTTCGACGGCACGCAGGATGAGCCCGTTGAGGCCCAGGGATGCAAATGACATTTCTACTCCGATGGGGGCGCCGCGATGGAAAACGCGGCGCCGTCATGGGCGCGGCAGTCGCTCCGAAGGAATCGTCGCCGTTAGCGCCGGGATTGCGGCGGGCGCGGTGCGCCGCCGGTCGGCCGATCGTCCTTGTGACGGAAGCTGATGCGGCCCTTGGTCAGATCGTACGGCGACAACTCGGTCGTCACCTTGTCGCCCGCGAGGATGCGGATGTGATGCTTGCGCATCTTGCCCGAGGCGTAGGCCCAGATCTCGTGCCCGTTGTCGAGCGTCACGCGGTAGCGCGAGTCCGGCAGCACTTCGGCGACCACGCCGTCCAGTTCGATCAGTTCTTCCTTGGCCATGTGCATTCCTTTTCGTCGGCAGCCGCAACCGGTGCGGGTTGCAGGGCTGCTGCTGGGTGTCGTTGCGTCCCGGAATGCCGAGGTGAGCCGCATGGCGCGGGCGACTTCGGAAGTCTGAGAGGAACCCGGATCTGGCATGTCGGCGCCGAAGCGCCGCGACCCGAGTGCGAGGACAGGTGAACGGATAAGCGCTATCCGTCGAGCGGGGAGACCCGAACTATAGCCTGTTAGGCCGAATGTTGCGATGCGTACGAGGTCTTCGGCGTCGGGCGGAAGACCCCAACGGCTCAATGGTGCAGGGTCAGCCCGGCATGCTCGCGCAAGGGATGGAAGCGGATCTTCGGCCAGCGTTCCTGGCGGATCTGCAGGTCGTGCCGCGACGGCATCAGGTAGGCATAGGTGTCGGCCGCATCGAGCGCGAGCCGGTCGCCGTTGGCCGAGATGAAGCGCTGCAACTCGACCGGGTCTTCGCAACTGATCCAGCGCGCGCCGGTCTGGGCCGCGCCCATGAGTCGCACCTCGACGCCGTATTCGGTCTTGAGCCGGTGCGCGACCACTTCGAATTGCAATTGCCCGACCGCGCCGAGCAAGATCTGGTTGCCCGACATCGGACGGAACACCTGGATCGCGCCTTCTTCGCCGAGTTCTTTCAGCCCCTTTTGCATCTGCTTGGAGCGCATCGGATCGGCCACTTCGACCACCCGGAACATTTCGGGCGCGAAGAAGGGTAGCCCCGTGTATTGCAAGGCTTCTTGTTCCGACAATGTATCGCCCAATTGCAGGCCGCCGTGGGTCACGATGCCGATGATGTCGCCCGCATAGGCTTCGTTGACGCGGTCGCGCCGTTGCGAAAGAAAGGTGACGACACTGGTCGGGCGCAATTCCTTGCCGGTGCGCAGGATCTTGAGCTTCATGCCGGCCTCGAACGCGCCCGAGCACACGCGCACGAAGGCGATGCGGTCGCGGTGGGCCGGGTCCATATTGGCCTGGACCTTGAACACCACGCCCGAAAACTGCTTTTCGTCGGGCGCCACGACGCGGGTGCCGTTCGTCAGCAGCGCGGTGCGCGGCCCCGGCGCGGGCGCGATGTCGACCAGTGCATCGAGCACTTCCTGCACGCCGAAATTGTTGATCGCCGAGCCGAACAGCACCGGCGTCTGTGCGCCGGCCAGGAAGGCGTCGCGCTCGAAGGCCGGATTGGCATGGCGCACGAGTTCGATCTCGTTGGCCGCGGTTTCGTATTCGGCGCCGAAGCGTTCGGCGAGCACCGCTTGGTCGGAGAGGACCTCGTCGTCCTCGCGGCGACGGTCTTCGCCGGGCGAGAACACCCGCATGCGTTCGGTGCGCAGATCGTAGATGCCATGAAACAGCTTGCCTTTGCCGACCGGCCAGGTCAGCGGCGCGCACGGCATTTCGAGCACGCGTTCGATTTCGTCGAGCAGGTCGAGCGGCTCGCGCACTTCACGGTCGAGCTTGTTGACGAAGGTGATGATGGGCGTGCCGCGCGTGCGGCAGACCTCGATCAGGCGCATGGTCTGCGCTTCGACGCCGTTGGCCGCGTCGATCACCATCAGTGCCGCGTCGACGGCGGTCAGCACGCGGTAGGTGTCTTCGGAGAAGTCCTGGTGGCCCGGGGTGTCGAGCAGGTTGATCACGCAGTCGCGGTATTCCATCTGCATGACCGACGACGCGACCGAGATGCCGCGCTGCTTCTCGATTTCCATCCAGTCCGAGGTCGCATGGCGGCTCGCCTTGCGCGCTTTGACGCTGCCTGCGATCTGGATCGCACCGGCGAACAGCAGCAATTTTTCGGTGAGCGTAGTCTTGCCCGCGTCCGGGTGGGAAATGATCGCAAAGGTGCGACGGCGGGCGGCTTCTTCGGTAAGCGACAACGCAGGACTCCTGGAAACAACGGGCCGGTGGGGCGGGCCGCGGGGCACGCATGACCGGGTGGGCAATTCGGGGCGGCCGATTCGGGCGCGCGATCATAGCGCACGGTCCACGCGCTTGCTCCAAGGCAACGGCGGTGTTGCGGTGGATCAAGCACCGGCCATTCACAGGTATTCACCGCGACGTGTTGCATCGCTCATGCCTTGAATCGCGCGGTCGAAGAGCGCAGTTTGAAGTCATAGGAAAAGGTCCTAAGAGCATCTTCCTCACAGCGTCCGAGGTCGCCATGTCTGCGATTCGACTCTCCAGCGTCGCCGGGACGTTCTACCCGGCGGACCGAGTGGAATTGCGCAGCCAGATCGAACGGTATTTGCGTGCGGTCGGTCCGGTGGCGCAACAAGCCCGGCCTCCCAAGATCCTCATCGCGCCCCATGCGGGCTACATCTATTCCGGTGCCGTGGCCGCGCAAGCCCATGCCTTGCTCGCCCCCTGGCGCGACAAGGTCAAGCGCGTCGTGATGTTCGGGCCCGCCCATCGCTTGGCGGCGCGCGGCATCGTGGCGTCGTCGGCGCCCGCGTTCGAGACGCCCTTGGGGTTGGTGCGCGTCGATCGCGATGCGGTCGCACATGCGATCGAGATGCACGACACCAGCATCCACGACCAAGCCCATGCCTATGAGCATGCGCTCGAAGTGCAACTGCCCTTCTTGCAAGTAGTGCTCGGTGACGTGGCCATCGTGCCCTTGCTCGTCGGCCTGGCCGCGCCCGACGCAGTGGCGGTGGTGATGCGCCATTTGTGGGACGGCGAAGAGACGGTCTTCCTGGTCAGTTCGGATCTGTCGCATTACCTGCCGTACCCGATCGCGCAGAAGGTCGATCGGGCGACGGTCGAGCGCATTCTGGCGCTGCAGGCCGATCTCGATCATGAAGAAGCCTGCGGCGCGACCGCCATCAATGCCGCGATTGCGCTGGCGCGCGAGCACGCGCTCAAGCCGCGATTGCTGGCGATGTGCAATTCGGGCGACACCGCCGACGATCGCGCCAAGGTGGTCGGCTATGGCGCAATTGCATTCGAAGGGGACTGACCGATGCAGGCGCACGAACCTCCTGATCCGATACTGGGCGCCGCCTTGCTGAGCCGGGCCCGCAATGCGATCGCCTCGGCGCTCGATCTGCCGGGCGTACCCGAGCGCCAGCATCGCGATCTGGCAGAGCCGGGCGCCACCTTCGTCACCTTGCATGTCGATGGCGAACTGCGCGGCTGCATCGGGCGGCTGACGCCCGCGCGGGCGCTGGATGACGATGTGCGCGCCAATGCGATCTCGGCGGCCTTTCATGACACGCGCTTCGAACCGATCGATCGCGCTGCGTTTTCGCGACTGCACATCGAGGTCTCTGTGCTCGGTCCGGCGTCGCCGATCGAGGCGCAGTCGGAATCCGAAGCGGCCCGCCTATTGCAACCGGGCGTCGACGGCGTGATCCTTTCGTGGCACGGACACGGTGCCACCTTCTTGCCGCAGGTCTGGGCGACATTGCCCGATCCGATGCTGTTCTTGCGCGCGCTCAAGATCAAGGCCGGATTGCCGGGCGACTTCTGGGCGCACGACATCGCGTTGTCGCGTTACCGCGTGACCCAATACGCGGAGTGAGGCGGGGCACATGGACCAAGGGCTCGATCAAGCGATCGGCTACGCGCATCCGGCGCGGTGGTGGCATCGGCTCGATGACGGTCGCATCCAATGCGATCTGTGCCCGCGCGATTGCCGCTTGCATGAAGGCCAGCGCGGCATGTGCTTCGTGCGCCAGCGCTTGAGCGATGCCGACGGCGACCGCATGGTCCTGACCACCTGGGGGCGCAGTTCGGGGTATTGCATCGACCCGATCGAAAAAAAGCCGCTCAATCATTTCCTGCCGGGGTCGCGCGTGCTGTCGTTCGGCACGGCGGGCTGCAATCTGGCCTGCAAGTTCTGCCAGAACTGGGACATCTCCAAATCGCGCGCGATGGACCGGCTGATGGACCAAGCCACGCCCGAGCGCATCGCCGAGGTCGCGCGTCGGCACGAGTGCGCCAGCGTGGCGTTCACCTATAACGATCCCGTCATCTTTGCCGAATACGCGATCGATGCCGCGCAGGCCTGTCACGCACAGGGTGTGCGCACGGTGGCCGTGACCGCGGGCTACATCCATGCCGAACCGCGGCGCGAGTTCTATGCGCACATGGATGCGGCCAATGTCGACCTCAAAGGCTTCACCGAAGACTTCTATCTGCGCGAGACCGGTGCCCATCTGGCGCCGGTGCTCGAGACCCTAGAGTACATCGCGCACGACACCGATTGCTGGCTGGAGGTGACGACCTTGTTGATCCCGGGCCTCAACGACGCGCCGGCCGAGATCGAAGCGATGACGCGATGGATGGCCGATCACCTCGGACACGATGTGCCCTTGCACTTCACCGCGTTTCATCCCGATTACAAACTCGATGCGGTACCGCCGACGCCGCCTGCCACGCTCACACTGGCACGGCGCATCGCGATCGACCAGGGGCTGCGTTACGTCTACACCGGCAACGTGCGCGACATCGAAGGCGGCAGCACCTACTGCCCGCATTGCCGCACGCCGCTGATCGTGCGCAACGGTTACGAGATCCCGATCTATCAACTTGGCGACGATGGCGATTGCCCGCATTGCGGTGCGCCGATCGCAGGCCGCTTCCAGCGCTTCACTGGCGCCTTCGGTGCGCAGCGCATTCCGGTGCGCATCGCGCACTGAGCGCGCACGGACTCGGTATCGGTCTTCGGTATGCTGGCGGCTGGTTCGACTTCCGCCTGGTGCCCGCCGTGCTTGCTTTGCGTCCCGCCCTTGAATCCGACCTCGATCTGATCCTTCAATTCGTGCGCGAGTTGGCCGAGTACGAACATTTGTCGCACATGGTCGTCGACGATCGCGAGCGCATGCGTGCTTCGTTGTTCGGCGAACGGCCGTATGCCGAGGTGGTGATTGCGCAGGTCGCGGGCGTTCCGGCCGGCTTTGCGCTGTTCTTCCACAATTTCTCGACCTTCCTCGCCAAGCCCGGGATCTATCTCGAGGATTTGTTCGTGCGTCCGCAATTTCGCGGCGCCGGCGTGGGCAAGGCCTTGCTGCTGTACGTGGGCAAGCTTGCGCGCGAACGCGATTGCGGGCGCTATGAATGGGCGGTGCTCGACTGGAACCAACCCGCGATCGATTTCTATCAGGGCCTCGGTGCGGCGCCGATGGACGAATGGCGGCTGATGCGCGTGACCGGCGAAGCGCTCGACGCGCTCGGTCAACGCTACGACCGCGAGTTCGCCGTCTCGGGCTCGTCCGCGTAAACGCGTTGCAGCGCCTGCGCCAGCATGGGCGCGAGCGCGATCGCATTGCTCGCGTGCACGATGCTGTCGGTGCTCCAGACATGGCGCACGCCCGCGGCACGCAAGACTGCATCGGCGTCGCCCGCGAACAAGGCGTGGGTCACCGCTACATCGATGCTTGCCGCGCCGCGCGCGAGCAGGAGCTTGGCGGCGTTGACCAAGGTGCGCGCGGTGCTCGCCACATCGTCGATCAGGACGACTTCGCGCGCTTGCACATCGATCGGCGGCAGGGCGATTTCGACCTCGGTATCGCCGTGGCGGACCTTGCGGCATACCGCGTGGTCGAAGCCATGGGCCTGCGCGGCGATGGTCAACCATTGCTCGGCTTCTTCGTCGGGGGCCACCAGGATGGGCCGTCGGCAATGCCGGGCCGCCAACTCGCCCAACAAGGGCGCGGCCGACAAGGCCAACGCGGCGCGCGCGGGCACGGCTTCGGCGAGCGTCGCCACACGGTGCAGATGCGGGTCGACGGTGATGACCGCATCGAACAGCTCGGCCAGAAAACTCCCGACGATGCGTTGGCTGACCGCCTCGCCCGGCGTGAAGGCGATGTCCTGACGCATGTAGGCGAGGTAAGGCGCGACGAGGGTGAGATGCCGCGCACCCAATTGCCGCGCGCTGCGTGCGGTGAGCAGGAGTTCGACGAGCTTGTCGTTGGGCCGGTCGAGCGAGCGCAGCACGATCGTGCGTGGGCTCAGGGGCGCGGGCAGGCGCAACTTGGTCTCGCCGTCGGGAAAGCGATGGCGTTCGATCAGTGCGAGCCTTGCGCCGCTGGCAGCGGCCAGGCGCTCGGCGGCGTCACGTTCATCATCGAAGGCGAGCAGGGTGGGCGTGTGCGTCATGGAGGGCGATGACATGGCGGGAATCAGCGTTCGACGTAGGCGTGGGGCGTCTGCTCGGCAGGGCCGATGGTGTAGGCGCTGATCTCGACGGCGGCTTGGCGCGCGAATTCGAGATCGGCCGGATAGTCGGCATAGATGCGGTACAAGGGTTCGCCGGCGCGCACTTCATCGCCGAGCTTGTGGAACAGGTCCACGCCCGCACCGTGGATCTTGGGCGCGCCGGCCAATCGTGCGACCTGGGCGATGCGCAGATTGTCGATGCCGATCACCACGCCGTCGTCGAGCGCAGGGATGTCGACCATCAAGCGCCCGAGCGGCGGCGCGTTGTGGTCGAAACTGCGCCGGCCTTGCGCATCGATGATGGCGTTCATCTTTGCCAGCGCCCGGCCCGAGTCGAGGATGTCGCGCGCGATCGCATAGCCGTCGCCGCCGCGCACATCGGGGTCGAATTCGATCACGCGCCCGGCCAGATGCAAGGCCTTCTGGCGCAGGTCGTTGGGCGCGCGCGGATCGTTTTCGAGCACACGCATCACGTCGCGCGCTTCGAGCACCGGACCGACGCCGTTGCCGATCGGCTGGCGGCCGTCGGTGATCATCACGTCGAGTGCGAGATGCAGCCGGCCCGCGACGTATTCGAAGAGCTTCTTCAGGCGTTGCGCCTCGGGCATCGAGCGCACCTTGGCGGTCGGTCCGATGGGAATGTCGAGCACCAGATGGGTGGAGCCGGCCGCGATCTTCTTGGACAGGATCGACGCGATCATCTGGCCGGGGGAGTCGATCGACAACGGGCGTTCGACCGAGATCAGCACATCGTCGGCCGGCGAAAGCTCGGCCGTTCCGCCCCAGGCCAGACAGCCGCGATGGGTGCGCACGAGGTCTTCGAGTTGCGCGAAGGGCAGTTCCACCTTGGACAACACTTCCATCGTGTCGGCGGTGCCGGCGGGCGAGGTGATCGCGCGCGAGGACGTCTTGGGGCAGAGCATGCCGTGGGCCGCGACGATGGGCACGATGAGCATCGAGGTGCGGTTGCCCGGCAGGCCGCCGATGCAATGCTTGTCGACCACCGGACGCTCATGCCAATCGAGCCTGCGCCCGGAGGCGACCATGGCTTCGGTGAGGTGGTAGACCTCTTCGCGATCGAGATCGCCCTGGCTGCATGCGACGACGAAGGCGGTGAGTTCGATCTTGGAATAACGGTGCGCGGCGATGTCGCGCACGATCGCGTGGAAGTCGTCACCATCCAGGCGTTCGCCGTTCATCTTGCGGTGCAGGGCCGGGATCGACGGCGGGGCTTCGGCGTGCGTCACGCTCACGGTATGGCCGTCTTCGACGCCGAGTTCGGCAAAGGCGTCCTCGGACAAGCCGAGCTCGCAACCGCCGACGATGCGTTCATCGTCGACCACGTTGATGGTGGCGAGGATCGCGCGTCCGTTGGCGCGCACTTCGACCTTGGACAGCACCTGGAAGCCCTCGGCGCGATAGACCGGGCAATTGCGGTGCATGAAGGCGACGTTCTCGCGCCAGGTGTCGATGCCGATGCGGCGCACGGCCAATCGCGATAGCGGAATCGGTGCCGGCAGGGTGTCGGTGGGCAAGGGGATGGACATGATGTGCGTCGGTGAGCGGGGCGTCAGGTGCGGCGCGTGCAAGGAACGGGTCTTCTTTGGATGACGGCGCCGATTTCAGATTTCGTAGGGTGTTTCGGCCGCGGCAATGCGCGGGGTCCAATGCAGATCGCTGCGGATGCGCGCTTCGAAGGTTGCGGCTGCGGCGGGCTCGCCGTGCACGATGAAACTATGCGTCGGCGGACGCTTGAATGCACTCAGCCAACCCATCAAGCCGTCTTGTCCGGCATGCGCCGAGAGCCCACCCAAGGTGTGGACGCTGGCGCGCACGGCGATGTCTTCGCCGAACAGCCGCACCTGATGCACGCCGTCGACGATGCGCCGCCCCAGCGTGCCCGCGGCTTGATAGCCGGTGAACAAGATGCCGCATTCGCGCCGTCCGAGGTTGTGGCGCAGATGGTGCCGGATGCGCCCTGCATCGCACATGCCGCTGGCGGCGATGATGACCGCGCCGCTCTTGATCGAGTTGAGAAACATCGAGTCCTCGGGCGTTTCGGTATAGCGCAGGGCGAAGGGCAGGCGATGGCGGCGTTCGGCTTCGACGAAGGCACGCGCCGCATCGTCCAGTGATTCGAGATGGGCGAAGGTCACGTCGCTGGCGCTGCGCGCCAAGGGCGAATCGACGAAGACCAGGCGCGGCTCGATGCGCCCGGCGTTGGTCAACCGATGCAGCAACAGCAGGAATTCCTGCGTGCGCCCAAGCGCAAACGCCGGGACGATGACATTGCCGTGGCGCACGTGCAGGACGTCGTTGAGCACTTCGACCAATTCGTTCTCGGTGGCGTCGAGCGGGCGGTGATTGCGGTCGCCGTAGGTCGACTCGATCACCAGCACGTCGGCACGATCGATGTCGGCGCGGTCGCGCACCAGTAGCGGCGAGGCTTCGCCGATGTCGCCAGAGATGACCAGCCGGCGCGTGCTGCCGGCTTCGTCGATCTCGATGACCGCGATCGCCGCGCCCACGATGTGGCCCGCACTGCGAAAGCGCACGTTGATGCGCGGATGCGGACGGAATTCGATGTCGTACGGAACGCCGCACAAGCTCATGCGCAGACGCTCGACGTCATCGCTGGTGTACAGCGCCTCGCTGTCTTCGTCGCGATGGCGATCGGTGCGACGCCGTGCGTGCGGTCTTCCACGGGCGTCACGGCCGCCGTTGTGATTGCGCTCCTGGATGTGCGCGCTGTCCTTGAGCATGACCGGCACCAGATCGGCCGTCGGTCGCGTGCAATAGATGGTCGGCGGATGGCGCTCGCGCGCAAAGCGCGGCAGCAGACCGCAATGGTCCAGATGCGCGTGGGTGAGCAAGACGAAGTCGAGTTTGCCGAGATCGCGCGTATAGGCTTGGCGATTCTTCTCATCGGCCTCGCGCGAGCCCTGAAACATGCCGCAATCGACGATGAATCGGCAATCGTCGGTCTCGACCAGCAGGCATGATCCGGTCACTTCGCCGGCCGCGCCATGAAAGGTGAGTCGCATGGTGTCCTCTTCGTGGATGGACGAGAGTCTAGTACGCGGACCGTACAATTCGCGCATGGATCGATACGATGTGGCGGTGATCGGCGCGGGCGCGGCCGGGATGATGTGCGCCTCGGTGGCTGGTCAGCGAGGTCGGCGCGTGCTGCTCATCGAGCATGCGCAGCGTTTGGCCGAGAAGATCCGCATCTCGGGTGGCGGGCGTTGCAACTTCACCAATCTGAATGTCGGGCCTGAGAACTTCATTTCACAGAATCCGCATTTTTGCCGTTCGGCGCTGGCGCGCTATACGCCGCAGGACTTCATCGCTCTCGTGCGAAAGCACGGCATTGCGTTTCATGAAAAGCACAAGGGGCAATTGTTCTGCGATGACTCCAGCGAACGCATCATCGAAATGCTGCGCGCCGAATGCGAGGCCGGTGGTGTGCATTGGCGTATGCCGTGCGCGGTCGAATCGATCATGCGCGTCGACGGCGGATACGAGGTTGCGACAACGGCAGGTGTGGTGCGCACTGAGCGTGTCGTCATCGCCACCGGGGGGATGTCGATACCGAAGATCGGCGCCACCGACTTTGGCTTGCGGATTGCGCGTCAGTTCGGCCTCAAGGTCATCGAACCGCAGCCGGCCCTGGTGCCGCTGACATTCGACGCGGCTTCGTGGGCGCCGTTTGCGGCGCTGGCCGGGGTGGCGATCGATGTCGGCATCGCCTGCAACGAAGGCCATTTTCGCGAGGACTTGTTGTTCACGCATCGCGGATTGTCCGGCCCCGCGGTGCTGCAAATCTCGACCTTCTGGCGGCACGGCGACACGGTGACGATCGATCTTGCGCCCGGGGTCGCAATCAAGGAACTCCTGCTCGATGCGAAAGCCGGCTCGCGGCAGACCTTGCTGAGCGCGCTGGCTCAGCATTTGCCGCGCCGCGTGGCGGAGAACTGGTGCGCATCGCAAGGCATCGATCCGGCGCGGCGGATCGCCGAGATTGCCGACCGAGTCCTGATTGATCTAGCGGATGCTTTGCATGCCTGGAACATCATTCCCGACGGCTCCGAAGGGTTTCGCAAGGCCGAAGTCACGCGCGGCGGTGTGGATACGCGTGAATTGACGCAGTCGACCATGGAAGCCAGACGCGCGCCGGGGTTGCATTTCATCGGTGAGGTGGTCGACGTGACCGGTTGGCTGGGCGGCTACAACTTTCAATGGGCCTGGGCCAGCGGCCATGCGGCGGGCGAGGCGGTCTAGCACCGGGTGCTCGCTTGGCTTGACCAGTACCAGCATTCTTGAGTAGAATCAAAAGCTTGCTAAATTCATGTGCGCTTGGGTTCGGATCGTGTCGAAACCGTCCAGGCGCTTGTTCGGAAGGACGCCGAGTCAATGCCCACCGTCAAAGTCAAAGAAAACGAGCCGTTTGAAGTTGCGCTGCGTCGCTTCAAGCGCACGATCGAAAAGACCGGTCTGTTGACCGAACTTCGTTCGCGCGAGTTCTACGAGAAGCCCACCGCGGAACGCAAGCGCAAGCTCGCCGCTGCCGTCAAGCGCCACTACAAGCGTTTGCGCAGCCAGATGCTCCCCAAGAAGCTGTACTGAGCGTTCCGAGCGCGCGATGCGCGCCGGTACTGCATAGGCAGCAACGCACAGCCCGTGTTGGCATAGTCCAGCGCGGGTTTTGTTTTTTCGGAGAACGAACGATGAGTCTGAAAGAACGGATCAACAACGACCTCAAAGCGGCCATGCGCGCCGGTGAGACCGAGAAGCGCGACGCAATCCGGCTGTTGACGGCCGAAATGAAGCGCAAGGAAGTCGACGAGCGCATCGAACTCGGCGATGCGCAAATCGCCGCGATCGTCGACAAGATGATCAAGCAACGCAAGGACGCGATCACCCAGTTCGAAGCCGGCAATCGGCAGGATTTGGCCGATAAGGAGCGCAGTGAGATCGCGGTGCTGACGGCCTATTTGCCCGAACAGATGTCGGCTGACGAGGTGGCTCAGGCGGTAGCGGCAGCGGTCGCGGAAGTGAATGCAACCGGCGCTCAGGACATGGGCAAAGTGATGGGCGTTCTCAAGCCGCGTCTCGCAGGAAAAGCGGATATGACCGCAGTCTCGGCGCTGGTCAAAGCAGCACTCGCCAAATAGATCGCGCGCGAGCGCTGGGTGACGCGGTGGCGCTGTTGATCGAGACAGGCGCCGCGTCGGTTGCGATAATTCGATCGCCGTACGTCGATTCGGGCGTGCCGCCAAGCGCGTGATTCCCCAGAACTTCATTACCGATCTGCTCAACCGCGTCGACATCGTCGACGTCGTGGGCCGGTACGTCCAGTTGCGCAAGGGCGGGGCCAATTTTCTGGGTCTGTGCCCTTTTCACGGCGAAAAGTCGCCGAGCTTCACGGTCAGCCCGACCAAACAGTTCTATCACTGCTTCGGATGCGGTGCGCACGGCACCGCAATCAGCTTTCTGATCGAGTTTTCCGGACTGTCGTTTCCAGAAGCCGTGCGCGAACTCGCGCAATCCGCCGGAATGACGGTTCCTCAGGAAGACGATGGCGTCAGTCCCGTGGTTGCCGCACAGCGCAAGGCGGAATCGGTTGCTTTGAGCGAAGTGCTGGCCAAGGCGGCGGCCTATTACAAGCAACAACTGCGCGGCAGTCCGCGCGCGATCGACTATCTCAAGCGTCGTGGCTTGACCGGCGAGATCGCAGCGCGATTTGGTCTGGGTTACGCGCCCGATCGATGGGACGCGCTCAAGGCAGCGTTTGCGGATTACGACCAAGCCGAACTGGTTGGGTCGGGGCTGGTCATCCATCGCGCAGATGAAGACAAGCGCTACGACCGCTTTCGCGATCGAATCATGTTCCCGATCCGCAATGCGCGTGGCGATGTGATCGGTTTCGGCGGGCGCGTGATCGATGCCGGTGAACCCAAGTACCTCAATTCGCCCGAGACGCCCGTCTTCCAGAAGGGCTCGGAACTGTACGGTCTGTTCGAGGCGCGCCAGGCGATACGCGAGCGCGGCTATGTGCTCGTGGTCGAGGGCTACATGGATGTGGTCGCACTCGCGCAGCTCGGTTTGAGCAACGCAGTCGCAACCCTGGGAACTGCGTGCACATCGATCCATGTGCAAAAGCTGTTGCGGCAGTCGGATCATGTGGTTTTCAGTTTCGACGGCGATGCGGCGGGGCGCAAAGCGGCCTGGCGCGCATTGGAAGCCAGCCTGCCGCATGCCGCGGACGACAAGTTGCTGAGCTTTCTGTTCTTGCCGCCCGAACACGACCCGGATAGCTATGTGCGCGCCTATGGTGCCGAGGCGTTTGAGCGCGAAGTCTCGGCGGCGATGCCGCTGTCGGAGTTCTTTGTGCGTCATTTGTCCGACGCTGCCGATGTGCATACGGCAGAAGGGCGCGCGAAATTGCAGCACGAGGCCCTACCGTTGTTGAAGCAGCTACCGGATGGCGCGTTGCGTGCACAGATCATTACCGCTGTGGCTGCAGTGGTTCAGTCGGACGCTCCGACGGTCGCGGCGGCAGCCGGTCTACGCGTGCGCACTGCGGCGGATTTTGGCCGCGCGCGCGCTGCACGCAGCCATTCGGCGCCGCGAGCGCAGGTTGCGGAACTCGAAGACCGCATTGCGCGGCATTTGCTGGCAGCACCGGGTTTGTATTCGCGCTTGGATGAGAGTGATCAGCAATTGTTGGCTGATGCGAGCGGACAAATTGCCACGTTGGTGTATGCGATCCAATCGGCTTGCGACGCTGGGCGCGACGATCCGACCTATGCGGAGCTGTCGTCGGTACTGGAGGCTACGACCGACGCGGAGTACTTCCGGCGTCTGGCGGCTGATCTTGCTGCAGCCGATCGTCCGGTTGGTATGGCTGCGCTTGATAGCGTGGACGAGATCGAGTGCGAATTGCGCGCCGGCCTGCGGCAGGTGAGGATCAAGCGAATCCGCGCTGAGCAAGACCAACTCGCGGCCATGGGCCAAATGAGTGCGGAGCAGTTCGAGCGGTACCGGGCGCTCGCCGCAGAGCGGGCGTTGCTCGAGCAATCGTCAGCGGCGACCTAGCACGGGTGTGGTCTCGCCTGCTATAATCTAATGTTTTACGAATCAACGACTTGCGTGCGGAATTCGCGATAGATGTGCGGTGAGTAGCCGCGGCGCCTCAAACCCTATGCGCCGCCAACTGATTGCCACCGCGGGCTTTGATGCCCATGCGCCTGCGCCAAGTCTCGTTCCGGGCTCATCAATGCGATGAGTCGATGGCAGCGTATACGCCTTTTGTGCCGCAAGCGGGACAACAGGCGTTGATCTCCTGACCGAGAGGATTATGGCGACGTCCAAATCGAAAGCGAAGGCGCCGGCGAAGAAGCCGGCAGTGAAGCCCGCGGAAAAGGCGAAGAAACTCGCGGCTCCTACC
>CAYUYC010000030.1:0-18062 GCA_964448945.1 uncultured Burkholderiaceae bacterium
CACACCATCGAGGCCGCGCTCGATCGCCTTTGGGCGTCGAACGGACGCGGCTACGACATCCTCGCCGATGCCGTCGAGTCCACGGTCGAGATCTCGAGTCTGGAACGCGGCACCGAGCGTTTCGATTGCCTGATGTTCGTGGTGCCGGCGCTCGCGTGGTCGCATACGCGCATAGCGCATGGACCGATGCGCCAGGCCGACATCGATGCGCTGGTGGTGCAACTCGGCGCGCATGTGTTCGCGCCGCAAGCGCGCATCGCGCTGGTCACGCGTTTGCTCACGCCCGATCAATTGCCGAACTCGTATCACGAAGAAGCCACGCTCGCGCGCGACCTGATGACGGCCGCGGTCGACGGCAAGCATCTGACCCCGCGCGCCGACCGCGTGCCCGAAGCCATCGATTTCGTCGCCGATGCGCGCTACATCATCGGTGCAGTGGCGGTGCCGGCGGGGCAGCCGGTGTTTGCCTGGCAATCGGACGAAATCACGATCGAAGCCGCGACCGAAGCCTGGACCGCGCAAGGCGGGGCGGTGATGAGCGCCATGCTGGCGGGCACCACGGCCGAGATCCTGATGCCCGGCGCGTTCTATTCCACCTTGCGCCGCGTCGACCGACTCGCGCGCACGTTTTACCTGCGTGCCGGCGTGGCCTTTCTCGAATCCACGCTCGGGCGTCCGGCGGCGCAGTTGGGTGCCGCGTTCGCGCCCTTTTACGAAAACGAACTCGTCGAATACCGCATCGGCCTGACGGTCGGTCGCGACGACGAGGTCTATCACGGCGTCACCTGGCCGGTGCTGTCAGAAGGCGACGCGGACGAAGCGCCCGAACAGATCCGCGAAGTGCTGGCGCAAGCCGGCGTGACGCAGGTGTTCGAGCACGAGCATCGCTTTCCGCTCGAATTCTGCGAAGACTGCGGCGCGCCCTTGTTCCCCAATGCGCAAGGCGAAGTCGTGCACGCCGAAATGCCCGAGGACGCCGAGCCGCCGCACATGCATCTGCACTGAGCGGCGGCGCATCCCCATCGTCGTCATGGCCATGCGAGCACGCGCAAGATCGTCACACGCTTGCGCAAGATCGTGCTATCGCATCGCGCTCCTGCCCACCTAAGGTGAACGCGCAAGGGGGCCGATCGCCAATGATCCGACCGTCCCGATGCGCGCGAGCGGTTGTGCGGCACCCAGCAATCGAGGTCGATCGTTCGCGAGGCGCAATCACATCGGGCCCGGACACGATCCAACGTTGCAAGGGGACTTCAAATGGGATCCAGACCATCCGCCTACGCCGAACCGGTCGAGAAGCAACAAACCACGCAGCAGCATCAGCGCCGCGCCACCGCATTGAAGACCGTGCAGGAGTCGTTGGTGACGAGCGCGCCGCCGGTCACGATCGACGCCGAAGACATCAAGATGCAGATCGAGGCGGCCGTCCACAGCGCGTATGAAGAAGCGCTCGGACGCATCTCGCAAGAAGCCGCGGAGCCGCAAGGCTGGTGGAATCTGTGCGCGATCGGACCGCTGCAAGCCATGGGCACGCCGGGGCCATTGCCGGCGCATCAGGTGATCAAGGTCGGCGAGACCGCTTTCGTCGCGACCATCATGGTGCTCAATCCGTTCCTCAACCTCGCGCCGGGCGTCACGCCCTTGTCGGTGTTGTCGAACTTTGCGCTGCCGTATGAAGTGCGCTATCAGGCCGGCAATCTCACGACCTGGTCGTCGGGGCAAGCCAACATGAACGTGGTGCACGTGGGTCCGGGCATGAACCTCATTCCGGGGCAGCCGTTCTACGTCGACGTGTTGAGCTTCACCGCGAACACCCCGGGCATTTACGAGATGAATGTCTGCGCACGCCTGCTCGGCGCCGCGCCTCCGTTCGTCAATGCGCCGCAATTCGCGGGCTTTGCGCGGCAGGTGATGGACATCGATGCCGACAGCATGTTCTTCCCCTTCCTGCCGTCGAGCGGCGCGCCGGGGTTCCAGTTCGATCAGCCGATCCGGTTCCAGATCTATCCGTGATCGTTTGATCGCCGTTGCGCGCAAGGCGCATCGGGGCCGGTCCGCAGCCGCGGGCCGGCCATATGTTCGGGCAAGGAGGGCGAACCCATGGCGGCGCAAGCACTGTCGGCCCGGCTGCGTGCGCATGCGGATTACGCGTTGCGCGTCGCCGCGCGCCAGCATTTGTACGATCCCAATGTCACGCTCATCGACTTCGGCCGGCCGGTGCGTTCGGGCCATCTGAGCCTCGATGAAGTCGCGATCCGCGTCCATGTGCGGCACAAGCTCGATCGTGCTCGGCTCGAGGCGGCCGTTGCGAGCGGGCGCACGCAGGAGATTCCGGGCGCCATCGCGGGCATCGCCACCGATGTGCTTCAAGGCAGTTATCACCAGCATTGGTTGATGCCGATGCCGCGCATGGGCGCAGGTTGGACGCCGGTGCTGCGCAGCACCGCGCTGCGTGCCGGTGCCGGCCGCACTGCGCGCGCGAACCCGATGCAAGGCGGCATCAGCATTTCGGATGCGGCGCACATCGCCTGCGGCACATTGGGAGCATTGGTGATCGATCGCCGCACGCGCACGCCCATGCTGCTGGGCAATTGGCATGTGCTCGCCAACGACTGGATGGCACGCGCCGGCTTGCCGGTGTACCAGCCGGGGCGGCTCGACGGCGGCAGTGCGGTCGATACGGTCGCGTGGTACGTGCGCGATGCGATGCGCGCGAGCCTCGATGCCGCGGTCGCCGAACTGGCCGATCGGCGCCGATTGCTCGGCGAGCAGTTCGATCTGGGGGCGGTGCGCGGCGTGGCCACGCCCGAACTCGATCAGCGCGTCATCAAGTCGGGGCGCGGATCGGGCGTGACGACCGGGCGCGTGACCGCCGTCGGCGGCTATACGCGCATGGTCTACGGCGGCTTGCAGCGCGAGATCCGCGTGGGGATGACGATCGAACCCGATCGTGTGGGCAATCAGGTCAGCACCGCGGGCGACTCGGGGTCGCTCTGGCTGGATGCCGAGACCCGGCGTGCGGTTGGCCTGCATTTTGCGGGCAGCGATCTGCCCGAGCGCGCGTTGGCGATGGACATCGCCGAGGTGCTCGATGCGCTCGACGTCGATCTGGCGGTGACGCGCTGATGGTGCAGGGGCCCCCGGCATCGGCCAGCGATGCGATGGCGCGTGCACGCCAGGCGCTGGCCTGGGTCGAGCATCGCCTGCGCTTGCGTCCCGAGGTGCATCAGGTCGATCTCGTGCGCGCCGACGGCGCCGAGACCGGGATGGCCGTGCGCGTGCATGTGGCCGGTGACATCGACGCTGCGCAACTCGGATTGCCCGACGAGATCGACGGCGTGGCGGTGCGCATCGTGCCTGCCGTGCTGTATCGCGCCGAATGAACTCTCAGACCAGGGCGATCATCGCGTCGTCGCGCCGTGCGTCGGCCGATGGCGGTACCGCTGTCGGCGATCCGGCTTGTACCTGGATCTGGTACTGGTGCGGCGTGAGTCCGTAATAGCGGCGGAACATGCGCCCGAAGTAGGACACGCCGTTGAAGCCGACCGCGAAGGCCACCGACTTCACGCTCGCTTCGCGTGCGCGCAGCAGTTCGCACGCGCGTTCGGCGCGCAGGCGCAGGACCACGTCGACGAACGTGGCGCCGTGCTCCTTCTTGAACACGCGGCTGAATTCGTACTTGCTCATATGGCAATGCTCGGCCGCCGCTTGCAGCGTGACGCGTTGATCGAATTGCGTTTGCAGGTAGTGCATCGCCGCTTGCGTGCGCGCGGGCCGCGGTGTGTGGTTCGGCCAGGCCTGCAAGTCCAGTGGATCGCGATAGCCGCGCACAGCCGACTCGCCTGGCTTGCGCGCGTCGACATCGGTGAAGCGCAGCATCGTCACCGCGGGATGCCGCGAGCGTGCGTGTTCGATCAGCCAGGCGTCGCAAGCATCGCATTCGAAGCACACCAGCGCAGGCGCGTGACGCGAGATCGCGCGGTCGAGCGCATCCGCGGTGTTGAACCGCGGGTCATGGTCGTGCGCGGGTCGCCATTGGATGCAGCGCTCGCGCAATTGCGCATAGGCGCTCGGCGCAGTCCGGTGCGCACGCAAATCGATCCAGAGTACGGGGCGAGGGTCCATCGCAAGCTCGATTCCCAGCGTTGCAAGCGGCCGCTCTCAAGCCAAGCGAGCGGGACGCCATCCTCGCGCGTCGGCACACCACATGAAACCCGCGATTTCTAGGGTGCGCTGCCCGGTTGTCAGGACGTTGGTGCGAAGACGGGCGACTTGCTTGAGCGATCGCATCAAGCCCGCGAGGGCACCAGGGGCACTGCGCTGCGTTCAACCCGCGGCGCGCTTGCGCGCGGCGAGTGCGAGCAAGGCCAGCACGCACAGACCCGCGCCGGCATAGAAGGTGAACGACGCGCCCGCGCGATCCCACAGCCAGCCGGCGAGGGCGCTCGCGATCAGCATCGCCAGGCCGCTGACGAGGTTGAACATGCCGAAGGCCGTGCCGCGCAAATCGGCCGGCGCGGTGTCGGCCACCATGGTCGCGAGCAGGCCCTGGGTCATGCCCAGATGCACGCCCCATAGCGCGACGCCTGCGACCACGGTGGTCCAATGATCGTCGGTGGCCAGCACCAGATCGGCCGCGATGAGGACCACGATGCCCAGCGCGAGCAATGCGGTATGGCTCATGCGATCGGCCAGGCGGCCGAACGGATAGGCGCTGAGCGCATAGACCAGATTCATCGCCACCATGACCAAGGGCACCAGGGCGATCGGCACGCCGCCTTGTTGTGCCCGCAGCACGAGAAAAGCCTCGCTGAATCGCGCGAGCGTGAAGATCGCACCGATCGCGACCACGCCCCAATACGCGGCGCTCAAGCGTCGGAGATTGCTGCGCTTGATCGGATTGGTCCGGCGCGACCCGGTATGCGTCGCAGGCTCGCGCACGCCCACCACCAGCACGACCACGGCGAGCACGCCCGGAATCACCGCTACCCAGAACACCGCGCGAAAGTCGTTGGCCCACCACAGCATCAGACCCGCGGCCAGCAAAGGGCCGACAAAAGCGCCGACGGTGTCGAGCGACTGCCGCAGGCCGAAGGCCGCGCCGCGTACCGCGGGCGGCGTGATGTCGGCGACCAGCGCATCGCGCGGCGCGCCGCGGATGCCTTTGCCGATGCGGTCGACCACGCGCGCGGTGAGCACGATGCCGGTGGTTTGCGCCAGGGCGAACAATGGTTTGGTCAGCGCGCCGAGCGCATAACCGAGGACCGCCAGCCCTTTGCGCCGGCCGAGGTAATCGCTGAGTGCACCCGAGAACACCTTGACGATGAGCGCCGTCGATTCGGCCACGCCTTCGATCAGCCCTACCGCAAGCGCGCTCGCGCCGAGCGTGCCGACCATGAACATCGGCAACAGGCTGTGGATCATCTCGGACGAGATGTCCATCAACATGCTGACCAGCCCCAACGCCCAGACTCCTGCGGGGATGCGCTGCGGCGAAGGCGTGGTCGGAGTGGGCATGTGAACGCGGGTGAGGGCGCCGGGCAGGATAAACGAGGATGAGACTGCCAAAGAAAAAGGCCCGAGCGTGTGAACACTCGGGCCTTGAATTGGTGGAGGCGGCGGGAATCGAACCCGCGTCCGCAAGTCCTCTACAGGCAGTTCTACAACCTTAGCCGTCTTGTTTGATTTAACTCCCACGTCCCGAAGCGGCACGGTCCGGTGAAGCGATTCGCTAGGTTTTCGGGCCCGGCCCCGCGACATGACCGGACATTAGCCTTCGTAGATGACCTCACCACCGGTGTTACCCGGCACGGCCCGAAGGCAAACCGCTGTGAGGCTCACCGGCAATTAAGCGGCGAGAGCGAAACGTTCGTCGTTCGCAGTTACTTGTTTCCAGTAGATTTACGAGCGGAACTGGTGCTCGGGCTGCCCTGCTCTGCTTCGCGACCCACGTCGAAACCAGGTCGCCCCCAAAGAACGAATTCAGTCTAGCACGTGGGGTCGTGCCCTTCGCATTTCAAGGCCACGCGGGCACGCCGATCAGATCGAGCAAGGATTGCGGCGTGTCGATGACCGCGTCGGGCTTCCAGACCCGCGGATCGACGCCGGAGCAATAGCCGTAGGCGGCGGCCACGGTGCTCATGCCGGCGGCGCGTCCGGCCACGATGTCGCGCTCGTCATCGCCCACGTAGACGCAATCGGCCGGCGCGATGCCGAGTTCGGCCGCGGCGTGCAGCAAGGGCGCGGGATGCGGCTTGGCGTAGGGCGTGGTGTCGCCCGAGACGACCACCGAGGCGCGTCGCTCGATGTGCAATGCGCGCACGATGGGAGCGGTCAGGCGCGCCATCTTGTTGGTGACGATGCCCCAGCGTAGTCCGTGCCGTTCGAGTTGTTCGAGCACTGCGGGCATGCCGTCGAACAAGCGGGTCTGGGCACACAGGGCGGCCTCGTAGGCGGCGAGGAATTCGACGCGCATGGGCTCGTAATCGCGATCGTGCGGTTCGACGCCGAAGGCAGCACCGATCAGCCCGCGCGCGCCGTGCGAGGCCCACGGGCGCAGCTTGTCGAGCGCGAGCGCAGGCAGCTTGCGGCGCTCGCGCATCACGTTGACCGCGCCGGCCAGATCGGGCGCGGTATCGGCGAGCGTGCCGTCGAAATCGAACAGCACGACATGCACCGCATGCTTGAGTCGGTGCGTCGTCATGGCTTGCGGCACGCCACGAGGTAATTGACGCTGGTGTCGTTGTTCAAGGTGTAGGTGCGCGCGATCGGCTGATAACTCATGCCCTTGAGTTCGAGGAGTTCGAGTCCGGCGGCCCGCACATGCGCGGCCAGCTCGGAAGGCTTGATGAACTTCAAGTAGTCGTGCGTGCCGCGCGGCAGCAGGCGCAACAGATACTCAGCCCCGATCACCGCAAACAGATAGCTCTTCGGATTGCGGTTGAGCGTCGAGAAGAACACATGGCCGCCGGGCTTTGCGAGCGTCGCCGCGGCACGCACGATGCCGGCCGGATCGGGCACGTGTTCGAGCATTTCCATGCAAGTGACCACATCGAACGTGCCGGCCTCGCTGGCGGCGAGTTCTTCGGCGGTGCTCTTGCGGTAATCGACCTCGATGCCGGACTCGAGGCTGTGCAATTGCGCAACCTTGAGCGGCTTGTCGGCCATGTCGATGCCGGTCACGCGTGCGCCGGCGCGCGCCATCGACTCGGCGAGGATGCCGCCGCCGCAGCCGATGTCGACCACGCGCTTGCCGCGCAGACCGGCCAAGGCGTCGATCCATCCGAGGCGCAGCGGATTGATGTCGTGCAAGGGTTTGAATTCGCTGGTCGGGTCCCACCAGCGGCTGGCCAGGCTGTTGAACTTCTGCAGTTCTGCTTGATCGACGTTCATCGCTTCGATTCCGATTTGCTCGCGGGCGCTATTGTGCGGCGTCCGGCAAAAAAAAAGCCCTGCGGCGCAGGGCTTCTTTCGACCGGCGCGCGGTTATTGCTGAACCGTGCGCGTACCGACCACTTCGATTTCGACGCGGCGGTTCTTGGTGCGGCCTTCCGCGGTCTTGTTGTCGGCCACCGGCTGGGACTTGCCCTTGCCTTCGGTGTAGACGCGGTTCGGTTCCACGCCCTTTTCGACCAGGTAGGACTTGACCGCTTCGGCGCGGGCCACCGACAACTTTTGGTTGTAGGCCTCGCCACCTTGGCTGTCGGTATGGCCGACGGCGATGATGACCTCGAGGTTCACGCCCTTGAGCTTGGCAGTGAGGTCGTCGAGCTTGGCCTTGCCTTCGGGCTTGAGCGTCGACTTGGCGGTGTCGAAGAAAGCGTCAGCGGCGAACGAGACCTTTTCCGACTTGGGCGCTGCGGGTACGGGGGCCGGAACCGGCACGGGAGCCGGCGCGGGCGCGGGGGTTGCAACCGGTTCCGGTGCGGGGGCCGGAGCGGGCGCAGGCGCAGGAGCGGGCGGCGGAACTTCCTTCTTCGGGACCAGCGCGGGGTCGCATTCTTCAGTCGCGTCGGAGGTGGCCCAGTAGCCGGTGCGCCAGCACAGACCGTACGGATCTTTCACGACGACGGTGTTCGGGCTTTGGGAATAACCGTTTCTCGGGCCGGGTTGACCCAGCGAACCGCAGCCAGCCACGACAGCCACTGCGGCAACCAGTGAAGCAAGTTTGAGCGTGTTGTTCATTGTTTCCCTCTCTGTGTCGAATAACCGGGCGTGTAGGTTCTGAGTCTTCCAAAGGCACAGCGCGAGCACTATAGCAAAACTCCCTAGCGTCGCCGCGTGTCTCGCGCTGCGTGGCGCCAAGGGGAAAAACGCGTCAAGTGGTAAAATTGCCGCTGATTCAACTGCTTAGCCACCGCTGCGCGATTTCCGCGTTGTGCCTGCGTGGCTCCTCCATTTCCCCATGGATCAGTTCGCCAAAGAGACTCTTCCGGTTTCGCTCGAAGAGGAAATGCGCCGCAGCTATCTCGATTACGCGATGAGCGTGATCGTGGGCCGCGCCTTGCCCGATGTGCGCGATGGCCTCAAGCCCGTGCATCGCCGCGTGCTGTTTGCAATGCACGAGGCGAACAATGTTCACAACCGTCCTTACGTGAAGTGCGCGCGCGTGGTCGGCGACGTGATGGGTAAGTACCACCCGCACGGCGACCAGGCGATCTACGACACACTGGTGCGCATGGCGCAGGATTTTTCCTTGCGCTACACGCTGGTCGACGGGCAGGGCAACTTCGGCTCGATCGACGGCGACAATGCCGCGGCGATGCGCTACACCGAGTGCCGCCTCGACAAGATCTCGGCCGAGCTGCTGTCCGACATCGACAAGGACACCATCGACTTCCAGCCGAACTACGACGGCAAGGAACTCGAACCGACGGTGCTGCCGTCGAAGTTGCCGAACCTGCTGATCAACGGCTCGGCCGGCATCGCGGTCGGCATGGCGACCAACATCCCGCCGCACAACCTGTCCGACACCATCGACGCCTGCCTGCATTCGCTGCATCACCCCGAGTGCACGATCGACGAACTGATCGAGATCGTGAAGGCGCCCGACTTCCCGACCGCCGGGATCATCTACGGCCTCACCGGCGTGCGCGAAGGCTATCGCACCGGGCGCGGCCGGGTGGTGATGCGTGCGCGCTGCCATTTCGAGGAAGTCGACAAGAACGGGCGTCAGGCGATCATCGTCGACGAGATCCCGTATCAGGTGAACAAGAAGTCGCTGCAAGAGCGCATTGCCGAACTGGTCAACGACAAGAAGATCGAAGGTATTTCCGACATCCGCGACGAGTCCGACAAATCGGGCATGCGCGTGGTGATCGAACTCAAGCGCGGCGAAGTGCCCGAAATCGTCCTCAACAATCTGTACAAGCAGACCCAGTTGCAGGACACCTTCGGCATGAACATGGTGGCGCTGGTCGACGGCCAGCCCAAGCTGTGCAACCTGAAGGAACTCGTCAGCGCGTTCTTGAACCATCGGCGCGAAGTGGTCACGCGGCGCACGGTCTTCGAGCTGCGCGAAGCCCGCAAGCGCGGCCATGTGCTCGAAGGCCTCGCGGTGGCGCTCGCCAACATCGACGAGTTCATCAACATCATCAAGGCCAGCCCGACGCCGCCGATCGCCAAGACCGAACTCATGTCGCGATCCTGGGATTCGTCGCTGGTGCGCGAGATGCTCTCGCGCCTGGGTGCGGACAACCCCGCGATCGGTTTCGAGGCCTTCCGCCCGGAAGGGCTCGATCCGCAATACGGCATCCAACCCGGCGGCCTGTATCGCCTGAGCGAGGAACAGACCGAGCAGATCCTGCAGATGCGCTTGCAGCGCCTGACCGGCCTCGAGCAGGACAAGATCGTCGCCGAGTACAAGGATGTGATGGCGCAGATCGCCGATCTGCTCGACATCCTCGCCAAGCCCGAGCGCATCACGACCATCATCGCGAACGAACTGGCCGCGGTGAAGGCCGAGTTCGGCGATGGGCGCAAGAGCGAGATCGTCACCAACGCCGAAGACCTGACCGACGAAGACCTGATCACCCCGACCGACATGGTGGTGACGCTTTCGCACAGCGGCTACATCAAGAGCCAGCCGTTGTCCGAATACCGTGCGCAAAAGCGCGGCGGGCGCGGCAAGCAGGCGACGGCGACCAAGGAAGACGACTGGATCGACACGCTCTTCATCGCCAACACCCACGACACCATCCTGTGCTTCAGCAACCGCGGGCGCCTCTATTGGCTCAAGGTCTATGAAGTGCCGCAAGGCTCGCGCAATTCGCGCGGCAAGCCGATCGTCAACATGTTCCCGCTGGCCGAGGGTGAGAAGATCACCGTCGTGCTGCCGATCAAGCAATACGACGAGCAGCATTTCGTCTTCATGGCCACCGCGATGGGCACGGTCAAGAAGACGGTGCTCACCGATTTCAGCAATCCGCGCAAGGCCGGGATCATCGCGGTCGATCTCGATCCGGGCGATTACCTGATCGGCGCCGCGATCACCGATGGCCAGCACGACGTCATGCTGTTCTCCGACTCGGGCAAGGCGGTGCGCTTCGACGAAAACGACGTGCGTCCGATGGGTCGCCAGGCGCGCGGCGTGCGTGGCATGCAGCTCGAAGACGGCCAGCAGGTCATCGCTTTGCTGGTGGCCGAGGACGAAAGCCAGAGCGTGCTGACCGCGACCGAGAACGGTTACGGCAAGCGCACCTCGATCGTCGAGTACACGCGCCACGGCCGCGGCACCAAGGGCATGATCGCCATCAGCACCAGCGAGCGCAACGGCAAGGTCGTGGCCGCCACGCTGGTGCGCGCCGACGACGAGATCATGCTGATCACCACCGCCGGCGTCCTGATCCGCACCCGCGTGTCCGAGATCCGCGAGATGGGCCGCGCCACGCAAGGCGTGACGCTCATCAGCCTCGATGACGGCTCGACGCTCACCGGTTTGCAACGCATCGTCGATACCGATGCGGAGAACGGCGGAGAAGCCGGCGCGGACGCACCAGACGCAGACGGGCAAGGTGACGACGGCGCGGCCTAAGCGATCGATCCGGCTGCGCATCTGGATCGCAGCCGTGCTCGCCACGACCGCGTGCGCGGTGCATGCGCTCGCGGTCACCGATTTGCAGCCGGCCGCGCTCGAAGAACTCAAACGCGCCGGCATCCTCGATGCCGAGGTGCCGGTGCCGCCGTTTCGCTGGACCTACGAGAACAAGCGGCCGATGCGTCATGTGCGCACGGTCGTCGAACAATTCGCCGCCGGCCCCGAAGGCCTGAGTCCGGTCGCGCGCGAAATCCGCTACTCCGACGGCAAGATCGATCGTTCCGATGCGATCAGTGCGCGCGGCTTGTTTCGCGTGCACCCGGACGACAAGTCCATCGACGCGCGTTTCGAGGGTTTGCACATGCCGCCCAAGACCGGGGATCGCTTCACGATCGTCGTCGCGCGCGACGGCACGCCGGTGCTCGAGCGCTGCGTGGCCGGGGATCGGGTCGAGGCCAAGACCTTGCATGCCGACATCCCGGGCCAGGCACTCATGATCGAGTGTGCGGGCGACGCCACGTATGCGGGGCTCAAGGTGCGCGCCAAATCCAAGGTCGCGTATCTCGAAGCGCTCGGCATGTTCTTCAACATCGTCGATGTGCTCGACACACCGCTCGGGCGTTACGAAAACGCCAATCGCATCACCGAATTCCAGCTCGTCACTCCCTGATATGACACGCGCCTACAACTTCGCCGCCGGTCCGGCCACGCTGCCCACTGAAGTCCTCGAACACGCCCGCGATGAACTGCTCGAATGGGCGGGTACCGGTTGTTCGGTCATGGAGGTCTCGCATCGCGGCAAGGAGTTCGAGGCCGTCAATGCGAAGGCCCAGGCCGATCTGCGCGAATTGCTCGGCATTCCGTCGAACTACCAGGTGCTGTTCCTGCAAGGCGGCGCGTCGATGCAGTGGTCGCAGATCCTGTTCAATCTGTGCCGCGACAACGCGCACGGCGATTTCATCCTGACCGGCGAATGGACCACCCGCGCGGTCGCCGAAGCGCGCCGGCTGCTGCCTTTGTGGGGCGGCAGCGTCAATGTGGTCGCGTCGAGCGAAGACCGGCGCTTCAGCTATGTGCCTGACGAAAGCACCTGGAAGCGCCGCAACGACGCTTGCTTTTTGCATGTGTGCACCAACGAAACCATCCAGGGCCTCGAATACAACTTCGTGCCGCAACAACTCGGCCACGTGACCCTGGTGGCGGACATGAGTTCGCACATCCTGAGCCGGCCGGTCGATGTCTCGAAGTTCGGGCTCATTTATGCCGGCGCGCAAAAGAACATCGGCCCGGCGGGCCTGACCATCGTCATCGTGCGCGATGATCTGATCGGCCGCGCGCGCGCCGATGCGCCGCGCATGTTCGACTACAAGCTGATGGCCGACAACCAGTCGATGCTCAACACCCCGCCGACATTCGCGATCTATCTGGCCGGCCTGGTGTTCGACTGGATCAAGCGCCAAGGCGGCGTCGCGGTCATGGAAGAACGCAACATCGGCAAGGCCAAGCTGCTTTACGACGCGATCGACGCCAGTGGTTTTTACACCGCGCCGGTCGAGAAGAAAGACCGTTCACGCATGAATGTGCCTTTCCGTTTGCGCGACGAAGCGCTCAACGACGCCTTTCTTGCCGAATCCAAGGCCGCGGGGCTGGTCGCGCTCAAAGGTCACAAGGCGGTGGGCGGCATGCGCGCGAGCATCTACAACGCGATGCCGATCGAGGGTGTGCGTGCACTGATCGCGTTCATGCGCGATTTCGAACGACGTCGCGGCTGAACCATTTCGGGCGAGAATCGCGTCGTGGAAGAACAACTCAAGCCTTTGCGCGACCGCATCGATGCGGTCGACGAACAGCTCATCGCGCTGCTGTCGGCGCGCGCCCAGCTCGCGCAGGAAGTCGGCGAGGTCAAGAAGCGCTTTGGAGCGCCGGTGTTCCGGCCCGAGCGCGAGGCCGAAGTCCTGCGCAACATCGAGCACAAGAACCCGGGGCCGCTCAAGCCCGAGGGCTTGCGCAACATCTGGCGCGAGGTGATGAGTGCCTGCCGCGCGCTCGAGAACGTGACCCGCGTGGCCTTCCTGGGCCCGGTCGGCACGTTCAGCGAAGCCGCGGCGTTCGCGGCTTTCGGCCGCTCGATCGATGGTGTGCCTTGCGCGAGCATCGATGAAGTCTTTCGCGCGACCGAGGCCGGCACTTCCGATTTTGGCGTGGTACCGGTCGAGAACAGCACCGAGGGCGTGGTCAACCGTACCCTCGATCTGTTGCTGCAGACCCCGCTCAAAATTTCGAGCGAAGTCGAGATCCCCGTGCATCACAACCTGATGACGCGCACGGGCACGATGGACGGCATCACACGTGTGAGCGCCCATGCCCAGGCGCTCGCGCAATGCGCGACCTGGCTGGCCACGCACTACCCGCAACTCGAACGCGTGCCGGTCGCAAGCAATGCCGAAGCCGCGCGCATGGCGCGCGACGACGCGAGCATCGCCGGCATCGCGGGCGAGGCCGCCGCGATCAATTTCGGTCTGCACATCGTCGCCAAGCACATTCAGGACGATCCGCACAACAGCACGCGCTTTGCCGTCATCGGCCGGCTCGACACCTTGCCCTCGGGGCGCGATCAAACCTCGATCGTGGTCTCGGTGCCCAATGTCTCGGGCGCGGTCTATCGCATGCTGGAGCCGCTCACGCGGCACGGCGTGTCGATGACGCGGTTCGAGTCGCGGCCCAATCACACCCGCGTCGGCACCGGGGTGTGGACTTATTACTTCTTCATCGACCTCGAAGGTCACCAGGCCGAGCCGCAAGTGGCGCGCGCACTGGAAGACCTCAAGTCGATGTGCGGTTATTTCAAGGTGCTGGGCTCCTACCCGGTGATCTGAGCGTCGCTCGCCATTCAAGGAAGATCTTCATGAACGCCGTCCCCAAGCCAATGGCCTCGATCGAGCAGTTTCCGGTGCCTGATTACATCCGCGCGATCGCGCCCTATGTCGGCGGCAAGCCGATCGCCGAAGTGGCGCGCGAGTTCGGCCTGGACGAGGCCAAGATCATCAAGCTTGCGAGCAACGAGAACCCGCTGGGCATGCCGCCGAGCGCGCGCGCCGCGATGACCCGTGCCTTCGACGAAGTCGGCCGTTACCCCGATGCGAACGGGCACGACCTCAAGCTCGTGCTGAGCCGCAAGTGGAATGTACCGATGGATTGGATCACCCTCGGCAACGGCAGCAACGACATCCTGGTGCTGGCGGCACATGCCTTCTTGCAGCCGGGCGCTGCGGCGGTGTACGCGCAATACAGCTTCGTCGTCTATGCGCTCGCGACGCAAGAAGTGGGCGGGCGTTCGATCGTCGTTCCCGCGACCGCGGGCTTCGGCCATGATCTCGACGCGATGCTGGCCGCGATCACGCCGGATACGCATCTGGTCTATCTGGCCAACCCCAACAACCCGACCGGCACCTATCTGAGCGGCGCCGAGCTCGACGCCTTTCTCGCCGCGGTGCCGCCGCACGTGGTGGTGGTGCTCGACGAGGCCTACAACGAATATCTCGCGCCCGAACTCAAGACCGACAGCATTGCGTGGGTGCGCAAGTATCCCAACCTCATCGTCTCGCGCACCATGAGCAAGGCCTATGGCCTTGCAGGATTGCGCATCGGCTACGGCGTGGCGCAACCGCATCTGACCGATGTGCTCAATCGCATCCGCCAACCCTTCAATGTCAATCTGCTCGCGCAGGCCGCCGCAATCGCCGCACTCGGCGATGAAGAATTCCTGGCCAAGAGTCATGCGCTCAATCGCGACGGGTTGCTGCAGTTGTGCTCGGCCTTCGATGCGCTCGGCCTGCCCTATGTGAAGCCGTTCGGCAACTTCGTGCTGGTCAAGGTCGGCGATGCTGCGGCGGTGAACCTCGCGCTGCTCAAGCGCGGCATCATCGTGCGCCCGGTGGCCAATTACGGCTTGCCCGAGTGGCTGCGCATCAGCGTGGGACTGCCGCAGGAAAACGCGGCGTTCATCGATGCGTTCAAGGCGGTGCTCGGCAAGGCCTGAGTCGCGGCGCATGGCCGCACGCACATCGAGATCATGTTCAACAAAGTCGTCATCTTCGGCGTCGGATTGATCGGCGGCAGCTTCGCGCTGGCGCTCGATCGTTTCAACGGCGCACGCACCATCGTCGGCGTGGGGCGCTCGGCTGCCAGCCTGCAACGCGCGCTGCAATTGGGTGTGATCGACGAGATCGCCACCGACGCGCGTGCCGCGGTGCGCGACGCCGATCTGGTCATGGTGGCGGCGCCGGTCGCGCAGACCGAAGCGATCCTCGCGGCCATACAACCTGCGCTCGGACTGCGTACCGTCGTCACCGATGCGGGCAGCACCAAATGCGACGTGGTCGCCGCGGCGCGCCGCGCGCTCGGCGGCAAGTTCCCGCAGTTCGTGCCCGCGCATCCGATCGCGGGCAAGGAACAATCGGGTGTCGATGCCGCCGAAGCCGGCTTGTACGACGGACGGCGCTGCATCCTCACGCCCTTGTCCGAGACCGCCGGGCATTGCGTCGATACCGTGCGCGAGATGTGGGAGCGTTGCGGCGCGGTGGTCAGCGCGATGGCCCCCGAACAGCACGACGGCGTGTTTGCGGCGGTCTCGCATCTGCCGCACGTGCTGAGCTTTGCGCTCGTTGCTGCGATCGCCAAAGAGCCCGATGCGGCGCTCAAGCTTGCGCACGCGGGCGGTGGTTTTCGCGATTTCACGCGCATCGCGGCAAGTTCGCCCGAGATGTGGCGCGACATCTGTCTGGCCAATCGGGGCGCGATCCTGCGCGAACTCGATGCCTACGAGGCCGAGTTGGCCCTGCTGCGTGGATTGATCGAGCGCGGTGACGGCCAGGCAATCGCGGCCGAATTCGAACTCGCGCGCAACGTGCGTTCGCAACTGCAGTTTTGACGCGGTCCTTCATGTCTTCACGTTCGCCATTCATCGATTTGCCGCGCGCGTCCCGCGCACATGGCGTGGTCGTCCTGCCCGGCAGCAAGAGCATTTCCAACCGTGTGCTGTTGCTTGCCGCGCTTGCGCAAGGCACGACCGAAGTGCGCGATCTGCTCGCCTCGGACGACACCGCGGTGATGCGCGATTCGCTGGTCAAACTCGGGGTGCGCATCGACGAGGACGGCGCCGGTGCGCTGCAAGTGCAGGGTTGCGGTGGGGTGTTCGCGCAAGCCTCGGCGACGCTGTTCGTCGGCAATTCCGGACTGACGATCCGTACCCTGGTTCCGGCCATCGCAGCGTCGCTTGCGCGCACCGGCGGCACGGTCAGCCTGTCGGGCGTGGCGCGCATGCACGAGCGGCCGATCGGCGATCTGGTGGCGGGCTTGATGCAACTCGGCGCGCAAGTGCGTTATCTGGGTGCCGAGGGGTATCCGCCGCTCGCGATCGATGGGGTGGCCTTGCGCACGGGCAGCGTGCGCGTCAAGGGCGATACCTCCAGCCAATATCTGACCGGGCTGTTGCAGGCCGCGCCCTTGATCGCGGTCGACGCGCCCTTGGTCATCGAGGTCGAAGGCGAACTGATTTCCAAGCCCTATATCGAGATCACGCTCAACCTGATGCGCCGATTCGGCGTCGAGGTCGAACGCAGCGGGTGGCAGCGGTTTTCGATCGCGCCGGGCCAGCGTTATCGATCGCCGGGCACCATCGCGGTCGAAGGCGATGCTTCATCGGCCAGCTATTTCCTCGCCGCGGGCGCCATCACCGGCGGACCGGTGCGGGTGACCGGCGCCGGGCGGGCAAGCATCCAGGGGGATGTGCGGTTTGCCGATGCGCTCGCGCAGATGGGCGCGAGCATCACCTGGGGCGACGACTGGATCGAAGCGGCATCGAATGCGCCCTTGCGCGGTCTCGATCTCGATTGCAATCACATTCCCGATGCCGCGATGACCTTGGCGGTATGTGCCTTGTTTGCGCAAGGAAGCACACGCTTGCGCAACATCGGATCGTGGCGCGTCAAGGAGACCGATCGCCTGGCGGCGATGGCTACCGAACTGCGCAAGCTGGGTGCCGTCGTGCGCGAAGGCGCGGACTGGATCGAGATCGATCCGCCCGAGCGTTTGCTGCCGGCCGAGATCGCAACCTATGACGATCACCGCATGGCGATGTGTTTTTCATTGGCCTCGCTCGATGCGTGCACACGCTGCGGTACCGCGGTGCGCGTGCTCGACCCGGGTTGTGTCGCCAAGACCTTTCCGGATTATTTCGAACGGTTTGCGGCGCTTACGTCGCGCGCGCCGGCTTGAGGGCATCGGTCGCGATTGCGCGGCTCCATTTGAGCCAGGCGCGCTCGTGAAAGAAATAGGCCACGGTGTTGGCGGCCGGCTCGATCAGCGCGATGGCGCTGGCGATCGCAACACTGCCGGTCAACAGATAGGAAATCGTGAATGCCACCGAGAAATGCACCGTGGCAAAGGTGGCGGTCTTGAGCAGGCTGATCTTCATGGCGGTCATCCGGTAGATCCTCGATGACTGCAGGATAAGCAGAGGCTGTGCGAAAGCCAGTTGATTGTTTGAAGTGATCTTATTGAGAATGGCTATCAACAGAACCAGTATCCCGGTGATCGCGATCGATGGACCGACCGCATCGGGCAAGGGCACGGTGGCGGCGCGGGTTGCGCAGGCGCTCGGCATGCATCTGCTCGATTCGGGCGCGCTGTATCGGCTGACCGCGCTGGCCGCGATCGAGGCGGGCATCGGCGCGGACGACGCGCCGGCGCTCGGGCGCGTGGCCGCGACGCTGGATGTGCGTTTCGACGAGAACGGCGGCATCCATCTGGCGGGCCGCGAAGTCTCGGCCGCGATTCGTGCCGAAACGGTGGGCAACATGGCCTCGCGGGTGGCCGTGCATCGGGAGGTGCGCCAGGCCTTGGTCGAGCGCCAGCGCGCGTTTCGCCAGCCGCCCGGATTGGTGGCCGATGGTCGCGACATGGGCACGGTGATCTTCCCCGATGCGCCGCTCAAGGTGTACCTGACGGCGAGTGTCGAGGCGCGCGC
>CAYUYC010000031.1:0-10100 GCA_964448945.1 uncultured Burkholderiaceae bacterium
CCGCAAGACATCCTGCGTCTGCTCGGTGTCGAAGCGCTCGCGCGGTATATCGTCGACGAAGTGCAGGACGTTTACCGTCTGCAAGGCGTGAAGATCAACGACAAGCACATCGAAGTCATCGTGCGTCAGATGCTGCGTCGCGTGCAGGTTTCCGATCCGGGCGACACCGGCTTCATCCCCGGCGAACAGGTCGAACGTTCGGAAATCCTCGACGCCAACGATGCGGCGATCGCCAAGACCGGTCGTCCGGCCTTGTACGAAAACGTGCTGCTCGGTATCACCAAGGCTTCGCTGTCGACCGACTCCTTCATCTCGGCGGCGTCGTTCCAGGAAACCACGCGCGTGCTGACCGAAGCCGCGATCATGGGCAAGAAGGACGACCTGCGCGGCCTGAAGGAAAACGTCATCGTCGGCCGTCTGATTCCTGCCGGTACCGGCCTTGCGTACCACACGGCGCGCAAGAACAAGGAAGCCCAGGAAGCGGTCGATGCTGCAGCACTCGCGGCGCAGGAATTGCAAGCGCTCGAGGATGCGTCCAACGCCGCAGCGGCTGCCGCAGCCGCGGACGACACGCCTGCAGCAGGCGACGCGGCCTAAGCAGTCGGCTGCCGAGCATGCTCATCGGGCATGCGCGCAGCGCTGGTCTCGACCGGCATGGACCGAAAGGTGCATGCCGGTTTTTCTTTGGTGGGATTGCTGGGCAGCAGTGCGCCCGGTTGGGCGGGCTTTACGCCGACGTCTGGGTGTCGGTCTCGGTGCGCGTGGTCTTGCCGACGAAGCGCGCCAGCAGCAGGCCGAGTTCGTACAGCAAGCACAAGGGAATCGCGAGCATGAGCTGCGAGATCGCATCGGGCGGGGTGACGATGGCGGCGATGACGAATGCGCCCACGATCATGTAGGGACGGATCTCGCGCAGCTTTTGGACGCTGACCAGGCCGAACTTGACCAATACCACCACGACCACCGGCACTTCGAATGTGATGCCGAAGGCGAGGAACATCCCGAGCACGAAGCTGAAGTAGGCATCGATGTCGGGCGCCACTTGGACCGAGTCGGGCGCGAAGCCCATCACCGCGCGAAAGACGATCCCGAAGACGAAGAAATAGCAAAACGCCACGCCGGTGAGAAAGAGCAAGAAGCTCGAGATCAGGATCGGCAGCGCAAATCGGCGCTCATGCTGATACAAGCCCGGCGCGACGAAGGCCCATGCCTGGTACAGCACATAGGGCAGCGCGATCACGAACCCGACGAGCAAGGTGACCTTGAGCGGCACCACGAAAGGCGCGACCACGCCGGTCGACAACAGCTTGGTGCCGGCGGGCAGCGCGTGCATCAGTGGCAGCGACAGGTAGTCGAAGATCTGCTTCATGAACGGCGACAAGGCGAGCGTCACCAGCACGATCGCCAGCGCCGCGCGCACCAGGCGCTGGCGCAGCTCGATCAGATGCGAAATGAAGTTCTCTTCCTGCGGGGCCTGCGCGGGATCGCTCATCGTCGCGTCAATGGAAGGAAGAAGCGCGCATGCGCGCGGTGCGTGCGCGCATCGCACGCGCGCGCGGCGCGTACTTGAACGGCAGGCCGCCCGCAGCGAGCTGGTGCTGGAGTCGTTCCAGGCGCTCGGCCAATTCTTCGACCGTCGGCGGCGGCTTCACGAAGTCGCCGATGGTATGGAAATCGTCGCTCGCTGCACCATCGACCCGGGGCGGATCATTGAACCCACTGTCATCGCCGGCAAGCGGAGTGCGACCGATCTCGGATTCGATCGACTGCAGGTTCTGGTGCACGCTGCTTTCAAGCTCGCGCGCGGATTGCTGGACCTGGTCTTGCAGCTTCTTGAGTTCAGCCAGTTCGGACTCGCGCTGGATGTCGGCCTTCACGTCGTTGACGTAGCGCTGGGCCTTGGACACCCATTGCCCGGCCGTGCGCGCGACGCGCGGCAGCTTCTCGGGGCCGAGCACCACGAGGGCGACGCCGCCGATGATGGCGAGTTCTGCGAAGCTGAAGTCGAACATGGCTTACGCGCGCGCAGGCTCGGGCATGGCGCCGACGCCTGCACCGCAGCGACGATCAGCTGTTGGACTTTTCTTTGGCTTCGACGTCGATGGTCTTGGCCGCAGCTTGCTTGTTGTCGTCGGCCTTGGGGGCGTCGCCGCCTTCCTTCATGCCTTCCTTGAAGCCGCGCACCGCGCTGCCGAGGTCCTTGCCGACGCTGCCGAGTTTCTTGGTGCCGAACACCAAGATCACGATCACCAGCACGATCAGCCAATGCCAAATGCTCAGTCCACCCATGATTTCCTACTCCTTTGATCGATCGGGCCGCCGCGGATTGCCCACGCCTGCGACCACCTGTATGCCGGGGTTGTTCGGACCCCATCGGGACGCCCGTGATGGCGAGCGTATGTCCTTGCAGCGTGATGCCCTAACGCGTTCCACTCCAGGGGCGCGGACCGCCCATCACGTGCATGTGCAGATGCCAGACTTCCTGGCCGCCATCCTTGCCGGTATTGAACAAGGTCTTGAAGCCGCCGCCCGCACCGTGCTCGGCGGCGAGCTTGGGCGCCAGCCGGAGCATTCTACCCAACATGGGTGCGTGCTCGTCGCCGACATCGGCCAGGCTCGCGATGTGCAGTTTGGGGATGATCAAGAGGTGCACCGGCGCCGCGGGCTTGATGTCGTGGAAGACGAGAAACTCCTCGTCCTCGAAGGCTTTGCGGCACGGGATTTCGCCGCGCACGATCTTGCAGAAGATGCAGTTGTCCATGGTCGGGTCGTCAGAGTGATGTGGGCGCCGGCTTACTCGATCAAACGTGTCCGTTCTCGCGGTCGCGCACTTTGCGCAAGGCCTTTTCCTCGATCCCGGACATGCCTTCGCGGCGCGCGAGTTCGGCGATGACCTGCTCCGGACGCAAACCATAATGCGACAACATGATCAGACAATGAAACCAAAGATCGGCGGTTTCGTTGACCACGAATTGCAGATCCTTGCCATGGCGCGCGTCCTTGGCCGCCAGCAGGATCTCGCCGGCTTCCTCGGGGATCTTCTTGAGCACCGCGTCATCGCCCTTGTGCATGAGGCGCGCGACATACGATTTTTCGGGATCGCCGCCGCGACGCGAATCCACCACGTCGGCCAGGCGGGCCAGCACATCGCCATTGCCCGGTGCGCCGGAGTTCTGGGTCATCGGTAAATCCTCTCGGGGTCGATCAGCACCGGCTCCACCGATTGCCAGTGCACCTGCTCGCCCTCGCGAACGAGCAATTGAAAGAAGCAGGAATGACGCCCGGTATGGCAGGCGACGCCGCCGGTCTGTTCGACCTTGAGCAACACCACATCCTCGTCGCAATCGATGCGGATCTCGCGCACCTGCTGGATGTGCCCCGATTCTTCGCCCTTGTGCCACAGCCGATTGCGCGACCGGCTCCAATACACCGCCTCGCCGCGCGCCGCCGTCTGGGCCAGCGCTTCGCGGTTCATCCAGGCCACCATCAGCACGTCGTTGCTGCCGACTTCCTGCGCGATCGCGGGCACCAGGCCGTTGGCGTCCCAGCGCACGCGATCGAGCCAATCGCCGTCGGGGGTCGTCATGGCGCGCTCGCGGGCAAGGCAACGAACCAGCGGTCGCCGCGCGGCACGACGCCGTCGAACGAGGCCACCACGCGCAGCGCGCGTCCGTAGACATTGGCGAGCGGCAACGGGCCCCAGTAACGCGAGTCGAAACTATTGTCGCGATGGTCGCCCATCACGAAGACATGGCCCGCAGGCACCTCGACCGGACCGAAAGCGACCGCGCCGGCGTGCCCGGGCATGGCCGCGCCGTTCACATACAAAATGCCCTGGCGCGCCTCGACACGCTCGCCGGCCACCGCGACCACGCGCTTGATCAGGCGCACGCCATCCACCGGCGATTTGCAGGTGATGATGTCGCCGCGCCGGGGGCCGTCGAAATCGGCCAGATGGATGTCGGTGAACGGCACGCGCAGGTTGTAGGCGCGGTTGTCGACCAGCACCCGATCGCCGACCTGCAAGGTCGGTTCCATCGAGCCGCTCGGAATCTGGTACCAGTCGGCGATCGCCGAGCGGAACACGAACATCCCGAACAGAAAAAGGATGAAGCCCAGGTTGGCGCGCAGAAATTTCAGCATTCGATTCAAGCCCATGTTCACAAGCGCACCGGAATGCCTTGCGCCGCCATGTACCGCTTGGCTTCGCTCACGGTGTGCTCGCCGTAATGGAAGATGCTGGCGGCCAGCACCGCGTCGGCGCGTCCTTGGGTGATGCCATCGGCCAGATGCTGCAGATTGCCCACCCCGCCCGAGGCGATGACCGGCACGCCCACCGCATCGCTGACGGCGCGCGTGAGGGCGAGATCGAATCCGATCTTGGTGCCGTCGCGGTCCATGCTGGTCAGCAGGATCTCGCCGGCGCCGAGCGCCTCGACGCGCTTGGCCCATTCGATCGCATCGAGCCCGGTCGGGTTCCGTCCGCCATGGGTAAAGACTTCCCAGCGTCCGGGCGCGGTCTGTTTGGCGTCGATCGCCACCACGATGCATTGCGCGCCATAGCGCGCCGACGCGTCGGCGATGAGTTGCGGGTTCTGCACCGCACTGGTGTTGATGCTGACCTTGTCGGCGCCCGCATTGAGCAGCCGGCGCACATCGCCGACCGCGCGCACGCCGCCGCCGACCGTGAGCGGGATGAAGACTTGTTCGGCCACCGCCTCGATCACGTGCAGGATGATGTCGCGCGCATCGCTCGACGCGGTGATGTCGAGAAAGGTGAGTTCGTCGGCGCCTTGTTCGTTGTAGCGCGCGGCGATCTCGACCGGATCGCCGGCATCGCGCAGTTCGACGAAGTTGACGCCCTTGACCACGCGACCGGCGGTCACGTCGAGACACGGGATGATGCGTTTGGCGAGCATGGTCCGAAGCGAAACGAAAGCGGATCTGGGTGGCGAAGGGTCCGGCGTGCGGCGCGATGCGCTCGAGGACCGGGCGCGCCGCAGATCGTGCGGCGCTGCGTCGGAGTTTACGCTGCCTGCCCCGACAACTCGTCGGCGCGGGTCTGTCCGGCCTTGAGGTCGAGCGAGCCGGTGTAGATCGAACGCCCGCAGATCACCGCCTCGATGCCTTCGGCCTCGACCGCACACAAGGCTTCGATGTCGGCGATGCTGCCCACGCCGCCCGAGGCGATGACCGGCACCTTGAGCGCGCGCGCCAGCTTGACCGTGGCGTCGACGTTCACGCCGGTCAGCATGCCGTCACGGCCGATGTCGGTGTACACCACCGATTCGACCCCGTAATCCTCGAACTTGCGCGCGAGATCGACCACTTCATGCCCGGTCAGCTTGCTCCAGCCGTCGGTCGCAACCTTGCCGTCCTTGGCGTCGAGCCCGACGATGATGTGGCCGCCGAAGGCATTGCAGGCGTCGTGCAAAAAGCCCGGGTTCTTGACCGCGGCGGTGCCGATGATCACGTAATCGATGCCGTCGTCGAGGTAGCGCTCGATGGTGTCGAGGTCGCGGATGCCGCCGCCCAATTGCACGGGGATGCGTCCGTCGATGGCTTCGATGATCGACTTGATCGCGGCTTCGTTCTTGGGCTTGCCCGCAAACGCACCGTTGAGGTCGACCAGATGCAGGCGGCGCGCGCCTTGCGCAAGCCAATGCGCGGCCATGGCGCCGGGGTCTTCGGAAAACACGGTCGCGTCGGACATCTCGCCTTGTTTGAGGCGTACGCATTGACCGTCTTTGAGGTCGATGGCGGGGATCAGAAGCATGCTGGTGATCTCGCGCCGACGGAAACAGGTTCCGGCCGGCAGATATTCGTCAGGGTTGCCACGAAATGAAGTTTCGATACAGACGAATGCCCGCGTCGGCGGACTTCTCCGGGTGGAACTGGGTCGCAAAAATGTTATCCCGCGCTATGGCGCAGGTAAAGGGGGCCGTACCCGTACGTCCGTATTCGCAAGTGCCCGCAATGTGCGCAGGGTCGGACGCCACGACATGAAAGCTGTGCACGAAGTAGAACATCGCCGCATCGGCAATGCCGTTCCACATCGGGTGGGCGCGCTGCATCACGTTGTTCCAGCCCATGTGCGGCACTTTGAGTCGGCTGCCGTCGGGCAGCGACATGTCCTCGGCGCGAAAACGCACGCAGCGTCCGGGAATGAGCCCCAATCCCGGCGTGGGTTGGTCGGTATGGGTCTCGTCGGAGGCGTCGCACAGCATTTGTTCGCCGATGCATACGCCGAACAAAGGGCGGCTGCTTGCCGCGCGCAACACCGCCTCGTGCAGCCCCGATTCGCGCAGGTAGCGCATGCAATCGGGCATTGCGCCCTGGCCGGGCAGCACGACGCGGTCGGCGCCATCGACGACGGTCGCTTCCGACGTGACGCGCACATCGGCCTCGGGCGCTGCATGCCGCAGCGCCTGATACACCGAGCGCAGATTGCCCATGCCGTAATCGACGATGACGACGCGGTTCATGATGTTGAGTGCATGAGGATCGATGGCCGGGCGTGGCATGCGCGTCGCCGCGCATCCCGACGCGGGTTCAGAGACTGCCCTTGGTGCTCGGCACCACGTCGGCGGTGCGCGGATCGGGTTCGCTCGCCATGCGCAGCGCGCGGGCGAACGCCTTGAAGATCGTCTCGCACTGGTGGTGCGAGTTCTCGCCGCGCAGATTGTCGATGTGCAGCGTCACGCCGGCGTGGTTCACGAAGCCTTGGAAAAACTCGTGCACCAGTTCGACATCGAAGGTGCCGATCGTGGCGCGGGTGAAAGGCACATGCCATTCGAGCCCGGGACGACCGGACAGATCGACGACCACGCGCGACAAGGCTTCGTCGAGCGGCACATAGGCATGGCCGTAGCGCCGCACGCCTTTCTTGTCGCCGATCGCGCGCGCGTAGGCTTGCCCGAAAGTGATGCCCACGTCCTCGACGGTGTGATGGCCGTCGATGTGCAGATCGCCCTTGGCCTCGATCTCGAGATCGATCAGACCGTGACGCGCGATCTGGTCGAGCATGTGATCGAAGAAACCGATCCCCGTCGACAGGCGCGCCTGTCCGCTGCCGTCGAGATCGACGGCGACGCGGATCTGGGTTTCATTGGTGTTGCGGACGACTTCGGCAGTGCGGGTTTGACTCATGGTTGCAGCGAGGCGCGCAAGGCCTCGAGAAAAACGGCGTTCTCCTCGGGCGTCGAGACCGTGACGCGCAGGCAATTCGCGAGCAGCGGATGTGCCTTGCCGAGAAACTTGATCAGGACTTTACGCGATTTGAGCCGATCGAACACCGCGTGCGCATCCGCGACGCGAAACAGGATGAAATTCGCATCCGACGCAAAGACCTCGACCCCGGGCAACGCGTTCAGCGCGGCGGCGAGCCTGGGCCGCTCGGCGCGCAGGCGCGCGGCCTGATCGTCGAGCACCGCATGGTGTTCCAGCGCGAACTCGACCGCGGTTTGCGTCAGCACATTCACGTTGTAAGGCGGGCGCACCTTGTCGAACTCGCGCAGCCAATCCGGGTGCCCGGCCATGTAGCCCAGGCGCGCACCGGCCAGGCCGCTCTTGCTCACCGTACGCATCACGATCAGATTGGGCCAGCGCGGCAGATCGCGCATGAAGCTGTCGCTCGCGAATGCGTTGTAGGCCTCGTCGATCACCACCAGCCCCGGCGCCGCGGCGAGCACCGCCTCGATCGCGGCGCGCGGATACAGCGTGCCGGTCGGATTGTTGGGGTAGGCGAGATAGACGATCGCGGGACGGTGCTCGGCGATCGCGCCGAGCAGGCGCGGCAGATCGAGTGTGAAGTCGGCATTGAGCGCGACCGGCACATAGCGCAGGCCCGCGAACTTGGCACTGACCTCGTACATCACGAAGGTGGGCGCGAGCGACACCAGCGTTGCGCCCGGGCGCGCGCAGGCCACCGCGATGATGTCGATGAGTTCGTCGCTGCCGTTGCCGAGCAGGATCTCGCTGCCCGCAGGCACCGCATACACCGCGCGGATGCGCGCGCGCAGCGCATCGGACGTCGGCATCGGGTAACGGTTGAGCGCAACCGCGGCCAAGCGTCGCGCGAGCTCGGCGCGCAACGCGTCGGGCAGCGCGTACGGATTTTCCATCGCGTCGAGCTTCACATAGCCGGTGGCGTCGGGCACCGGATAGGCACCGATCGCGAGGATCTCGGGCCGGATGATCTGTGCGGCATGGGTCATGTGGGCACGCTCATTCGTAACGCAACTCGGCCGCGCGCGCGTGGGCCGTCAAGCCTTCGCCGTGCGCCAGGACGCTGGCGATCGGGCCCAGATGCCGGGCACCTTCGGCGCTGACCTCGATCAGGCTCGAACGCTTCATGAAATCGTAGACCCCGAGCGGGGACGAGAACCGCGCGGTGCCAGACGTGGGCAGCACATGGTTGGGGCCGGCGCAATAATCGCCCAGGCTTTCGCTCGTATAGCGGCCGAGGAAGACCGCGCCCGCATGTTTGAGTTTGGGCAGGAGCGTGTGCGGATCGGCGACCGCGACTTCCATGTGCTCGGGCGCGATGCGGTTGGCGATCGCGCAGGCTTCGTCGAGGTCGCGTGTCTGGATCAGCGCGCCGCGGCCGTCGAGGCTTTTGGCGATGATGTCCCGGCGCGGCATGGTCGGCAGCAGCTTGGCGATGCTCGCCGCGACCGCATCGAGAAAGGCCGCATCGGGCGACAGCAGGATGGATTGCGCGAGCTCGTCGTGCTCGGCCTGCGAGAACAGGTCCATCGCGATCCAGTCCGGGTTCGATTGGCCGTCGCAAATGATCAGGATCTCGCTCGGGCCCGCGATCATGTCGATGCCCACGGTGCCGAACACGCGGCGCTTGGCCTCGGCCACATAGGCATTGCCGGGGCCGACGATCTTGTCGACCTTCGGGATGGTCGCGGTGCCGTAGGCCAGGGCGCCGACGGCTTGCGCACCGCCGATGGTGAACACCCGGTCGACGCCCGCGATCGCTGCGGCGGCGAGCACGAGGTCGTTCTTCGCGCCGTCGGGCGTGGGCACGACCATGATCAATTCGGCCACGCCCGCCACCTTGGCCGGAATCGCATTCATCAGCACCGACGACGGATAGGCCGCCTTGCCGCCCGGTACATACAGGCCGGCGCGGTCGATCGGGCCGATGCGCTGGCCGAGCAAGGTGCCGTCGGGCTCGCGGTAATGGAATTCGGTGCAGGCCTGTTCCTTTTGCACCACGTGGTAATGGCGCACGCGCTGGGCCGCGGCTTCGAGTGCACGGCGCTTGTCGGGGCCGATCGCGGTCAGCGCGGCATCGAGTTCGGCGCGGGTGAGTTCGAGCGCAGCGACCGATGCGGCCTGCAGCCGATCGAAGCGCGCGGTGTATTCGAGCACGGCCGCATCGCCGCGCCGCTTCACATCGTCGAGGATGCCGGCCACCGCGGTGACGATCGCGGTATCGGTCGCGGTGTCGACATGCAGCAGCGCGGTCAGGGTCGCAGCAAAATCGGCTTGGGTGGTGTCGAGGCGTCGGGTCATGGCTGCACCGCTTTCTCGAAGGCGTCGATGATGGGCCGCAAGCGTGCGTGCTTGAGCTTGAGCGAGGCGCGATTGACGATGAGGCGCGAACTGATCGGCATGATGTATTCGACTTCGACCAGGCCGTTGGCCTTGAGCGTGCCGCCGGTCGAGACCAGGTCGACGATCGCGTCGGCCAGGCCCACGAGCGGGGCGAGTTCCATCGAGCCGTACAGCTTGATCACGTCGACGTGCATGCCCTTGGCCGCGAAATGCTCGCGCGCGGCATGGACGTATTTGGTGGCCACGCTGATGCGCGCACCGCGCCGCACCGCGTTCGCGTAATCGAAGCCTTGCGGCACTGCCACGCTCATGCGGCATTGGGCGATGTTGAGGTCCAGCGGCTGATACAGCCCCGCGTCTTCGCCGTATTGCGCGCCGTGTTCGATCAGCACGTCCTTGCCCGCGATGCCCAGGTCGGCGCCGCCGTATTGCACGTAGGTCGGCACGTCGGTCGCGCGCACGATCACGATGCGCACATCCGGATCGCTGGTGGGCAGGATCAGTTCCCGCCGGGAGTCGCCGTTCAGGTC
>CAYUYC010000031.1:10110-17698 GCA_964448945.1 uncultured Burkholderiaceae bacterium
GGCAGGATCAGTTTGCGCGAGGTCTCGGGGTTCTCGGGCACGGTGATGCCGGCCGCGGCCAGGAGCGGCAGCGTCTCGTCGAAGATGCGCCCTTTCGAGAGCGCCAGGGTCAGCTTGGGTTCGCTCATGCCTTCACCCGTTCGATGTCGGCGCCGATCGACGCCAGCTTGCGTTCCATTTGTTCGTAGCCGCGGTCGAGGTGATAGATGCGATCGATCAGGGTCTCGCCCTGTGCGATGAGGCCGGCGATGACCAGCGAAGCCGAAGCGCGCAGATCGGTCGCCATCACGCGCGCGCCCGAGATGCGGGCGACGCCTTGCACGATCGCGGTGTCGTTCTCGATGCGGATGTTCGCGCCCAGACGCGTGAGCTCGGGCACGTGCATGAAGCGGTTCTCGAAGATGGTTTCGGTGATCACGCCCGCACCCTCGGCGGTGGTGTTCAGCGCCATCAATTGCGCCTGCATGTCGGTCGGAAAACCCGGATAGGGCAGGGTGCGCGCGTCCACGGCCTTGAGCCTGCGCGCGTTGCGCACCCGGATCCAATCGCCGTTGTGGGTGATGTCCGCACCGGCCTCGCGCAGTTTTTCGATGACCGCGTCGAGGGTGCGCGGCGCCGCGCCGGTCAGCGTGACGTCGCCGCCCGCGGCCGCGACCGCGCACAAGAAGGTGCCGGTCTCGATGCGATCGGGGATGACCCGATGCTTGGCGCCATGCAGCTTGGCCACACCGTCGACGACGATGCGGTCGGTGCCTGCGCCCTGGATGCGCGCCCCCATCGCGATCAGGCAGTTGGCCAGATCGACCACCTCGGGTTCGCGCGCGGCGTTCTCGATGATGGTCTGGCCTTCGGCCAGCGTGGCGGCCATCAGGAGATTCTCGGTGCCGGTCACGGTCACCATGTCGGTGACGATGCGTGCGCCCTTGAGGCGCTTGGCCTCGGCATGGATGTAGCCCTGCTCGATGGTGATCTTGGCGCCGAGTTTTTCGAGGCCCTTGATGTGCTGGTCGACCGGACGCGCGCCGATCGCGCAGCCGCCCGGCAACGAAACCCGGGCGCGTCCGAAGCGCGCCACCAGCGGCCCGAGCACGAGGATGGACGCGCGCATGGTCTTGACGATTTCGTAGGGCGCTTCGTCGCTCAACAGCTTGGGCGTGCGCAAGGCGAGGGCGCCGGGCTGTTCGCCCGATACCTCGACACCGTGCTGGCGCAAGAGCTTGAGCATCGACGCGACGTCGTGCAGCTTGGGCACGTTGTCGAGCACCAGCGCTTCTTCGCTGAGCAAGGCGGCGCACAGGATGGGCAGCGCCGCGTTCTTGGCGCCCGACATCGCCACGGTGCCGGAAAGCGGCTTGCCGCCGCGGATCAATAGCTTGTCCATGAATGCTCTTTTTCAGCGGCGCGCGTATTCGGCCGCGGTATAGGTCTTGAACGAAAGGGCGTGGATGGCACCGCCCATGTGGGTGCCGAGTGCGGCATAGACGATCTGATGGCGCTGCACGCGCGATTTGCCCTCGAAGACTTCGGCCACGATGGTCGCCTCGAAATGCTGGCCATCGTCGCCGCGCACGTCGAGCACGCTGCAATCGATGGCGCGGGCGATCAGGTCGCGGATGAACTCCTTGGTCATGATGATCAGCTCCTGAGTTTCCAGCCCGAGGCGAGCAGGCGGATCGCCACCGTCGCGAGCAGGACGAAGAAGACGGCGATGAGACCCAGGCTCACCCAGGGCGAGGTATCGCTGGCGCCGAAAAAGCCGTAGCGGAATCCGTCGATCATGTAGAAAAACGGATTGAGATGGCTCACCGCAAGCCAGAAGTCCGGCAGCGAACGGATCGAATAGAACACGCCCGACAGCATGGTCGCGGGCATGACCAGGAAGTTCTGGAACGCGGCGAGCTGATCGAACTTGTCGGCCCAGATGCCCGCGATCAGGCCCAGCGTGCCGAGGATGGCGCTGCCCAGCAGGGCGAACACCAGGATCCACAGCGGGGAATGGAATTGCAGCTTGGCGAACCAGAAGGTCACAATGAACACGCCCAGGCCGACGACCACGCCGCGCACCATCGCGCCGAGCACATAGGCGAAGAAGAACGAGACATGCGAGATCGGCGGCAAGAGCACGAACACGATGTTGCCGGTGATCTTGGATTGGATCAGCGACGAACTGGTATTCGCGAAGGCGTTCTGCAGCACGCTCATCATGATCAGGCCCGGGATCAGGAAGGCGGTGTAGCTCACGCCTTCATAGACCTGGACATGTTCTTCGAGCACATGGCCGAAGATGAGCAGATACAGCACCGCGGTCAGCACCGGCGCGGCCACCGTCTGAAAGCCCACCTTCCAGAAGCGCAGCACTTCTTTGTAGAACAGCGTCGAGAAGCCCCGCAGGCTGATTTCGCGCGTCATCATGCCGCCACCTCGCGTGCCGCGGCAGGTTGCTCATGCATGATCTGCAGGAACACGTCTTCGAGATCGGCACGCTGCACTTCGATCTCGTCGACGATCGCGCCGGCTTCGCGCAGGCGCGCGAGCGTCGGCTCGACGTCGGCATAGGCCGCCAGGCGCAGCGCGAGCTTGCCGCCCGGCAATTCATGCGCGTCGGCGATCAGCGCCTCGGGCAGACGGCCTTGCACCAGGCGCACCACGAGTTGCAGGCCCGACAAGCGGCGCAACAACGCGGTCTTGTCGTCGAGCGCCACGATGCGGCCGGCCTTGAGCATGGCGATGCGTCCGCACAGCGCTTCGGCTTCTTCGAGGTAATGGGTGGTCAGGATGACCGTATGGCCTTCGCGGTTCAGGCGCGCGATGAACTTCCACAGCGTCTGACGCAACTCGACGTCGACGCCGGCCGTGGGTTCATCGAGGATGAGCACCGGCGGTTTGTGCACCAAGGCCTGGGCCACGAGCACCCGGCGCTTCATCCCGCCCGACAAGGCGCGCATGTTGGCGTTGGCCTTCGAGGTCAGATCGAGGTTGGCGAGGATCTCGTCGATCCAATCGTCGTTGTGCTTGACGCCGTAATAGCCGCTCGTGATGCGCAGGCATTCGCGCACGGTGAAGAACGGATCGAAGACCAGTTCCTGCGGCACCACGCCCAGCGCCAGGCGCGCCCGGGCGTAATCGTCGACCACGTCGTGCCCCATCACCTGCACCTGGCCCGAACTGGCGCGGGCCAGACCCGCGATCACCGAGATGAGCGTGGTCTTGCCCGCGCCGTTAGGCCCGAGCAAGCCGAAGAATTCGCCGGGCGCGACGTCGAGCGATACGCCGTCGAGCGCACGCACGGTCTTGTACTGCTTGACGACATTGCGCACCGACAAGGCGGGCGTGGGGGGGATGGTCATGGGCAACTCGGGGAAGGCCGCAGATTATAGGCAAGCGTTGCGCAGTGGCAGCGCCGGCGCCTTCCGGGAGCATTGCATCGACCCGGCGGCGCATGGCGCGCCGCGGGCGCGCCCCTCAGTGTTGGTGGTGGTGTTCGGCAGCGGCGGCCGCGTCGCCGAAGGCGAGGGCGGTGACGCCGTACAACTCGGCCAGTTGCAGCAGACTGGGCGTGGCGCCCACGTATTCGATCGGCTGGCGGCGCGCCTGGGCCGCGCGGCGCCAGGACAACAACACCGCCACTGCCGAGGAATCGAGGTCGGTCAGCGCCGAAAGGTCGAAGCGTTGGATGCCGCGCGCAATCGCAGCCAGGCCCTGTGCCTCGATGGCGAGGGCGCTGTCCATGCGCATGGTGGCGGGGGCGGTGTAGATGTCGGTCACTTCTTGCTCGTGGATTCGGCGTTCTTGTCGTCGAGCGACTTGATCAGTCCGTCGATGCCGTTCTTGCTCACTTCCTGCGCGAACGAATCGCGGTAGGTCTGGATGATCCAGGCGCCGAGGATGTTGATGTCGTAGACCTTCCAGCCCGTGGGCGTCTTGTACAGACGATAGCCGAGTTCGATCGGTTCGCCGCGCGGCTGGACCACGACCGAGCGCACGATCACATCGGTGTCTTCGGGCGCGGCGCGGCTGGGCTTGAATTGCAGCTTCACGTCGCGGGCCTGGCTCACGGCGCCCGAATAGGTGCGCACCAGCAATTGCTTGAAGCCGGCGACGAGCTGTTCGCGCTGGGCCGGCGTGGCATCGCGCCAGGCGCGGCCGACGGCCAGCGAGGTCGTGCGCTGGAAGTCGGTGACCGGCACGATCTTTTCGTCGACCAGCTTGATGATCTTGCTGATGTCGCCGGTCTGCAGCGACTTGTCGTTCTGGATCGCGGTGAGCACTTCGGTCGAGACCTTCTTGACCAGCTCTTCGGGGGGAACGATCGCGTTGTCGGCGTGTGCGGCGCCGACCCAAAGCAGGGCTGCGCAAGCGAAGACACGGGCGAAACGGGTAAGCATGTTGATTTCTCCAGGGTTGCGGAACGATCCGCGCCACCATTTAACGGACGATTGCCCGATTGCGGTGACGCACGGACGCTACGCGTGTAAGCAATTCTTGGCTGCGCATCAATGCGATGTCGGGCTTTGCGGCGAATCGGGATCGTCGTAACTGGGGGCGGGCGTATCGGGCGGCTCGCCGTCGTAGATCTGGTCGACGCGTCGTTGCAGATAGGCATCGCGCAAGAAGGCATACGGGTCGATCGCCGCGCCTTCGAGGATGCGCGATGCATCGAGCAACTCGGCGCGGCGCGACACGATGCGCAAGGCGGTCGCCGAATTGCGCGCGCGCACGTTGTCCGAAGTCGACACCGGATCGGCCATCGACTCGACCGTCAGGCCGGCGGCATCGCGCACCGTGCTCGGGCCGAACAACGGCAAGACGAGATAAGGACCGGCACCCACGCCCCATTTGCCCAGGGTCTGGCCGAGGTCTTCGTTCTTGCGCTCGAGACCTGGCACTTCGCTCGCGATGTCGATGCAGCCCGCGAAGCCGAAAGTCGAGTTCACCGCAAAGCGCATCAAGGTATTGGCGCATTCCTCGCCCTTGCCTTGCAACGCGCTGTTGACCGCAGACCACAACTGGCCGACGTTGGAAAACACATTGGACACACAGTTGCGCACCGGGCTGGGCACCACGGCCTTGTAGCCGGTGGCCGCCGGTTTGATGACGGCGGAATCGAGCGCGTCATTGAACTTGTAGACCGCGCGGTTGAACGATTCGTACGGATCTTTGGGCGATGCGGCCGAAGGTACCGTCGAGCAGCCGCTGCCGAGTGCGACGACGCCGAGCGCGATCACGGCGGTCCGCAGCACGGCGAACCGGATCGAGCTCGGTCGACGAGATCGTGTCGCGTCGGTGTTCATTTCTTCTCGGTTCCCGCGTCGGATGCGCCCTTGAAGAGCAATTGGCCGATCAGGTTTTCGAGCACGATCGCGGATTGCGTCAGTTGGATGGTCTCGCCGGCCTGCAGCATCTTCTCATCGCCGCCGGGTTCTAGCCCGATGTACTGGTCGCCGAGCAGGCCGGCGGTCAGGATCTTGGCCGAAGTGTCGGCCGGGAATTCGACGCCCTTGTTCAGCTCGAGCGTGACCAGGCCGCGATAGCTCTTGGTGTCGAGGCTGATGTCGACCACCCGTCCGACGGTCACGCCGGCGCTGCGCACCGGGGCGCGTACCTTGAGCCCGCCGATGTTGTCGAAGCGCGCCTTGACGGTATAGGTGTTGCCGACCGTGAAGCTCGCGAGGTTGGCAGCCTTGAGCGCCAGGAAGACGACTGCCAGCGCGCCCAGCAGCACGAACAGGCCGACCAGAGTTTCAATGCTTTTGCGTCCCATCTATGGCTCCAGGTTCACGGCGTGCTGAACATCAGCGCCGTGAGAATGAAATCGATGCCCAGCACGCCGAGCGAGGAAATCACCACCGTGCGCGTGGTCGCGTGCGCGACGCCTTCGGGCGTGGCTTGCGCTTCATAGCCTTGGTACAGCGCGACGAAGGTGCAGGTGATGCCGAATACGAAGCTCTTGACGATGCCGTTGCCGACGTCGCGCCAGACATCGACGCCGCCTTGCATGATGGACCAGAAGTTGCCGTCGTCGACGCCGATGAGCAAAACCGCCACCACGTAGGCGCCGAGAATGCCGATGGTCGAAAACAGCGCCGCGAGGATGGGCATCGAAATGATGCCGCCCAAGAAACGCGGCGCCAGCACCCGGCTGCGCGGATCGATCGCCATCATTTCCATTGCGGCGAGTTGTTCGCCGGCTTTCATCAGACCGATCTCGGCGGTGAGCGAGGTGCCCGCGCGCCCGGCGAACAGCAGCGCAGTGACGACCGGCCCGAGTTCGCGTACCAGCGAAAGATTGACCACCAGCCCGAGCGACTCGGCCGCGCCGTACTTGGACAGCGCGTAATACATCTGCAGCGCGAGCACGAAACCGACCGCCATGCCCGAGGCGGCGATGATCAGCAGCGAGAGATTGCCGATCGCGTGCACTTGCGCCACGACCAGATAGAAACGGCGCAATGCGGTCGGCGAGTTCTTGACCAGTTCGGCGAAGAAGTTCGCGTTATGCCCCAGCGAACGCAGCATCTCGAGCGCACGACGCCCGATCGACGGAAGGAATTCGCTGGCGCTCATGCGGACAGCCCCATGTCTTGCGCGTAATCGCGCGCGGGGTAATGGAACTTGACCGGGCCATCGGGCAGTCCGCCGATGAATTGGCGCACCTCGGCGTTGTCGGAGGCGCGCAATTCATCGGGCGTGCCATAGCCGACGATGCGCCCCGACGAGATGATGTAGGCGTAGTCGCAGATCATGAAGCACTCGGCCACGTCGTGCGAAACGATGAGCGAGGTCGCACCGGTCGAGTCGTTGAGGCGGCGGATCAGATTGGCGGTGACGCCCATCGAGATCGGATCGAGTCCGGCGAACGGCTCGTCGTACATGATGAGTTCGGGGTCCAGCGCGATCGCGCGCGCCAGCGCGATGCGCCGTGCCATGCCGCCCGAAACCTCGGCCGGCTTGAGATGGGCCGCACCGCGCAGACCCACCGCGTTGAGCTTCATCAGCACGACGTCGCGGATCAGGGCCTCGGAGAGATTGGTGTGTTCACGCAACGGGAACGCCACGTTGTCGAACACCGTCAGATCGGTGAACAGCGCGCCGAACTGGAACAGCATGCCCAGGCGCCGACGCAGGCGATACAAGGCCGTCTTGTCCTGCGGATTGACGCGCTCGCCGTCGAAGTCGACGCTGCCTTGTTGCGGCGTGATCACGCCGCCGATGAGTCGCAGCAGCGTGGTCTTGCCGCAGCCCGATCCCCCCATGATGGCCACGACCTTGCCACGCGGAAAGCGCATGGTGACGTCGCTGAGGATCGTGCGCTCGCCGTACCCGAACGTGAGGTTGCGGATATCGATCAGCAGATTTTCGTTGGAATCGGACATGGAACGCGGGTCAGGCACATGCATGAGCAAGCGGCGCCTGCGCGTGATGAATGCAAGGTCAATGGGGATGCAGCAGGTGCGGCCGATTCTAGCAGCAGCGCAGCCCCGGTCCGACGCGCTTCGTTACCTCGTGTCCTCAAGGGGTTTGCTACCATCGGTTACATGATCGAATTACGTGCAGTCAGCAAGGCCTACCGCGGCATCGGCGCCGATGC
>CAYUYC010000032.1:0-11922 GCA_964448945.1 uncultured Burkholderiaceae bacterium
CAGATAGGTCACGTCGCGATGGGTGCGGCTCGATGCGTAGCGGCTCATGTAGGCGCCCAGCCAGCCGGTCGGCTCGAAGGTGTAGGCGGTCTCTTCGAGGGTTTCGCGGATCGCGGCCTGGATCAAGGATTCGCCCGGATCGAGATGGCCGGCCGGATTGTTGATGCGTATGCCTTCGCTCGTATGTTCTTCTACGAGCAGGTAGCGGTCTTCCCGAGGCTCATGCACGATGGCCGCGACGGTGACGCTGGGCTTCCAGGGTTCGCTCAATGAAGTAATCCTTAAGGGGAAGGCCATTGTAGCTGCGCCGTTTCCCCGATCATGAATTCATGCGGTAAAGTCGCCCGACAACACAGTGCCGCACCTCCTCATACTCAGAACGGCACACAACCAAGACACCATCCGAGGGACTTCATGAGAATCGGCATCCCCGCCGAATGCCGCGCCGGCGAAGCGCGCGTGGCCGCGACTGCGGAAACCATCAAGAAGTACATCGCCGCCAAACACACCGTGGTCGTCCAATCGGGCGCAGGTGCGGCGGCAGGCCAGCCCGATGACGTCTATGCGGCCGCGGGCGCCACGATCGGCAGCGCGGCCGATGCGCTCGGTGCCGATCTGGTGCTCAAGGTGCGCTTGCCCGAAGCCGCCGAGATCGCCGCGATGAAACGCGGCGCGGTCCTGGTCGGGATGCTCGAGCCGTTCAACAACGAAGGCCTGGCCGCCATGACCGCGGCCGGCATCACCGCCTTCGCGCTCGAAGCCGCACCGCGCACCACGCGCGCGCAAAGCATGGATGTGCTTTCGTCGCAGGCCAACATCGCGGGCTACAAGGCAGTGTTGCTGGCCGCAGCGACCTACGGCCGCATGATGCCGATGATGATGACCGCCGCCGGCACGGTGAAGGCCGCGCGCGTGCTCATCCTCGGTGCCGGCGTCGCCGGCCTGCAGGCGATCGCGACCGCCAAGCGCCTGGGCGCGGTGATCGAAGCTTCCGATGTGCGGCCCGCGGTCAAGGAACAGATCGAATCGCTGGGCGCCAAGTTCGTCGACGTGCCCTTCGAGACCGAGGAAGAACGCGAAGCCGCGCAAGGCGTGGGCGGCTATGCGCGCCCGATGCCGGCCTCGTGGATGCAGCGCCAGGCCGCCGCGGTGGCCGAGCGCATGAAGCAGGCCGACATCGTCATCACCACCGCGCTCATCCCGGGCCGCAAGGCGCCCATCCTGGTGACCGAAGACATGGTCAAGTCGATGAAGCCGGGCTCGGTGGTGCTCGACATGGCGGTCGAGCAAGGCGGCAATTGCGCGATCAGCGAAGCCGGCAAGACCGTGATCAAGCACAACGTGCACCTCATCGGCACGCCCAATCTGCCGGCCACGGTGCCCGGCGATTCGTCGGCGCTGTACGCACGCAATGTGCTCGACTTTCTCAAGCTCATCATCGACAAGGACGGCGGCTTCGTGCTCAACCGCGAAGACGACATCGTCGCCGCTTGCCTGATGTGTACCAACGGCGAACAGATCCGCAAGAACGGCTGAACGCCGCACCGAAAGAACCGAACGACATGCAACGCATCATGCTGCGCGCGAAGCTGCATCGCGCGACCGTCACTCAATGCGACCTGAACTATGAAGGTTCGTGCGGCATCGACGAGGATCTGCTCGACGCGGCCGACATGCGCGAATACGAAAAGATCGAGCTGTACAACGTCAACAACGGCGAACGCTTTTCGACCTACATCATCAAGGCGCCGCGCGGCAGCGGCGCCATCGCGCTCAACGGCGCCGCGGCACGGCGCGCGGCCCTGGGCGATCCGATGATCATCTGCACCTATGCACCGATGACCGAACAGCAGATCGCGGGCTACAAACCCAAGGTCGTGCTGCTCGACGAACGCAACGGCATCAAGGAAGTGCGTAAGCTCTGAGCACCCAAGGAGACTCCAACGTGGAACTCATCAACCCCACCGTCACGAACCTGATCATCTTCGTGCTCGCCATCTATGTCGGCTACCACGTCGTCTGGAACGTGACCCCGGCCCTGCATACGCCGTTGATGGCGGTGACCAACGCCATCTCGGCCATCGTCATCGTCGGCGCCATGCTGGCCGCGGCGCTGACCGAGACCGGCCTGGGCAAGTTCATGGGCGTGGCTGCCGTCGCGCTCGCCGCGGTCAATGTGTTCGGCGGTTTTCTGGTCACCCGCCGCATGCTCGAAATGTTCAAGAAGAAGGAGCCCAAGGCTTCGACTTCTGCACCCAAGCATTGAGCGGAGACCGACATGAACCTCAGCATGAATGTCGTCGTCTTGTTGTATCTCGTCGCCTCGGTGTCCTTCATCCAGGCGCTCAAAGGCTTGTCGCATCCGGCCACCTCGCGGCGCGGCAACGCGTTCGGCATGATCGGCATGGCGATCGCCATCGTCACCACGCTCGCGCTGATCTACAAGCTCGCGGGCGGCGATGCCTACACCGGCTTCGGCTGGGTCCTGCTCGGCCTGCTCATCGGCGGCACCGCGGGCGCCACCATGGCCAAACGGGTCGAAATGACCAAGATGCCCGAGCTGGTCGCCTTCATGCACTCGATGATCGGTCTGGCCGCGGTCTTCATCGCCATCGCCTGCGTGGCCGAGCCCTGGGCCTTCAACATCGTCGCCAAGGGCGGGCTCATTCCGGCGGGCAACCGGGTCGAGTTGTTCATCGGCGCCTTCGTCGGTGCGATCACCTTCTCGGGTTCGGTCATCGCCTTCGGCAAGCTCTCGGGCAAATACAAGTTCCGTCTGTTCCAGGGCGCGCCGGTGATCTTCTCGGGCCAGCACCTGCTCAATCTGGTGCTCGCACTCGCGATGGTCGGCTTCGGCATCACCTTCGTCGTCACCCAGGCCTGGGCGCCTTTCATCGTCATGCTCGCGCTGGCCTTCGTGCTCGGCGTGCTGATCATCATCCCGATCGGCGGGGCCGACATGCCGGTGGTGGTCTCGATGCTCAACAGCTATTCGGGCTGGGCCGCGGCGGGCATCGGCTTCTCGCTCAACAACAGCATGCTGATCATCGCGGGCTCGCTGGTGGGCAGTTCGGGCGCCATCCTCAGCTACATCATGTGCAAGGCGATGAACCGCTCGTTCTTCAACGTGATCCTCGGCGGCTTCGGCGGCGAGGCCAATGTGGCAGCGGCCGGCGGCGCGCAGGCCCAGCGCAGCGTCAAGAGCGGCTCGCCCGACGACGCGGCCTTCCTGATGGCCAATGCCGAGACCGTGATCATCGTGCCGGGCTATGGTCTGGCGGTTGCGCGCGCCCAGCATCCGCTCAAGGAACTGGCCGAAAAACTCCACGCCAAGGGCATCAGCGTGAAGTACGCGATCCATCCGGTCGCGGGCCGCATGCCGGGCCACATGAACGTGCTGCTGGCCGAAGCCGAAGTGCCCTACGACCAGGTCTTCGAGATGGAAGACATCAACGCCGAATTCGGCGATACCGATGTGGTCCTGGTGCTCGGCGCCAACGACGTGGTGAACCCGGCCGCGAAAGACCCCAAGTCGCCGATCGCGGGCATGCCCATTCTCGAGGCCTACAAGGCGCGCCAGGTGATCGTGAACAAGCGGTCGATGGCCTCGGGCTACGCGGGCCTGGACAACGAGTTGTTCTACATGGACAAGACCATGATGGTCTTCGGCGATGCCAAGAAGGTCGTCGAGGACATGGTCAAGGCAGTCGAGTGATCGCAACGCGTGGCCGCACTGAGGGCAACATGCATCGCCCGGCGCTCATCGGCGCCCGCGCCTTCGGTTGCATCGTCGCGCTGGCTTGCGCATTGGCTGCGTGCGGCGGAGGCGACTCCGCCGCTGCCGCGGGTACGCCGACCCCGCCTGCTCCGACACCGACGCCCACGCCCACCCCGGGCGGCACCGTCACCGCAGCCACGTCGTGCGCGATCCCCAACTTCGCCGCCAGCGTGACCGCCGCGGTGAATGCGGCGCGTGCCCAGGCGCGCAACTGCGGCGCGACCGCCTACGCCGCCGCCGGCGCCACGACCTGGAACGACGCCCTCTTTGCCGCCGCGGCTGCACATACGCAAGACATGGCCGCGCAGCACACGCTGTCGCACACCGGCAGCAACGGTTCGACCTTGGCCGTTCGCATCGACGCGACCGGCTATGCCTGGACGGCCATCGCCGAGAACATCGCCGCCGGCTACAACGGCGTCGATGCAGTCGTGCAAGGCTGGCTCTCGAGCGCCGGGCATTGCGCCAACCTCATGAACCCGGCCTACACCGAGATCGGCGTGTCCTGCGTGCAAGCCACCGGCGCGGATCCCTACGGCAAGTACTGGACGCTGGATCTGGCGCGGCCGCGCTGAGTCGTTCGTCGCAACACCCGGGTTAAGCTTCGCGCCCATGACCATCGCCATCGTCGCCGCCATGCAGGAGGAACTCGCGACCCTCCTGCACGACATGGGGCGCAGTGCCGAGCGCAGCGTGCACGGACGTCGCGAATTCTTTCGCGGCGAGTTGTGGGGCACGCCGTGCGTGGCCGTGCTTTCGCGCATCGGCAAAGTCGCGGCAGCCACCACCGTCACCACCCTCATCCACGAATTCGCGGTCGAACGCATCGTCTTCACCGGCGTCGCCGGCGGCATCGGTGCTTCGGCACGCATCGGCGACGTGGTCGTGGCCGACGAACTCGTGCAACACGACTTCGATGCGTCCCCGATCTTTCCGCGTCACGAGATCCCTTTGCTCGGGATCACCCGCTTTGCGGCCGATGCAGCCCTGACCGCGCGTATCGCGCAAGCGGTGCAGGCCTATCTGGCGCACGACCTCGTACGCGACATCGATGCGTCCACCCGCGCGGAGTTCGGTCTCGCCGCCCCCCAATGTCTGCGCGGATTGGTGGCGTCGGGCGATGAATTCGTCAGCGATGCGCGGCGCGTGGCGCAATTGCGCGCCGACTTTCCCGATCTGCTGGCGGTCGAGATGGAAGGCGCGGCCGTGGCCCAGGTCTGCCATGAATTCGGCCTGCCCTTCGCGGTGATGCGCACCATCTCCGACGCGGCCGACGACAGCGCCCATGTCGACTTCACGCGCTTCGTCGGCGCGGTCGCGAGCCGCTATTCGCACGGCATCCTGCGCCGCCTGCTCGGCTAGCGCAGGGCCGCGGGCTCAATGGGTGATGACCACCGGGATGCGGGTCTGGTGGATCACCTTGTTGGACGTGCTGCCCAGCACCAGGGTGCCCAGGGCGCCCATGCCGCGGCTGCCGATGAAGATCAGCTTCGATCCGGTCTCCTGCGCAACGCGCACGATCATTTCGGCCGGGTCGCCGACTTCCTTGCGCTCGATGAACTGCAGGCCGGCGCCGTCGAGCTTGGCGCGGGCGGCCGAGATGGTCTCTTCCTGGGCCTGCGCGTAATACGAATCGAGCATGTCGGCGCTGACCACCACGCCCATGCCGGTCAAGGGCGGCATCGGCACCTTGACGGTGAGCAGCACCACTTCGGGTGCCGCTGCGAATTCCTTGGCCATCGCCACCAGGGTGTCGAGTGAACGATTCGACGCTTCCGAGCCGTCGACTGCTGCGAGTACGCGATCCATAAGGTGTTCTCCCGAGAAAGTGCTGTATTTCCTCAATCTAAATCTGCGCTCCGGCACAATGCATGACACATGTCAGATCCGCCTGACGAACAGCATACCGCCATCGAAAGGGCTCGACTTTCAGTATCGAGGTTGCACATGACGCAGCACCGTTCCTTCTTGCGAGTATTGACCCCGCGCGGCCTGCGCGACGTATGGCGCGCCTGGCGCAACGTCAATGTGTCGCGTCAATTGCCGCCCGCCGGCCACATGCCGCGCGTAGGCAGCTACATCGCGCGTGACGATGTGCGCGTGCAGGTCACCACCGAGATGAACGACGAGCTTTGGCAATGGCTGGCCGCGCTCGGCTGGCGCGAAATCGATCTGGGCACCGATCGCCGCCGTTATCGCGCGGGCATGCCGTCGGCGGTCGAAGAACTCGCGTTTGCGGAATCGGAAGCCGCGCGCGTGCGGCTCGAACAACACATCCGCGATTCGGCGCAGATGTCCACGCTCGAACTCAAACGCCGCCCGGCGTCGCGACGCGCAGCCTGAAGTCGTGCTCAGGCGCCGGCCAGGCGCTCGTCGAGCAACTCCACCCAATGCCGCACCGGCCGCTTCGTGCCGGCCTGCAGATGCGTGATGCAACCGATGTTGGCCGAGCAGTATTGGCTCGCACCGGTCGCATCGAGCGCGGCCAGCTTGTTGGCGCGCAGACGGCCGGCCAACTCGCTTTGCAGGATCGAATAAGTACCCGCTGATCCGCAGCACAAATGCGCGTCGTCGGGCAGCGCCACATCGAGCCCGATCGCGCGCATGAGTTGCTCGGCACCGCCGCGCACCTGCTGGCCGTGCTGCAAGGTGCACGGCGGATGAAAAGCCACGCGCGGCCCCGGCGCGCGTTCACCGAGCAGCGCCACGATCGCGGCTTCGAAGCGCGGCAGGTATTCGGCCAGATCGAGCGTCAATGCACTGATGCGCTCGGCCTTGTGCGCGTACGCCTGGTCGTTGCGCAACGCATGGCCGTATTCCTTGACCATCGCGCCGCAACCCGAGGCATTCATGACGATCGCCTCGGCCCCCGCCTCGACCAAAGGCCACCAGGCGTCGACATTGCGGCGCATGTCGTCGAGGCCGCCGTCGTGATCGCTGAGATGGGTGCGGATGGCGCCGCAACACCCGGCCTTGGGCGCGCACAAGGTCTGCACGCCCAGTCGATCAAGCACGCGCGCCGTCGCGGTATTGATGTTGGGTGCCATTGCCGGTTGCACGCAGCCTTCGAGCAGCACCACCTTGCGCGCATGCGTCGCGGTGGGCCAGGCGCCGGCATCGGCACGCGCCGGCACTTTCTCGCGCAAGGCCGCCGGCAGCATGGGGCGCAGCGCGCGGCCGGCCGCGAGCGCCGGAGCGAACACGGACGACGTGAGCCCCACGCGCAAGGCGCCGCGCACGAGGCGATCGGTCATCGGGCGCGGCACCTGCGCATCGACGATCTTGCGGCCGATCTCCACCAGCCGGCCATACTCGACGCCCGACGGACAGGTCGATTCGCAATTGCGGCAGGTCAGGCAACGGTCGAGATGCAATTGCGTCTTGGCGGTGACGTCCTGGCCTTCGAGCACCTGCTTCATCAGGTAGATGCGTCCGCGCGGACCGTCGAGTTCGTCGCCGAGCAATTGATAGGTCGGACAAGTCGCGGTGCAAAACCCGCAATGCACGCAACGCCGCAGGATGGCCTCGGCCTCTTGTCCGTCGACGGTGTCGCGTAGATGGGCGGCGAGCGTGGTTTGCATGCGCGGGACCGATGAGCGGGCGTCAGAACTCGGCGCTCATGCGCGCGCGATTGAAGATGCCGGCCGGATCGAACTCGGCCTTGAGCCGACGATGGATGGCGAGCACGGCAGGGTCGAGCGGCGCGAACATCGGCACCGCGCGCGGCTGGCCCGGGGCGGGCCGCCACAAGGTGGCGTGGCCGCCCGCGGCTTGCGCGGCCATGCGCAGCTTGCGCGGTTCGGCGTCGCTGGCGAACCAGCGCAAGGCACCGCCCCATTCGATGAGTTGTTCGCGCGCGATGCCCTTGAAGGCTTCGGGCGGCGTGGTCGAGGGCACGCTCATGCGCCAGATCGGCTGGGTGGTGTCGAAGTACGGATCGGTCTGTTCGCGCACCGCATCCCACAAGCGCGCGGCATCGGCGGCATCGAGTGGTTCGCCGCCCAGACGCGCTTGCGCGCTGCGCACCGCCGCGCTCGCGCCCGACAATCGCAACACCAGCACGCCCATGCGCGCACCGCCGTTGGCGGCGGCGCCGGCCTGCGCATGCGCACGCCAGACGCAAGCCGAGATCGGCCAGGGTTGGCCAGCCCAGGCATTGAGCCGCGCGATGGCGTCGTGCTCGGACAGCTCGAAGCCCAGGCTCGCCTCGACCTCGGGCCGCGGCAGCACCTTGAGCGAGACTTCGAGCATCACGCCGAGCACACCGAGCGAACCCGCCAGCATGCGGCTGACATCGAAGCCGGCGACGTTCTTCATGACCTGGCCGCCGAAATTGAGCACCTCGCCCTTGGCCGACATGAGCTTGGCGCCGAGCACGAAATCGCGGCAGGCACCGGCGCTGGCGCGGCGTGGCCCCGACAAGCCGGTCGCCACGCACCCGCCGATGGTCGCGCCGGTCGTGGGCAGGATGTGGGCCGCGGCCTGGCCATGCACCCGCCACCATTGCGCGATCGCCTCGCCATGCGGCGGCTCGAAAGCGAGCATCTGGCCTTGCGCCGCGAGCGTGGCCTCGATCTCGGCCAAGGGTGTGCCGCAACGCGCGGTGATGACGAGTTCGCTCGGTTCGTAATCGACGATGCCGCGATAGGCCGAGACATCGACCACCGTCGCGTCGCGTGCCGCTTCGGCCGGCGTCTGGCCGTACCAATCCTTGCTGCCGCCGGCGCGGATGCGTACCGGGCGCTTGGCATTGGTCGCACTCCAGACCACGTCCTTGAGCAGATCGAGCATGGGCGGCCTAGAAACGTTCGAGTTCGGCAAACGGCAGCCGCCCGCCCGAGACCTTCATGCGGCCGTATTCGGCGCAACGATGCAGGCTGGGCACGCCTTTGTCGGGATTGAGCAGGCCGGCCGGATCGAAGGCGCGCTTGACGCCGAAGAAGCGTTCGCGTTCCGCGTCATTGAATTGCACGCACATCTGATTGAGCTTTTCGAGCCCCACGCCGTGTTCGCCGGTGACCGTGCCGCCGAGCGCCACGCTCAGTTCGAGGATCTCGGCACCGAAGGCCTCGGCGCGATGCACGGCGTCGGGGTCGTTGTCATCGAACAGGATGAGCGGGTGCAGATTGCCATCGCCGGCATGAAAGACGTTCGGGCAGCGCAGGCCGTACTTGCCTTCCATCGCCTGGATGGCCTTGAGCATTTCGCCCAGGCGCTTGCGCGGGATGGTGCCGTCCATGCAGTAATAGGCGGGCGAGACCCGGCCCGCGGCCGGAAATGCATTCTTGCGCCCGGCCCAGAATTTGAGCCGCTCGGATTCGGAATTGCTGACGGCGATGCGGGTCGCGCCGGCTGCGCGCAGCACCTCGCTCATGCGCGCGATCTCGGCTTCGACTTCTTCGGGCGTGCCGTCGGATTCGCACAGCAGGATGGCCGCGGCATCGAGGTCGTAGCCGGCGTTGGCAAACGGCTCGACCATGCGCGTGGCCGGCTGATCCATCATTTCGAGCCCGGCCGGAATGATGCCCGCCGCGATCAGCGCAGCGACCGCATTGCCTGCCACTTCCACATCGTCGAAGCTCGCCATCACACAGCGCGCGAGCGCGGGCTTGGGCACCAGCTTGACCGTCACTTCGGTGACCACGCCCAGCATGCCTTCACTGCCGATGAAGGCCGCGAGCAGATCGAGCCCCGGCGCGTCGAGTGCGGCCGAGCCGAATTCGACCGGCTCGCCGTCCATCAGCAAGGCGCGCACGCGCAGCACGTTGTGCACCGTGAGGCCGTATTTCAGGCAATGCACGCCGCCCGAGTTTTCGGCCACATTGCCGCCGATGGTGCAGGCGATCTGGCTCGACGGATCGGGCGCGTAATACAAGCCATGGCGTGCGGCAGCATCGGAGATCGCGAGGTTGCGCACGCCGGGCTGGACCACCGCGGTACGCGCCAGCGGATCGAGCGCCAGGATGCGGTTGAATTTGGCCAGGCCGATCACCACGCCTTGCGCGTGCGGCGTCGAACCGCCCGACAGACTGGTGCCCGCACCGCGCGCGACCACCGGCACCTGCAAGCGATGGCAGGTGCGCAAGACGGCCTGGATTTGCGCCTCGGTCTCGGGCAACACGACGGCCAAGGGCATGACGCGGATCATCGCCAGGCCGTCGCATTCATAGGGACGTGTGTCTTCGGGCTGATGGAGCACGCAATGCGCGGGCAAGGCGGCCTGGAGCGCGGCGATCACCTCGGCGCGGCGCGCGGCACCGACGCGCAGGCCCGCTTCCGGGCTTGCGCCTGGATTTGTAGCGTGGGAATCGAGCGCTGCGTTCATGCGTCGATGATACGACGCAGCTTCGCTTAGGGCCGGCGTCGGCGCGGCAAACCGAGGGAAAGTGCGAAGGGCTTCAGGCCGCGGGCGCGGAGCGGTCGCGACCGGGCACGAGATCGAGGGAAGACCGGACCTGATAGGCCTCGAACCAGCCGATGGCGAGCATCAATGCATAGACCGCATTGGTGAACAGGCCGAGCACCGCCAATACCGCGGCCGGCCAACTCGACACCGGATGTTCGCCCTGGGCCATGCGTTCGCGTTGCAGGCGCACAAAGCTCAGGCCGAACAAGGCCAGCACGCCGGCCAGCATCCAGGACGTGCCGTCGAGCACGTGCAGGCGCGGCAGTCCGTTGGCGGCCCAGACCAGATAGGCCGCCGCCAGGACGATGATGCTGGCGTAGGCCAAGCGCGCCACACGCAACGAACGCTCGGCGCTTGCGATGGCCCAGCCCGTCGGATTCGCTTTCATCACCATCTGACCACCTTGCCCGGGTTCATGAGGTTGTGCGGATCGAACGCGTGCTTGATGGCGCGCATCAGGTCGACTGCTTCGCTGCCGTGTTCGGCCAGAAGAAAGTCGATCTTGTGCAGGCCCACGCCGTGTTCGCCTGTGCAGGTTCCGTCCATTGCCAATGCCGTCGTCACGATTGCCTGATTGAGTCGCTCGGCTTCGTCGAGTTCCTCAGGATTACCAGGATCCGCAAGAATCGTGCAATGGAAATTGCCATCCCCCACATGTCCTAGTATCGGCGCAGGCAGGCGCGCGGTTGAAGTGATGCGTAACGTTTCCGTGATGCATTCCGCGAGACGCGAAATCGGCACGCAGACATCGGTCGTGAAGCTCCGACAACCGGGGCGCAATTGCAGCATCGCGAAGTAGGCGTGATGCCGGGCATTCCACAGCCGGGTGCGGTCTTCGGGCGTGGTGGCCCATTCGAAATCGGCGCCGCCGTGCTCGCGTGCAAGGTCTTGCACCCACTGCGCCTGTTCCTCGACGCCGGCCGTCGAGCCATGGAATTCCAGGAGCAGCAAAGGCTCTTCGCGCAGCGTGGTCTTGCTGTAGGCGTTGACGGCCTTGACCGTCTGGGCATCGAGCAATTCCGCGCGCGCGATCGGCACGCCGAGCTGGATGGTCTGGATGACGGTGCGCACCGCGGCATCGACGCTCGGGAAGCTCACGACCGCGGCCGAGATCGCCTCGGGTACCGGATAAAGCCGCACAGTGATTTCGGTGATGACGCCCAACGTCCCCTCGCTGCCGACGAAGATCCTGGTCAGGTCGTAGCCGGCACTCGATTTCTTGGCGCGGCGCGCGGTACGCACCACGCGTCCATCGGCGGTGACCACCGTCAGGGCGACGACGTTCTCGCGCATGGTGCCGTAACGCACCGCATTCGTGCCGGATGCACGGGTGGCGGTCATGCCGCCGATCGAAGCGTCGGCCCCGGGATCGATCGGAAAGAAGAGCCCCGTGTCCTTGATCTCGGCGTTGAGCTGCTTGCGCGTGACCCCGGCCTGGACGGTCACCGTCAGATCTTCGGGGTTGATCGTCAGCACCCGATTCATCTGCGACAGATCGATCGTCAGTCCGCCCGCCACCGCGAGCACATGCCCTTCGAGCGATGAACCGGCGCCATAGGCGATCACCGGAACGCGATGGGTGGCGCACATCTGCACTGCGGCGGCGACGTCGTCGGTGCTGTGAACGAACACCACGGCGTCGGGCGCCATCGGCGGATAGGGCGATTCGTCGCGGCCATGATGCGCGCATACGCCTTCGCTCATCGAAAAGCGTGCGCCGAATTGCGCCTGCATCGCG
>CAYUYC010000032.1:11932-17572 GCA_964448945.1 uncultured Burkholderiaceae bacterium
GGCAAGGGCTGGTTCATTGCGGCGTCATCGGAATCATCGTGCGTCGATGGTACTGCGCGCCCCCGCCGGCGTCACAGGCGATTCCCCCGCGAATCGCGGACAATGCGTTTGAAATATTCAGGAGAACGCGCAGATGGGAAAACGCCTGACCACCATCGCTACCCGCACCGGCGACGCGGGAACCACCGGGCTCGGCGACGGATCACGCACGACCAAGGACGATCGCCGCATCCAGGCCATGGGCGATGTCGACGAGTTGAATTCGTTGATCGGCGTGCTGATTTGCGAGGACCTGCCGGCGCACGTGCGCGACGAATTGCTGACCATCCAGCACGACCTGTTCGATCTGGGCGGCGAGTTGTGCATTCCGGGCTTCCAGAATCTCAAGCCCGCGCAGGTGTTGCGCCTGGATACCCTGCTCGCACGCTACAACGCCGAGTTGCCCCGGCTCGAGAACTTCATCCTGCCCGGCGGTTCGCGCGCCGCGGCGATGGCGCATCTGAGCCGCACGGTGGCGCGCCGCGCCGAACGCTCGATCACGTCCCTGGGCCATCAAGCGGCCGTGGGCGAACTCGCGCGTCAATACATCAATCGATTGTCGGATCTGCTGTTCGTGCTGGCGCGCATGCTCAATCGGCATGCGGGAGGCACGGATGTGTTGTGGGATCAGCATCGCAATCGGGAACTGCCGCCCGACGCCTGAGCCGTCCAGCGAGTGCTCAGCTTTCGGCGATGGTCACCGGCATCGGCGGCCAATGCCCGGCGATCATCGCCGCGCAGACCAAGGGCGCCGCAATGCTGCGCACCTGGGCCCAGTCGGTGGCGGCCAATGACTTGGAACGCGGTTGCGCACTGCGCACGCGGCGCCGGAATTGTTCGAGCGACAGGCAGATCCGGCGTACGCCTTGGGTGTCGCTGACCTCGATCAACAGCCCGCGGTGGCGGCCGGTTTCGTAATCGACCGATTGAAAAGCGTCGAGCACGCGCCAAACCGCGTCATCGGTTTGGATCAGCACATCGCCAACCGCCGGATCAATGCGTGAATCGCGCATGAGGAATGCTGCGTCGGACCGCAACCAAGGGAAAACTCACGGGCCGCAGCATACCCGGTCGGCTCCGCGCGCTGCGGCGCCGGCCGACCACCGCACCTGGATCAGGTGCCGCGGTAGGTTTCCATGTAGGCGACGAGCTTGGCGCCGGTCTGCCGCAGGCGCTGCGACAACATCTGATTGAGCTTGAGCAGGATGCGCGAGCCGAGCACCGGCTCTTCCTTGATCATGCGGATGAAGCTGTCGCGATGCAGGACGGCGAAGGTGGTCGCGTCGATGGTGTGGCACGACGCGAAGCGCGGCTCGCCATCGAGCATGGACATCTCACCCAGGGTTTCGCCTGCGTGCACGATCGCGATGCGCTTGGTCGTCCCCCAGCGGTCCTTCTTGACCACCTCGACCGAACCGCTGATCACGAGGATCATGAAATCCCCGGGCTCGCCTTCGTTGATGATGTTGACGATGCCCGGCGTGGTCCAGACGTCCATGTAACCGGTCAGCTTGCGAATTTCTTCGAGCGACCGGTCTTCGAGAATGGGCGATTTGGAGACGAGCGAATGGATCTGCGTCGCGTATTGCGCGGCCGATCCTTCGGCTTTGCAGCCGAGCATTCTGAAACGCTCTTGATAGTTCATGAATTCGTGAAAAATTTCACGCGATTCTATCCGCTTGCGTCAGTCCACCTCAAGCACTCCCTGCGCCCATCCCCCGTTCGCGTCATTCCACCGCGGCCGCTTCGCGCGCACGGACCGCCTTGGCGAGCACGTCCAGCAGCCGCGCCGAGTCGTCCCAGCCCAGGCAGGCGTCGGTGATGCTCTGCCCGTAGACCAGATCTTTGCCCGGTACCAGATCCTGGCGGCCGGCCACCAGATGGCTTTCGACCATCACCCCGAAGATCCGGTCCTCGCCGCCCGCGATCTGCGCGCCGACGTCTTGCGCCACCAGCATCTGGTTTTCATGCTTCTTGCTCGAATTGGCGTGGCTGAAGTCGATCATCACCTTGGGCATCAACCCCGCCTTGGCCAGATCCTGGCACGCGGCCTCGACGCTGGCGGCGTCGAAATTGGTCTGCTTGCCGCCGCGCAGGATCACATGGCAATCGTCATTGCCGGCGGTCGAGACGATGGCCGAATGGCCGCCCTTGGTCACCGACAGGAAATGGTGGGGATGCTGCGCCGCCTTGATCGCGTCGACCGCGATCTTGACGTTGCCGTCGGTGCCGTTCTTGAAACCGACCGGGCACGACAGCCCGGACGCGAGCTCGCGGTGGGTCTGCGATTCGGTCGTGCGCGCGCCGATCGCGCCCCAGGAAATCAGATCCGCCACGTATTGCGGCGAAATCATGTCGAGGTATTCGGTGCCGGCAGGCAGGCCGATCTCGGCGATTTCCAGCAGCAACTCGCGTGCGCGACGCAGGCCGTCATTGATCTTGAAGCTGTTGTCCATGTAGGGATCGTTGATCATCCCTTTCCAGCCCACGGTGGTGCGCGGCTTCTCGAAATACACGCGCATGACGATCTCGAGCGCGTCCTTGTGCCGCTCGCGTTCTTCCATCAGACGCTTGGCGTATTCGATGGCCGACTTGGGATCGTGGATCGAGCACGGGCCGATCACCACCACCAGCCGGCCATCCTGCCCGTGGAAGCTGCGATGGATCGCCTGCCGGCCATGAAACACCGTGGTCGCCGCCTTCTCGGTGCACGGAAATTCGCGGATCAGATGCGACGGTGGTTGCAACTCCTTGATCTCGCGGATGCGGACATCATCGGTGCTGTACGGCATGGCGGTTCCTCGTATGGATAGGCGGGTGTTCGATCAAAAAAAAACCGCCGGACTCGGCCGGCGGTTTTTAGGGATTCTTGGTTGCGAGACTACTTCCCTTCCTTCGCCGGCCGCGTCGGAAAGCCAAAAAAGAAGGAAAAGTAGAAGGTCGCGTTGTGCATGATGTTCACGATATTGCGTCGCAATGAGACCCGAATTTTCTGCGCTTGGCAAGTCACGACGGTGCGCACACCTCAGCCCGAAGCCACTTCGCGCTCGATGGCCGCAGCCAGGCGTTGCGCATCGATGCGGAACCAGCGCGGTCCCTGCCCTTCGAGCAGACCATCGCGCTTGAAGTCCGAAATCAAACGGCTCGCGGTCTCGAGCGTGACGTTGAGCATCGCCCCGATGTCGCTGCGCGCGGGCAGCACCACGATACCGTCGTCGAAATAGCGCATGAGTTTTTGCAGCAGCCGCAGCGCGCGATAACGCGCCGGCCCCACGCTCAATTCCGACAACCATTCATCGGCTTCGTCGAGCGCGAGCTGCCAGCGCTGCATCAAACCTTGCGTCATCGCCGGATGGCGCGCCGCCAGATCGCGCACCAGACTGGCCGGGATACGACACAACTCGACCTCGCCCAACGCGATCGCCGATGCGGTATAGGGCCGTTGCAGCAAGGCTTCGAGCCCCATCGCATCGCCACGGCCAAAAATCCGCAGGATGCGGCGCGCACCCTGCGCCGTCGATCGTTCGAGCCGCACCAGCCCGCTGCGCACGGTGTAGACGAATTCGCCGGCCTGTCCTTCGCCCACGATCGCCGCGCCGTTCTTCAGCTTGAGCGAATCGATGTGCACATGAATGTTGTTGAGCGCCTCGGGCGGCAGGGTGCCGAACAAACCCAGATGCCGCACACCGCAGCGCATGCAGATCCGCGCCTGGGGATGGCATTCCTCCTGCACTTCGATGCTTGCCAGCCGCGCATGCGTCACGCGCACGACGCTCGCACCCGCCGCCTGCGCCCCGCTACCGAGCAATCGATCGGTCGGCATCGAGCGCTTGCGCGACATGTTCACGCCGTGCCTCCGACGGTCAGCGCCTCGACGCGCAGGGTCGGTTGTCCGACGCCCACCGGCACGCTTTGGCCTTCCTTGCCGCAGACGCCCACGCCGGCATCGAGCGCCAGATCGTTGCCGATCATGCTCACCCGCGTGAGCACGTCGGGCCCGTTGCCGATCAGGGTCGCGCCCTTGACCGGATAGGTGACGCGGCCGTTCTCGATGCGGTAGGCGACGCTGGCCGAGAACACGAACTTGCCGTTGGTGATGTCGACCTGGCCGCCGCCGAAATTGGTGGCGTAGATGCCGTCCTTGACGCTGGCGATGATCTCGGCCGGATCATGGCTGCCCGCATGCATGTAGGTGTTGGTCATGCGCGGCATCGGAATGTGCGCAAACGATTCGCGCCGCGCATTGCCGGTCACGCCGGTCTTCATCAGGCGCGCGTTCATCGTGTCTTGCAGATAGCCGCGCAGGATGCCGTCTTCGATCAGCACCGTGCACTGGGTCGGGTTGCCTTCGTCGTCGATGTTGAGCGAACCGCGGCGGTTGACGATGGTGCCGTCGTCGACCACCGTCACGCCCTTGGCCGCGACGCGTTCGCCGACCCGCCCGGCAAACGCGCTCGAGCCCTTGCGGTTGAAATCGCCTTCGAGGCCATGGCCGATCGCCTCGTGCAACAGCACGCCCGGCCAGCCGGGGCCGAGCACCACGGTCATCGGCCCCGCGGGCGCCGGACGCGCATCGAGGTTGACCAGCGCCTGGGCCACCGCTTCGTCGACATAGCCTTGCAGCAAAGCGTCGGAGAAATACCCGTAGTCGAAACGCCCGCCGCCGCCCGAATGCCCCATCTCGCGCCGCCCGCCTTGTTCGGCGATGACGGTGACCGACACCCGCACCAAGGGGCGCACATCGGCGGCGATCAAAGGGCCGCGCTCGCGGTCCTGGCGCGCGATCAGCACCACGTCGTGTTCCGCGGCCAGATTGGCCATCACCTGCACGATGCGCGGGTCCTTGGCGCGCGCCATGCGCTCCACGCGTTCGAGCAGCTTGACCTTGGCGTCGGCATCCATCGAAGACACCGGATCGGCGTGCCCGTACAGCACGCGCGGCGGCATCGCGCCGAACGCGCCGGATGCCTTGATCCGCCCGGACTTGCCCGACGCCGCGATGGTGCGCGTGGCATGCGCCGCGCCGCGCAAGGCAGCCAGACTGATGTCGTCGGAATAGGCAAAGGCGGTGCGGTCGCCCGCCACGGTGCGTACACCGACCCCTTGGTCGATGCTGAAACTGCCCGACTTCACGATGCCTTCTTCGAGGCTCCAGCCTTCGGAACGCGTCGATTGGAAGTACAGGTCGGCGTAGTCGGCCTTGTGTACGAAGACTTCGCTCAACACGCCGAGCAGCGCCGCTTCATCGAGCCCGAACGGCTCGAGCAATTGCGCGCGCGCGAGCGCGAGATGAGCGATCCGGGGTTCGCCTGCTTGCATGTTTTCTCCAGAGTAAGCGTGAGCTTACAGCGTTCGGTGCTTGAGCGCAGGCAGGCTCGCGCGCATGCCTTCGAGCTGACCGAGGTCGAGGTCGCCGACCACGATGCCCTCGCCCGATTCACGGACCGCGACCACTTTGCCCCAAGGGTCGATGAGCATGCTGTGGCCCCAGGTCTGGCGGCCGTTTTCATGCGTGCCGCCTTGCGCGGGCGCCAGCACATAGCACTGGTTTTCGATCGCGCGCGCGCGCAGCAGCACCTCCCAGTGCGCGCGGCCGGTGGT
>CAYUYC010000033.1:0-17558 GCA_964448945.1 uncultured Burkholderiaceae bacterium
TGCCGACAGCGTGCTCGGCAAGATCAAGGCCGCCGGCATCAACGGTGCCGCGGTCATGCAATGAGCGCGAGCACCGACCTCGCATGACCTCGGTTGATTGGCTGATCCTCGTGGTGCTCGCGCTGTCGATCGCGTATGGCGTCTGGCGCGGGCTGGTGCGCGAAGTCTTTGCGCTCGTGGGCTGGATCGCCGCGTTCGTGCTGGCGGCGTGGTTCGGATCGACGGCCGCTGCCTGGTTGCCTGCGCATTGGAGCGAGGCGGTGCGCGGCGTCGTCGGGCATGCCGCGGTCTTCGTGCTGGTGCTTGTGATCGCAGCGCTGGGCGGATGGGCACTCAGCAGCATCGTGCGTGCAGCCGGCCTCGGCCCGGCCGATCGCGGCTTCGGCGGGGTTTTCGGCGCTTTGCGCGGGATGCTCATCGTGCTGGCCGTGACCATCCTCGCCAGCCTGACGAATTTGCCTCGCACCGAGGCATGGAAAAGCTCGGTGTTGATGCCATATGTGCGTATCGTGCTCGACACGGTACGTCCGTGGTTGCCTGAAGGTGCGGCGCGCGTTGCGCAAACCGCCGATGGTGGTGCGCGCAGTACGTCGCATCGTTTGGAAGGAGTAGGGACATGTGCGGAATCGTTGGCCTCGTAGCCAAGACACCGGTCAATCAGATGCTGTACGACGCGCTGATGCTCTTGCAGCATCGCGGTCAGGATGCTGCGGGCATTGCCACCGGATCGGACAACACCTTCAACATGTGGAAGGGCAACGGTCTGGTGCGCGAGATCTTCCGCACGCGCAACATGCGCAACCTGACCGGCAACATCGGCATCGGGCATGTGCGCTATCCGACTGCGGGTTCGGCATCCAATGCCGAAGAAGCCCAGCCGTTCTACGTCAACGCGCCGTTCGGCATCACGCTCGGCCACAACGGCAACCTGACCAATGCCGATGCGCTGATGGTCGACATGTTCCGCAAGGACCGCCGGCACATCAACACCAACAGCGACAGCGAAGTGCTGCTCAACGTGCTCGCGCACGAGTTGCAGGAGGCGACGCCATCGTTCACCCTCGATCCGGCCGCGATCTTCCACGCCGTCGCCGGTCTGCATGCGCGCGTGCGCGGCGCCTACGCCTGCGTGGCGCACATCGCCGGCCACGGCGTGCTGGCGTTTCGCGACCCCTACGGCATCCGGCCGCTGTGCTACGGCATCAGCGAAACCGATGAAGGCACCGAATATCTGGTCGCCAGCGAATCGGTGGCGCTCGAAGGCATGGGCTTCAAGTTCGTGCGCGACGTGGCACCCGGCGAGGCGATCTTCATCGACGTCGACGGCAATTTCTATTCGCAGCAATGCGCGCAGAACGCCTCGCTCAATCCCTGCATCTTCGAGTATGTGTACTTCGCGCGACCCGATTCGATCATCGACGGCGTGAGCGTCTATGGCTCGCGCCTGCGCATGGGCGAATACCTGGCCGAGAAGATCGAGCGCGAATTCCGCGCTGGCGACATCGATGTGGTGATGCCGATTCCCGAGACCTCGCGCCCCGCGGCGATGCAACTCGCGATGAAGCTCGGGCTGGATTTCCGTGAAGGTTTCTTCAAGAACCGTTATGTTGGCCGCACCTTCATCATGCCCGGGCAATCGGTGCGCAAGAAGAGCGTGCGCCAGAAGCTCAGCGCGCTGCCCACCGAGTTCAAGGGCAAGAACGTGCTGCTGGTCGACGATTCGATCGTGCGCGGCACGACCTCGCGCGAGATCGTGAACATGGCGCGCGACGCCGGCGCGAACAAGGTGTACTTCGCGTCTGCGGCGCCGCCGGTGCGCTTTCCGAATGTCTACGGCATCGACATGCCCACGCGCAGCGAACTCATCGCGCATGACCGTTCCGACGACGAGATCATGCGCATGATCGAAGCCGACGGTCTGGTCTACCAGGACATCGAGGCGATGAAGCGTTCGGTCGCCGATCTGGGGCCTCACCTCAAGAACTTCGAAGCGAGCTGCTTCGACGGCGTGTACATCACCGGCGATATTTCGGCGGATTATCTCGACGCGCTGGAAGCGGCGCGCAAGACGTCGAGCGCGCGCGAAGACGAAGGGCGTTCGCAGCTCAACCTCAATCTCGCGTCGACCGATTGAGCATTGGCCCCCAGGAGGCGCTGGCCGCGCTGCATCAGCCGGCGCGCGAACAACCCCAGGGGGCGCGCCGTTCGGCGCTGGTCGCCGGCTGCACCGGACGCCTGGGCGAGGCGCTGCTCAACGCGGTGCTCGGCAGCAGCGCCTACGATCGGGTCTACGCCTGCACCCGCATGCCGCTCGAATCGAGCATGCGCAAGCTGGTCGCGGCGGACGTCGCGCATCCTTTGCCCGCCGTCGACGATGTGTATTGCCTGATCGCGGGTTCCGACCACGCATTGTCAGCCGCGTCGTACTTCGGGCGCGACGATGCGTTTGCCGAGTTCTCCCCCGAGCAGATCCCGACCCTCGCGATCGATGCGCGAGCGCTGGGCGCGCGGCGGTTTGCGCTGATCGCGCCGCTCGAGGTCTATCTGCAGTCCGCCGCGTTTGCCGATGCGGTCATCGACGACACCGAATTGGCGGTCTGCCAAGCCGGCTTCGAGGCCATCGTGGTGATGCGCCCGACGGCGGCCGGCGACGGCTCGCCCCGCCCGTCGGGCTCGATCATCGAGCGTCTGATGCGGTGGTGGTTCGCGCAGTTCGCGCACATGATTCCGAGCAGTATCCAGCCGGTGCAATCGACACGCGTGGCTGCCGCCGCGGTCGATGCCTTGACCCGGCTTGCCGCCGGGCGCCGGGTCATCACCGCGCAGGATCTGCAGCGCACCTGATTTGACGCGGCCCGCGCGGCTCGGGTCTAATCGGTCTCACGCGCCGATTTGATCGATCAGCTTGCGGGCGCGGATGTCGGGTCGCAGACCCGGCGTCGAACAAATCCAGCTAAAGCGCGTCAGAGCGTATGCAAGCCCCGTTCTAGCGCCAAGCTGCAACGGGGCTTTTGCATTCTTGGAGTAACGATATGGACGACCAGGACTGGTCTATCGACACGCTCGCGGTGCGCGCGGGCACCGAGCGCAGTCATTTCGGCGAGCATTCCGACGCTTTGTTCTTGACCTCCTCGTTCGTGTTCGCGAACGCGGCCGAGGCTGCGGCGCGCTTTGCCAATCAAGCGCCGGGCAATGTGTATTCGCGGTTCTCCAATCCTACCGTCAGCGCGTTTCAGGATCGTCTGGCCGCGCTCGAAGGCGGCGAGGCCTGCATCGCGACCGCAAGCGGCATGAGCGCCATCCTCGCGTGCTGCATGTCGGCCTTGCGCGCGGGCGACCATGTGGTGTGCTCGGCCAGCGTCTTCGGTTCGACCGTGCAATTGTTCAACAACATCCTGAGTCGTTTCGGCATCGAAACGACCTACGTCGCGGCGGCCGAGCCCGAGCAATGGCGCGCGGCACTCAAGCCTTCGACCAGACTCTTCTTCGTCGAGACGCCGTCGAACCCGTTGATGGACCTGGCGGATCTCGGCGCGCTCGCGGCCATCGCCAAGCCCGCCGGTGTGCTGCTCGTGGTCGACAACTGTTTTTGCACGCCGGTATTGCAACGCCCGCTTGCGCTCGGTGCCGATGTCGTCGTGCATTCGGCGACCAAGCATCTCGACGGGCAAGGGCGGGTGATGGGGGGCGCGGTCGTGGGTTCCAAGCACTTCATCGACGATCAGGTGCTGCCGTTCCTGCGGTCGGCGGGGCCGAGCCTTTCGCCCTTCAATGCCTGGGTGCTGCTCAAAGGCCTCGAGACCTTGCCGATCCGCATGCAGCGGCACAGCGAGAACGCGCTGGCGATCGCGCGCCGACTCGAAGCGCATCCGCGCATCGCACGGGTCTATCACCCGTGGCTTGCATCGCATCCGCAACACGCGCTCGCACGGCGCCAGCAATCGGCCGGCGGTGCGATCGTGAGCTTCGAGGTCAAGGGCGCAGACGGGGCAAGCGATCCGGCCGCATTGCGCGCGGCCGCATGGGCTGCGATCGACGCGACGCGTCTGGTATCGATCACCGCCAATCTCGGCGATACGCGCACGACCATCACCCATCCGGCCACGACCACGCACGGCCGCATCACGCCCGAGGCACGCGCGGCCGCGGGGATCACCGAAGGGTTGATCCGCGTGGCCGTCGGCCTCGAGAATCCCGACGACATCTACGCGGATCTGGTGCGCGGTCTGCCGGCGTGAAGGTTCCGCGCTCAGAGCGCCGATGCCGGGCGATCGAGCCCGCCGGCTTGCAGCGCGGCTGACAAGGCCGGTGACGGCGCGTCGCTGCTCAGGCGCACGCGCTGTCGTCCCGTCGGTGCGAGCACGTCGAAGCCTTTGGCATCGGCGCCCAGCCACTGGATGTCGGTGCGCACGGCGGCCATCACCCGTGCGCGCAAGGCGGCCTCATCCTCGGTGCTCAACGCCGCGGCGTTCATGGGCTCGCTCGTCACCCAACCCATGCGGCCGAAGCCGCCGATGGCGCGGCTGGTCGACCAATCGAGCGCGAAGAACGCGAAGTCGCCCAAGGACAACAACGCTTCGGTGTCGGGCAGGTAGGCGAGAAAGCGCGCGCGCTCGCGCGGCGTGGGATCGACGCGATGCGCGGTGCCGACCAGGGTGATGCGCGCCGCGCTCATCGGCGAAGTCGCTTCGGGCGCCATCAGATGCAGACTCGCGCGCGGATCGGCTTCGAGGTTGACGCGATGCTCGGCCAACCGCGACAAGAGCATCCAGGGCCGATGATCGGCCATCGGCGCGATCGCCACCGAGGTGGCGAAAGGAAATCCGGGCATCGCGACCGAATGCGTGGCGAGCGCCGCGCTGGCGCAGCGATGCACGAGGTCGTAGGCGAAATCGAGCCCCGGCTTGATGGGTTCTTTCATGGGCGGCTCCCCTAGAATCGGCGCAGTGTCGACTGCTTCGATGCACACGGTAAGCGAAATGAACCCTCTCGACCAAGACGCGCAGATGATCGGCGGGCGATTCCGCCGCGGCAGCAGCTTGCAGGTCGATGATCGGCAGATCGAGGTGCTGTTCGAGCGGACCGATCCGCGCGTGGTCGTGTTCGGCGGCTGGCTGACGCACGCGGAGTGCGACGCCCTGGTGGCCGCCGCGCGCAGCCGGATGCAACCGTCACTGGTGGTCGATCCCGCGACCGGACAGTTTCGCGTCGATCCGGTGCGGCGTTCGCGCGGCACGCATTTCGGTCCCGGCGAAACCGCGGTGATCGCCGCGATCGAGCAGCGCATCGCGCGGGTGTTGGGCTTGGCGCAGGCGCGTCAGGAGCCGATGCAGATCCTGCATTACGACGTCGGCGGCGAGTACGCGCCGCATTACGATTATTTCGACCCGGCATTGCCGGGCAGCCAGGTGCCGCTGACCGAAGGCGGGCAGCGCGTGGCGACGCTGGTGATGTATCTCAACGATGTCGGTGCCGGCGGAGCGACGGTGTTCCCCAGGCTCGGCATCGAAGTGCGGCCGGCCAAGGGCAACGCGGTGTACTTCGACAATTGCGATGCCCATGGCGCGCCCGAATCCCGTGCGTTGCATGCGGGCGCGCCGGTGCTGTCGGGAGAAAAATGGATCGCCACCAAATGGATGCGAGCGCGCAATCTGCGATGAACGATGGCGATCGCTATCCGCATCGCATCGTGTGCCTGACCGAGGAGCCCACCGAGGTGCTGTATGCGCTCGGCGAATCGCACCGCATCGTCGGGATCTCGGGGTTCACCGTGCGGCCGCCGCAGGCGCGCCGCGAAAAGCCGCGCGTGTCTGCGTTTACGCAGGCGAAGATCGGCGAGATCCTGGCGTTGGCGCCCGACCTCGCGATCGGCTTTTCCGACATCCAGGCCGACATCGCGCAAGCCTTGATCCGCGCGGGCGTCGAAGTCTGGATCAGTAATCACCGCAGCGTCGACGGCATCCTGGGGTACGTCCGGCGGGTCGGCGCGATGGTCGGTGCGCAGCAGCGCGCCGAAGCCTATGCGGCGCAGCTCGAGGATCATCTGGCGCAGGTGCGCGCGTCGGCCGCGCGATTGAAGCGTCGACCGCGGGTCTACTTCGAGGAATGGAACGCGCCGCTGATCACCGGGATTCGCTGGGTGAGCGAGTTGATCGCCATCGCTGGCGGCGACGATGTGTTTGCCGAATTCGCGGCCCGCCCCTTGGCGCGCGATCGCATCGTGGCGGACCCGATCGAAGTGATACGACGCGCGCCGGACCTGATCATTGCATCGTGGTGCGGCAAGCGCGTGCGTACCGAGCAGATCGCCGCGCGACTCGGGTGGGATGCGATCCCGGCGGTGCGCAGCGCGCAGTTGCATGAGATCAAGTCACCGATCATTCTCCAACCCGGACCGGCCGCGTTGACCGATGGCCTCGACGCCTTGCACGCATGGATACGCGCGTGGGCACATCGGCACGATGGCCTCGACCCGCAAGCACCAGGAGACCTGTGATGTTCAAAGCATTGATGCTGACCCAGGAGAACAAGACCACGCACGCGGCTTTGCTCGATCTGGAGAACGATCGGCTGCCCGACGGCGATGTCGAGGTGAAGGTCGAATACTCGGCCTTGAACTACAAGGACGCGTTGGCCATCACCGGGCGCGGCGCGATCGTGCGGTCCTGGCCCATGGTGCCGGGCATCGATCTGGCGGGCACGGTCGAGCGCAGCCAGGTGCCGGCCTGGCAGCCCGGCGACCGGGTGGTGGTGACGGGTTGGGGCATGGGCGAAACCCATTGGGGCGGATTGAGCCAGCGCGCGCGCCTGTCCTCGTCATGGCTGCTGGCGCTGCCCGAGGCTTTCACGACGCGTCAATCGATGGTCATTGCCACCGCCGGATTTACCGCGGCGCTCTGCGTGATGGCCTTGCGCAAGCACGGGCTGGCCGCGGGCGATGGCGAGGTCCTGGTGACCGGCGCCGCGGGGGGCGTGGGCTCGGTGGCCGTCGCCTTGCTCGCAGGGCTGGGCTATCAGGTGGTGGCCTCGACCGGGCGCGCCACGGAAGCCGACTACCTGCGCATGCTGGGGGCGGCACGCATCGTCGATCGCGCGGAGTTCAGCGCGCCGGGCAAGCCCTTGCAATCCGAGCGCTGGGCGGGCGTGGTCGATACGGTCGGCAGCCACACCTTGGCCAACGCCTGCGCGGCCACCCGATGGAACGGCGCGGTCGCGGCCTGCGGTCTGGCGCAAGGCGCGGACTTTCCGGCGACCGTCATGCCTTTCATCCTGCGCGGCGTCACGCTGTACGGCATCAACAGCGTGTTCGTCGACAACGCGATGCGGCGTCAGGCCTGGGCTTTGCTCGCGGAACATCTGGACACCGCCAAGCTCGACGCGATGACGGTCGAGATCGGCTTGTCGCAAGCGATCGAATTTGCGCCGCAAGTGCTGGCCGGCAAGGTGCGCGGACGCACCGTGGTCGACGTGAATCGTTGATCGACGTGCGTGAACTGAACGCCAATCCTCAAACGTTGCAGCGCATCGGCGCGGTGACGTTCTCCGAGTCCGACGATCCGCAAACCCGGCGCGAAAAGCTCGCGTGCATCGTGCTCGACGGCATGTACCAGTTCGTCGGCCTCTCGATGACGGCTTCATCTCGAATCGGGACGTGCGCAGCGCCTTCGGTTCGGTGGCAGAAATCGGCGCCGAGTTTCCGCTCGCGGACGGCTGATCCATCAACGTCGACGCGCGCAAGATCTTTCTCAAGACCACGGCCACCGGCACCTTGCCCGCCATGGGCGGCGCCGCCGCGCACGCCGATGTGCGCTTGAACCCGCTGGTGGTGTTTGCGTCGGTGGGGTAACGGTTCTGAGCGCGTTGCGGCGCTCGATCTGAACCGGGGCACGAGCAGGTGCCTGAAATACGAACGGGGTAGCGACTTGGCGTCGCTACCCCGTATTTGTTTGGCTCCCCGACCTGGGCTCGAACCAGGGACCTACGGATTAACAGTCCGGCGCTCTACCGACTGAGCTATCGGGGAAAAGAGCCGCGCATTATAGCGAAGGCGCGGACCTCGTCAAACGATTGCGACGCAGTTGTTGTTCAACCGATCACTTGGGCGATCGCCTTCGCCACGTAATCGACGTTCTTGCTGTTGAGCGCGGCGACGCAGATGCGGCCGGTGCTCACGGCATAGATGCCGAACTCGGATTGCAGTCGCTGCACTTGCTCGGCCGACAAGCCGGTGTACGAGAACATGCCGCGCTGCTTGAGCACGAACGAGAAATCGCGCTTGGCGCCATTGGCCTTGAGCTTCTCGACCAGGGCGGCGCGCATCTGCTTGATGCGTTCACGCATTTCGCCGAGTTCGGTTTCCCACATTGCGCGCAACTCGGGATTGTTGAGCACCGTGGCCACGACCGTGCCACCGTGGGTCGGCGGGTTGGAATAGTTGGTGCGGATCACGCGCTTGAGTTGGCTCATGACGCGCGAGGATTCTTCCTTGCTCGCATCGACGATGGTCAGCGCGCCCACGCGCTCGCCATACAGCGAGAACGATTTGGAGAACGAACTCGACACGAACATGCTCATGCCGGATGCGGCGAACAGCTTGACCGCGGCACCGTCGGGTTCGATGCCTTCGGCAAAGCCCTGGTAGGCCATGTCGAGGAAAGGAATCAGGTTGCGTGCGGCCACGACGTCCACCACTTGCTTCCATTGCTCGGCCGAGAGGTCGGCGCCGGTCGGGTTGTGGCAGCAGGCATGCAGCACGACGATGGAGCGCGCCGGCAGTTGGCCCAGGAAGTCGAGCATCGCGACGAAATCGACGCCTTGGGTCTTGGCGTCGTAGTACGGATAGTTGACGACCTTGAAGCCCGCGCTTTCGAACAATGCGCGATGGTTTTCCCAGCTCGGATCGCTGATGGCGACGACGGATTCCGGCAGCAGGCGCTTGAGGAAGTCGGCCCCGATCTTGAGCGCGCCGGTGCCGCCGAGGCCCTGGGCGGTGATGGCGCGACCTTCGGCAATGATCGGCGAGCTTTCGCCGAACAGCAGCTTTTGCACCGCGCTGTCATAGGCAGCGAGACCTTCGATGGGCAGGTAGCCGCGCGGTGCGGCTTGAGCCAGGCGTTGACGCTCGGCTTCGGCCACGGCTCGCAGAACGGGGATCTTGCCTTCGTCGGTGAAGTACACGCCGACGCCGAGGTTCACCTTGGTCGTGCGCGTATCGGCGGCGAACGCTTCATTGAGACCGAGGATGGGATCGCGCGGCGCCATTTCGACGCTGGCGAACAACGACGTGGACATGCAGTTCTCCTGACAGAGTTTGGCGGTTGGGGTGCGACAATGATGTGGTTGTCCGTCGGTGTCCTGCAGTCGCGCGTGAGCGCGGTCTGGAATCGACGGATGAGTCCGAAGGGGCAGACTTCTTGCGCACTGCCCCAACGCATGGATTGCGAACGCGCAATCTTACCGTAACCATCGACCGCCACCGACCGTGAAAGCCCCTTTGACCGATTCCATTTCGGCACTCGATGCGGACAAGTTCGTGCGTTTCGAGGGCTCGCCGTTTCAGCTCTACCAGCCCTATTTGCCTGCGGGCGATCAACCGGCTGCGATCGAGGCTTTGGTGGCCGGTGTGCACGACGGCTTGAGCTTTCAGACCCTGCTCGGCGTGACCGGGTCGGGCAAGACTTACACGATGGCGAACGTCATCGCCAGGCTTGGTCGTCCGGCCATCGTGTTTGCTCCAAACAAGACGCTCGCCGCGCAGTTGTACAGCGAGTTTCGCGAGTTCTTTCCGCACAACGCGGTGGAGTACTTCGTCAGCTACTACGATTACTACCAGCCCGAGGCCTACGTACCGCAGCGCGATCTGTTCATCGAGAAAGACAGTTCGATCAACGAGCATATCGAGCAGATGCGCTTGTCGGCGACCAAGAGTCTATTGGAGCGGCGCGACGTAGTGATCGTCGCGACGGTGTCTGCTATCTATGGCATCGGCAATCCGGGCGACTATCACCAGATGGTGCTGACCTTGCGCGTACACGATCGCATGGGGCAGCGCGAAGTGATCCAGCGCCTGGTGCAGATGCAGTACACGCGCAATGAAACCGAGTTCGGTCGCGGGACCTTTCGCGTGCGGGGAGACACCATCGATGTATTTCCGGCCGAACACGCGGAACTCGCAGTGCGCATCGAATTGTTCGACGACGAGGTGGAATCGATCCAGCTCTTCGATCCCTTGACCGGCAAGGTCCGGCAGAAGATTCCACGGTTCACCGTGTATCCCTCGTCGCATTACGTGACGCCGCGCGAAACCATTCTGCGCGCGATCGAGACCATCAAGGCGGAGCTCAAGGAACGACTGGAGTGGTTCTACGCCGAGAACAAGCTGGTCGAGGCGCAGCGACTCGAACAACGCACACGCTTCGATCTCGAGATGCTGCAGGAGGTTGGTCATTGCAAAGGCATCGAGAATTACACGCGGCATTTGTCCGGCGCGGCACCCGGCGAGGCGCCGCCGACGCTGGTGGACTATCTGCCGCCCGATGCGCTCATGTTTTTGGACGAAAGCCATGTACTGATCGGGCAGTTGAACGGCATGTACAACGGCGACCGCGCGCGCAAGCAGACCTTGGTGGAATACGGATTTCGTCTGCCGAGTGCACTCGACAACCGGCCGCTCAAGTTCGCCGAGTTCGAAACCAAGATGCGGCAAGGGATCTTCGTTTCGGCAACGCCGGCCGACTATGAGATGAAGCGTGCGGGGCAGGTCGTGGAGCAGGTGGTGCGCCCCACCGGGCTGGTCGATCCGACGTTGGAGGTGCGCCCCGCATCGACACAGGTCGACGATCTACTGAGCGAAATCTCCATCCGCGTGAAGAAGGGCGATCGCGTGCTCGTCACGACGCTGACCAAACGGATGGCCGAACAACTGACGGAGTACCTTGGCGACAACGGCGTGCGCGTGCGTTATCTGCACTCGGATATCGACACTGTGGAGCGCGTCGAGATCATTCGGGATTTGCGATTGGGCGCATTCGACGTGCTGGTGGGGATCAACCTGCTGCGGGAAGGTCTAGACATCCCCGAAGTAGGGCTGGTCGCCATTCTCGATGCGGACAAAGAAGGATTCTTGCGCGCCGAGCGCAGTCTGATCCAGACCATCGGACGCGCCGCTCGCAATGTGAACGGTGCGGCCATTCTGTATGCCGACACCATGACCGATTCGATGCGACGTGCCATCGGCGAGACCGAGCGTCGGCGTGCGAGGCAGGTTGCGCACAATACCCAGCATGGAATCGTGCCGCGCGGCGTGATCAAGGAAGTACGTGACCTGATCGACGGCGTCTACGCGGCCGAAGATTCCGGGCGGGACGCGCGTGCCGCAGCGGAAGAGGAGTTGCGTTACGAAGCGATGTCGGAAAAGGACATCGCGCGCGAAATCAAGCGATTGGAGAAGCGCATGCTCGATCACGCCCGCAATCTGGAGTTTGAGCAAGCTGCGCGAGTGCGGGATCAACTGGCTCAACTGCGCAAGGCCGTCTTTGGTGCCGGAGATGGAGGGGATTCGATAGACGCAGCCGGAACGGCGGCTTGAGGCTGAAGATCGAGGTGTAGGATCCAACCACAGTCTTGTTCGCACCGAATTGCTCTGCGACGACGGGAAACTGGACGCGCAAATCGATCCAAAAGGGCGATGCAATCGATCTTGAATCGATCGGTCGTAAGATGCGTTTGTTGGGATGATGTCCTTTGAATTCAATGGGTTATCCACGTGATTCCATGACGCGGGTCACAGTGGCATACAAAAAATGCTTAATTAATGGGCATGAAGTCAGTAAACTTCGGTCTTTGACGGGTTCGTGGCTGCAATGCAGCGGCGACGGACTGACAACTTAGACATCATGACCAAGATCCTCTTCGTTTGTATGGGCAACATCTGCCGTTCTCCTTCGGCAGAGGGCGTGTTTCGAACCATGGTGCGCGATTCCAATATCGAGCATCTCGTGAAGATCGATTCGGCCGGGACGCACAACTATCACGTTGGCGAAGCGCCCGATGCGCGTGCTCAGGCCGCCGCGCGCAAGCGCAGCGTCGATATTTCGATGCTGCGTGCGCGCCAGATCACGAATGAAGACTTTCGCGATTTCGACCTGATTCTCGCGATGGATTGGGAAAACCTCGCATGCCTGCAGCAGATGGCGCCGCGTCAATACCAGCACAAGCTGATGTTGTTGATGCGTTTTGCGACGGACAACGAAGAGGCGACGGTCCCCGATCCGTATTACGGCGGTCCCGAAGGCTTCGAGAAGGTTCTCAACTACGTAAGCGACGCCTGCACCGGGTTGGTTGATGTGGTCAAGAAGCGCGCGCTGCAATACGCTGCTTGATTGGTCTGATTCGCTTTACCGAAAACCCGCCCACGTGGCGGGTTTTTCATTCACAAGGTGATGCGATTTCGAAATCCTGAATACTTGACTCTGATACTCGGGCATCGTAAGCTTGAGCGAAATGGTCGGGAATTTTCTTGGCCTACTTTGGATCGAACCCCAGTGGGTTCACTTAGTCGAGGGGGATTTCATGAGACTGACCACGAAAGGACGATTTGCGGTCACGGCGATGATTGATCTTGCGTTACGCCAGGACAATGGCCCTGTCACGCTCGCTGCCATTTCGGCGCGGCAGAACATCTCGCTTTCTTATCTCGAACAGTTGTTCGGCAAGCTTCGCCGCCACCAGATTGTCGACTCGACGCGCGGCCCCGGCGGAGGCTACAGTCTTGCTCGCAAGATGCAGGACATCACCGTGGCGGACATCATCTACGCGGTGGACGAGCCGATGGATGCGACACAATGCGGCGGCAAAGAGAACTGCGGTTCCGGGGTCAAGTACACCGACACCCAGCGCTGCATGACGCATGATCTGTGGGCAACGCTCAACGAGAAAATGGTCGAATATCTCGATTCGGTTTCGCTCAAGGATCTGGTCGATCAACAACGCGCACGACTGGCGACGCAACAAGCGCCGGGGGTGACGGTGGTGCAACAGGGCAGACCGGTCCCGGTGCTCAACCCTGAGCAAAGCAAGGTGCCTGCGACGTTTTGATCGCCAACTCATACCAGTAAGACACAGCATGTCCGATACCAGTCACTTTCCAATCTATATGGACTACTCGGCGACGACGCCGGTGGATCCGCGTGTGGTCGACAAGATGATCCCGTATCTGCGCGAGCATTTCGGCAATCCGGCGTCGAGAAGCCATCCATACGGTTGGGATGCGGAGAATGCGGTCGAAGAAGCGCGCGGACATGTTGCAGCCCTGGTGAATGCCGATCCGCGCGAGATCGTCTGGACATCGGGCGCGACCGAATCGAACAACCTTGCGATCAAGGGTGCTGCGCATTTCTATAAAGAAAGAGGGCGGCACATCGTGACCGTGAAGACCGAGCACAAGGCGGTCCTCGATACGGTGCGTGAGCTTGAGCGGCAGGGCTTCGAAGCAACCTATCTGGATGTCGACGAAAACGGCTTGGTGCCGATCGAAGCGTTCAAGGCGGCATTGCGTCCGGACACCATTCTCGCGTCGGTCATGCTGGTGAACAACGAGATCGGCGTGATCCAGGACATTCCCGCCATTGGCGAAGTCTGCCGCGAGCGCGGCATCGTTTTCCATTGCGACGCTGCGCAGGCCTCCGGCAAGGTCCATATCGATCTTGAACAATGGAAGGTCGACCTGATGACCTTCACCGCCCACAAGACTTACGGACCGAAAGGCGTGGGCGCGCTGTACGTGCGACGCAAGCCTCGCGTGCGCATCGAGGCCCAGATGCATGGTGGTGGCCATGAGCGCGGGTTGCGGTCGGGGACCTTGCCGACGCATCAGATCGTCGGCATGGGCGAGGCTTTCCGGATCGCGAAGCTCGAGATGGGCACCGAGATCGAGCGCATCCGCATGTTGCGCGATCGCTTGGTGGCGGGGCTGCGCGATATCGAGGAGGTCTACATCAATGGCGACCTCGAGCAGCGCGTACCGCACAACATCAACGCCAGCTTCAACTATGTCGAGGGCGAGTCGTTGATCATGGCGCTCAAAGGCATTGCGGTATCCTCGGGATCGGCTTGTACGTCGGCGAGTCTGGAGCCCAGCTATGTGTTGCGCGCCCTCGGGCGCAGCGATGAACTTGCGCACAGCTCGATTCGATTCACGATCGGCCGTTTCACCACGGAACAAGACATCGATTACGCAGTGCGTTTGCTGCACGAGAAGATCCAGAAGCTGCGCGATCTGTCGCCGTTGTGGGAGATGTTCAAGGACGGGATCGACGTCAGCAAAGTGCAATGGGCTGCCCATTGAAGCCGCGGTTTTGCAGTGAGAGGTAACGCACCATGTCTTATAGCGAAAAGGTCATCGATCATTACGAGAACCCCCGTAACGTGGGTTCATTCGAACAAGGCGATACGTCGGTCGGCACCGGGATGGTCGGTGCGCCTGCATGCGGCGACGTCATGAAGCTTCAGATCAAGGTCAACGAACAAGGCGTGATCGAGGACGCGCGTTTCAAGACCTACGGCTGCGGCTCGGCCATTGCGTCGAGTTCGCTCGTGACCGAATGGGTCAAGGGCAAGACGCTGGATCAAGCGATGTCCATCAAGAACACGCAAATCGCCGAAGAACTCGCGCTGCCGCCGGTGAAGATCCATTGTTCGATCCTGGCCGAAGATGCGATCAAGGCTGCGGTTCAGGACTACAAGGTCAAACATGGCCAAGTGCCGGCGGGAGCACAGGAGGCCGCATGACCGAAGCAGCATTGCAAGGCGTCACCCTGACCGAAAAGGCCGCGCGCCATGTGCAGCGCTACATCACCAAGCGCGGGCACGGCATCGGGTTGCGCTTCGGTGTGCGCACGACCGGTTGTTCGGGCTTGGCCTACAAGCTCGAGTACGTCGATGAGCCGCATTCCGAGGATCAGGTGTTTGAAAGCTATGGCGTGAAGGTATTCGTCGATCCCAAGAGCCTGGCGTATATCGACGGAACCGAACTCGATTTCGTGCGTGAAGGACTGAACGAAGGCTTCAAGTTCAACAACCCGAACGTGAAGGATCAATGCGGGTGCGGAGAGTCGTTCCGCGTTTGAGCACCCCGGCCGGCGGTTGCCGTGCGTGATGGACACCAGAATCGAGGGCGGTGCAAGCCGCCCTTTTTCATGCAATGAAGCAGAACCATTTCGAGCTGTTTGGTTTGCCGGCGCGATTCGCGGTCGATATGACGGCGCTCGACGCGGCGTACCGCGAGCTTCAGTCGCGTGTGCATCCCGACAAATTTGCCCAGGGCAGCGACACCGAGCGCCGCGTCGCGATGCAATGGGCGACGCGAGCCAACGAGGCCTACACCACGCTCAAATCGCCGCTCATGCGGGCGCGCTACTTGTGTGAGCTTGCCGGCATCGACCTCGGAGTCGATTCCAACACCGCAATGCCGCCGCAGTTTCTGATGCAGCAAATGGAGTGGCGCGAAGCGCTGGGCAGGGCGCGCGCCGCTCGCGACACTGCGCAGCTCGACGCGCTCGAACGCGAAATCCGCACGCTGCGCGCCAGCGAGTTGGAGGCGCTCGGCCGCTTGCTCGACGCCGGTGATCACGCGGGTGCTGCGCGGCATGTACGCCAGCTCATGTTCATCGAAAAATTCAGTTCCGAAGTCGGCGACGCCTTCGAGGCCTTGCAGGCATGAGAATTGATTGGTGTTCGATGAACACGGACGTTTTCCGACATAGGAACCGAGGCTGATGGCTCTCCTACAAATCGCCGAGCCCGGCATGGCCGAGGCACCGCATCAACGGCGGCTGGCCGTGGGCATCGACCTGGGCACCACCAATTCGTTGGTCGCGACCGTGCGTTCCTCGGTCGCCGAGGTTTTGCCCGATGAAGAAGGACGGCCCTTGCTGCCTTCGGTCGTTCACTACCTGCCCGACGGCAATGTGCGCATCGGTCATGAGGCGCGCGCCGATCAGGCCAAGGATCCGCGCAACACCATCGTGTCGGTCAAGCGCTTCATGGGCCGCGGCCTGCGCGACATTGCCCATGTCGAGAACATGCCCTATGACTTTGTCGATGCGCCGGGCATGGTTCAACTCAAGACCGTGCAAGGCGTGAAATCGCCGGTCGAGATCTCCGCGCAGATTCTGGCCAAGCTGCGCCAGCGCGCCGAAGACGCGCTCGATGACGAAATCGTCGGCGCGGTCATCACCGTGCCCGCCTATTTCGACGATGCGCAGCGCCAGGCGACCAAAGACGCCGCCAAGCTCGCGGGCCTCAATGTGCTGCGGCTGCTCAACGAACCGACTGCCGCGGCCGTGGCCTATGGACTCGATAACGCCGCCGAAGGCATCTATGCGGTCTACGACCTGGGCGGCGGCACCTTCGACATCTCGGTCCTGCGCTTGAGCAAAGGCGTGTTCGAAGTCCTGGCGACCGGCGGCGATTCCGCGCTCGGTGGCGACGATTTCGATCATCGCTTGTTCTGCTGGGTGCTCGAGCAAGCCAAGCTCAGCCTGCTCGGCCATGAAGACACGCGCTTGTTGATGATGAAGGCGCGTGCCGCGAAGGAAGCGCTTTCGAGCAAGCCGAGCACCACCATCCAAGCGCGTCTGAGCGGCGAGGGCCTCGAAGGCACCTGGGTCAACGTCACCATCACCGCCGAGACGTTCGCGACCATCACCTCGCATCTGGTGCAAAAGACCATCGGACCGACGCGCAAGGCATTGCGCGATGCCGGTCTGGCCCCCGAAGACGTCAAAGGCGTGGTCATGGTCGGCGGGTCGACGCGCATGCCGCATGTGCGCGCGGCGGTCGAAGCCTTCTTCGGGCAAAAGCCCCATACCGACATCGATCCGGACCAGGTCGTCGCCATCGGCGCCGCCATCCAGGCCAATCTGCTCGCGGGCAATCGCGCCGCAGGCGACGACTGGCTGTTGCTCGACGTGATTCCCTTGTCCCTCGGGCTCGAGACCATGGGCGGCTTGGTCGAGAAGATCATCCCCCGCAACAGCACCATCCCGACCGCGTGTGCGCAGGACTTCACCACCTACAAGGATGGCCAGACCGCGATGGCGATCCATGTCGTGCAAGGTGAACGCGAACTGGTGTCCGATTGCCGCAGCCTCGCGCGTTTCGAACTGCGTGGCATCCCGGCGATGAACGCCGGGGTGGCGCGCATCCGCGTCACCTTCCAGGTCGACGCCGATGGATTGCTCAATGTGAGCGCGCGCGAAACCGCTTCCGGCGTGGAGGCCCATGTGGCCGTCAAGCCGAGCTACGGCCTGAGCGACGATGCCGTGGCGCGCATGTTGTCCGAGAGCTTCACCGCCGCCCAATCCGACATGGATGCGCGCAATCTGCGCGAGCAGCAGGTCGATGCCGATCGCCTCATCCTCGCGACCCGCTCGGCACTCGACGCCGATGCCGATGTGCTCGATGCCGCCGAGTTGGCGCAGGTCGAAGCCTTGCTCGCGCAATTGCGCAACGTCGCTTCCGGCACCGACATCGAAGCGATCAAACGCGCGACCCAGGCC
>CAYUYC010000034.1:0-17443 GCA_964448945.1 uncultured Burkholderiaceae bacterium
AGTTCAATCTGGGCGCGACGCCGATCCAGATCGGCGCGGCCGGTTACGCCAAGCATCCGCAGTACGTGAGCTTCAGCAATCCGAACCTGATGAATGATCTGGCGGTGATCGAGTTGTCTTCCGACGCGCCCGATCGCGCGCTGGCCTATCAATTGGCGAGTGCGGCGCCGGCAACCGGCGCGGTCGCGACCTTGGTCGGTTATGGCGGCAGCGGTGCGGGCGACGTCGGAATTTCGGTTTCGCGCGCCGCCAATGTCAAGCGCACCGGGCGCAACACGCTGGATGCGTTCGGGTACGACAGCGACAACACGAAGGCGGTCTATTACTTCGACTTCGACGGAAGCACGACGGCGACCAATGTCTTCGGCGGGGTGACGCTGGGCAACGCGAGCGAAACGACGGTGGCGGGTGGCGATTCCGGCGGTCCGGCTTTCGTGCAGGAAGCCGGCGTCTGGAAACTCGCCGGGGTCAACACCTTCACCGGCAGCAGTGGGACCGGGTCGGTGGCGTCGACGTTCGGCACGCTGGGTGGCGGACAGGTGGTCGCCCACTACGCTGATTGGATCAACGGCATTACCTCTGCATCGAGCGCCGGATCCGACGACACTGACGTGCCTGAGTTTGGCTCGGTGGGGCAAGGCAGTGCGGTGCTGGCAATGGCGCTATCGGTCGCGATGTCGACGCGTCGGCGCTTGACGCGCCGCGTTCACTCGGAATGACCGACGTCCTCGGTCGGGAGATTGGCGCAAGCGTAGGAAATCTACGCCGCCATCGGCAACAGCGCGCGCGTGCGCCGTGTGAAACGCGCCGCCGATTCGATGCCATCGACATCAGCGATCACCTGGGCGCAGTTCTCGATCAATTGCAGCAATTCGCCTTCGTTCTCGGCATGCGTGAACAAGGTGGCAAAGGTATCGCTTTGATCGCCCGTGAAATCACGCATATAGGCCGCGGCATAGGCACGCGCGAGCGCGAGACTGCGCATGGCCTCGGGTACCGGCCCGGAGGGTTGCATGGCGCTCGGGGCAAATGAATCGGTCGACGCGGCGTCGATCAGCACGCCGGTATTGGGTTCGATGAGTCCGCGGGTCAGCAGTTCGATGAGCGCGCTTTCGCCTTGATGAAGCGCATGCGCCTGTTCAAGCAGGTGCTCGGTCGGTGTTTCGCCGTTGACCAGAATCAGCAAGGTGCGCAATGCGCGGGGAAGGGATCCGACGCGGTCGCCGATGGCCGCCGCACCTGCCTTGGTCTTGCGAAAGATGATCCCGTGCATGAGTGCCTCCGTGCGCGCCGCGATCTATTGGCTCTCACGGCTGCGCCTGCGATGAACTCATGCTAGGCCGACTGACGCGAAAGTGTCGTGATACAGCGCACACTCTGCGTCGCATCCCTCATTGAGGGGATCAGTGCTTTCCGGTCGATCCGAATCCGCCTGCACCGCGATGCGAAGCATTGAATTCACTCACCACTTCGAGTGCGACTTGCATGACCGGCACGATCACGAGCTGCGCCAGCCGTTCGAGCGGATTCAGTGTGAACGATTCCGCACCGCGATTCCAGGTGCTGATCATCAATTGCCCTTGGTAATCCGAATCGATCAACCCGACCAGATTGCCCAGGACGATGCCGTGTTTATGCCCGAGCCCCGAGCGCGGCAGGATCATCGCGGCATAGCCCGGGTCGGCAATGTGGATCGCAAGCCCGGTCGGCACCAGATGCGTGCTGCCGGGGGCGATCTCCAGCGGTGCATCGATGCAGGCGCGCAGATCGAGCCCGGCGGAACCGTGGGTGGCGTAGGCGGGCAGATATTCCTGCATGCGCTTGTCGAGAATCTTGATTTGCAGCGTTTTCACGGGGCGGACTGAAAGAAGAAAGGAAGGGGTCAGTCGGCGGCTTTGCGCAGCTTGCCGCCGATATAGAAGGACACGAAGGCGAAGAAGATCGACAGTGCCCCGCCGTTTCCGAACACCACGTAGAGCATCAATCCGATCCCGAGGGCGGTCAGAAGGCGGCCAAAGATCTTGAGGCCTGCGGCACCGGAATTGGATGACTCCTGCGCCAGCGCGCGCCGGAGTTCGGCGATCTGCGCGTCCGTCAACGGCTCGGCATCGTCTTCATCCTCGTCTGCTTCATCGTCGTCGTAGTCCTGGTCGGCGTCGTCGACCGTCGCCGGCGCGGGGGAATAGGCCGGTGCAGGGTGCGCATGCACGGGATGCTGCGCCACAGGCGCGACGGGCTTGAGCGCAGGCGCGGCGACAGGTCGCAAGGCGGGCAGCGATGGCAAAGGAGGCTGGCGCGTCGAGCCCACCGCATTGGACAGTTGTTGCACGTAACGCGCGTAGTCGCCGTTGGGCGGTCCGTAGGCGGTCAGGCGATCGATGCCGGAAAGGCGGTTCATGAACTCATCCGATGCGCTGTGCGATCTCGCTCACCAGGCGGCGCGCAAGGCTGAGCTTGTCGGCGCGCGCGATCGGCGTCGCACCATGCTCGTCAAACAGCATCAGCTCATTGTCGTCGCGCCCGAACGCGTCGGCGCCGATATTGCCGACCAGCAGCGGCACCCCTTTGCGTATCCGCTTGGCCGCGCCATTGGTGAGCAGGTCTTCGCTTTCGGCGGCAAAGCCCACGCAATACGGCCGCGACTGCCCGGCAGCGCGCTGGCGCTGAACGACGGTGGCGAGGATGTCGGCGTTCGGGGCAAAGGTCAGCACCGGCGCGCCGCCTTCTTTCTTGAGTTTTGAGGTCGACGCGTTCGCGATCTTCCAATCGGCCACTGCCGCGACCGCGATGAACACATCGGCGCCCTGGGTGTGCTCGAGCGTCGCCGCCAGCATTTCATCGGCGCGCAGGACGTCGATGCGCGCGACGCCGGTCGGCGTGGCCAGCGCCGTCGGCCCCGAGATCAACACCACCTGTGCGCCCGCTTCGCGCGCGGCGCGCGCAAGGGCATAGCCCATCTTGCCCGACGACAGATTGGTCACGCCGCGCACCGGATCGATCGGCTCGAAGGTCGGGCCGGCGGTGATCACCACGCGCTTGCCCGAGAGCCGCTTGGGCTGAAAGAACGCGACGAGTTCTTCGACGATCTGTTCGGGTTCGAGCATGCGCCCCATGCCCACTTCGCCGCAGGCCTGGTCGCCTGCGGCCGGGCCGAGCACCGTGATGCCATCGGCCTCGATCTGGCGCAGATTGCGTTGGACCGCCGGGTTGGTCCACATCTCGACATTCATCGCCGGTACGACCAGCAAAGGACAGGCGCGCGCGAGCGCCAGCGTCGAGAGCAGATCGTTGGCGGTGCCATGCGCAAGCTTGGCCATGAAATCCGCGCTGCACGGCGCCACCAGCATCGCATCGGCAGCGCGCGTGAGATTGATGTGCGGCATCGCGTTGGGCTCGGCGCCGTCCCATTGCGACGTGGCGACCGGCCGCCCCGACAGCGCCTGCATCGTGGTCGGCGTGATGAACTCGCGAGCGGCATCGGTCATCGCGACTTGCACGGTGGCGCCGGCCTTGGTGAGTTCGCGACACAGCGCGGCCGCCTTGTAGCAGGCGATGCCGCCGGTGAGGCCCAGGACGATGTGCTTGCCTGCGAGATCGTTCATCTGCATGTCCACCCAGGTCAGCGCGGCGCATAGCACGCCGCCGCGCAAAGTCTAACCGCAGCGCGTCATTTGCCGCGGCGTACGCGCAGGAGTTCGTCGAGGATCAACAACGCCGCGCCCGCAACGATCGCGCAATCGGCCACATTGAATGCCGGCCAATACCAGGTGCGCCAATAGAACAGCAGGAAGTCGACGACATGCCCGTGCAGCACGCGATCGATGACATTGCCCAATGCCCCGCCCAGGATGAGTGCGAGCGCGAACGAGAACAAGCGCTGCTGCCCATGGCGCGCGAGCAGCCAGACGATGAACAACGCCGCGGCGACGCCCACGCCGATGAAGAAGCCGCGTTGCCATCCGCCCGCGCCGGCCAGGAACGAGAACGCGGCGCCCTTGTTGTACAACAAGGTCAGGTCGAAGATCCCGCCGATCACGGGCAGGCGCTCGCCGAAGTTGAACACCCGTTCGATCGCGATCTTGGTGACCTGATCGAGCAGGATCACCACGATCGCGATGCCGAGCCACGGCGCGATGCGCGCGGTGAGAGAACCGCTGGTCTTGGCCATGCGTGCGCTCACGCGATCGACCGGGTTTCGCCGGTGCCGAACAGATTGCTCACGCAGCGCCCGCACAGCGTCGGATGCTCGGGATGCGCGCCAACGTCGTCGCGGTAATGCCAGCAACGCTCGCATTTGCCGTGGGCACTGGGCGTGACTTCGATGTAGAGATGCTGGGTGTCTTCTGGACCACCGCCGAATCCACTTAGCTCAGGGTCAGCGAGAACGGTCGCTCGAGAGGTGATCAGAATGAATCGAAGTTCATCTCCCAACCGATTCAGGTAGTTTGCCGTGTCTTTAGGACAAGACAATTTGACTTCGGCTTGCAAGCTGGAGCCGATTACGCCGCTTGCTCGTTCGTTTTCAATTTGCTTTAGCACTGCGGAACGGATGCGGCGCAGGGTGGACCAGCGCACTAGTAACTCTGGTGAGCCGGCGATCTCGGGCACCGCGTGATAGGTCTCGGTGAAGATCGTGCCCGCGGCGTTGGGCGAGAAGATCTTGAACGCTTCTTCGGCCGTGAAGCTCAGGAAGGGCGCCATCAGACGCAGCATGCTGGCCGTGATGTGCCAGAGCGCGGTCTGCGCCGAGCGGCGCGCATGGCTCTTGGCGCCGGTGGTGTACAGGCGGTCTTTGAGGATGTCGAGATAGAAGGCGCCGAGGTCTTCCGAGCAGAAGGTCTGCAGCTTGGCGACCACCGGATGAAACTCGAACTTCTCGTAGCTCGCGAGCGCTTCGGCTTGCATCTGCGCGGTGAGCGCGAGCGCGTAGCGGTCGATCTCGAGCATCTCGCCGACCGGCACCGCGTCGCGCGCGATGTCGAAATCGCTGGTGTTGGCGAGCAGGAAGCGCAAGGTGTTGCGGATGCGCCGGTAGGCCTCGACCACGCGCTTCAAGATTTCATCGCCGATCGACAATTCGCCCGAGTAATCGGTGGCCGCGACCCACAGGCGGATGATCTCCGCGCCGAGCTTGTCGCTCACTTCCTGCGGACGCACCACATTGCCCAGCGACTTGCTCATCTTGCGGCCTTGCGGGTCCACGGTGAAGCCGTGAGTCAGCAGCGCGTCGTAAGGCGCGCGGCCGTCGAGCGCCGAGCCGGTCAGCAAGGACGAATGGAACCAGCCGCGGTGCTGGTCGCTGCCTTCGAGATACAGATCGGCTGGATAGGCGAGTTCTTCGGCATGCGAGCCGCGCATCACGGTGCGGTGGGTGGTGCCCGAATCGAACCAGACGTCGAGGATGTCGGTGGCCTTCACATAATCTGCGGCTTCGCTCGCGGGCAGGAAGTCTTCGACCATCGCCTTCGACCAGGCCTCGATGCCGCCTTGTTCGACCTTTTGCGCCGCGACCTCGAGCAATTCGAGGGTGCGCGGATGCAATTCGCCGGTGGCCTTGTGCGTGAAAAACGGCAGCGGCACTCCCCAGCTGCGCTGGCGCGAGATGCACCAGTCGGGCCGGTTCGCGATCATGCTGAACAAGCGCGCCTTGCCCCAATGCGGATAAAAGGCCGTGGCTTCGATGGCTTTGAGCGCGGTCTCGCGCAGGGTCTCCTTGACGTGGACCTTCTGCATCACGCCCGTGCTGTCGGGGCCGGGACCATCCATGCGCACGAACCATTGCGAGGTCGCGCGGTAGATGAGCGGCGTCTTGTGCCGCCAGCAATGCATGTAGCTATGGTCCATCGCTGCGGTGTGCAGCAGATTGCCCGAGGCGCGCAGGGTTTCGATGATCTTGGGGTTCGCGTCCCAGATCTTCATGCCGCCGAACAAGGGCAGGTCGACCGCATAGACGCCGTCGCCTTGCACCGGGTTCAGGATGTCGTCGTTGGTCATGCCGTGCTGTTTGCACGACTGGAAATCTTCGATGCCGTAGGCCGGGGACGAATGCACGACGCCGGTGCCCGCGGTGGCTTCGACATAGGTCCCCAGATACACCGGCGAATAGCGGTCGTAGCCCGGGTGGGTCTTGGCGAGCGGATGCTTGAACTTCACGAGTTCGAGGTTTTCGCCGGGCACGGTGCTGACCACTTCGCCCGTGGCGCCATAGCGTTCGAGGCAGGAGGCGACCAGTTCGCGTGCGAGGATCAGATAGACCGTGCGGCCGTCGGCCAGCGTGGTGCGCACCAGCGCATAAGCGAGTTCGGGATGCAGATTGATCGCCTGGTTCGCGGGGATGGTCCAGGGCGTCGTGGTCCAGATCACGGTGTAGGTCGGCCGGTCGAGCGTGGGCAGGCCGAACAGGCGCGCGATCTTGTCGTTTTCTTCTTCGGCGAGCGGGAAGGCGAGGTCGATGATCGGCGTCTTCTTGTCCTGGTATTCGACCTCGGCTTCGGCCAGGGCCGAGCCGCAATCGAAGCACCAATTGACGGGCTTGAGGCCGCGATAGACAAAGCCGCGTTCCATCATCTGGCCGAGTGCACGGATCTCATCAGCCTCGGCCTTGAAGTTCATCGTGCGGTACGGATTCTCCCAATGGCCGAGCACGCCCAGGCGCTTGAAATCGCCCATCTGTTTGGCGATTTGCTCGGTCGCATAGGCGCGCGCCTTGGCCTGTACTTCATCGCGCGGCAGATGCTTGCCGAATTGCTTTTCGATCTGGATTTCGATTGGCATGCCGTGGCAATCCCAACCCGGCACATAGACACCGTCGAAGCCGGCCAGCGTCTTCGACTTGACGATCATGTCCTTGAGGATCTTGTTGACCGCATGGCCGATGTGGATTTCGCCGTTCGCATAGGGCGGGCCGTCATGCAGCACGAATTTCTTCGCACCTTTGCGCGCGGCGCGGATCGCGGCGTACAGCTTGTTCTCGTCCCAGTCCTGGACCCATTGCGGCTCGCGTTTGGGCAAGTCGCCGCGCATCGGGAACGACGTGTCGGGCAGGTTCAGCGGGTATTTGGGTGCTGCGGTTTTTGCGTTCGCTGCGGACGCAGCTTTCTTGTTGGCGTCAGCCATACAATGCGCTCCTTGGCCCCCTCGGGCTCTGCAAGTGCGTGAATGAAGATCGCGTGTGGCACGCGAAAGAGCCGCAATGCTACCGGATCGACCACGCATGAGCGATTCGAGGCTCGCTGTGTCTTGCGCTGTGTCTTGGTTTGGCCGACCGATTCCCCGTCGTTCACTTTGCTCGTGAGGTGCATATGCCTTTCTTGCGTCAGTCAGTCTGCGGAGCTTTCGGCCTGGCCGCTCTGGTGGCCTGTGGCGGCGGAGGAGGCGATTCCATGCCGCCGCCGGCCGAGACCGTCTATGACGTGGTGTTCGACGGTATCGACGCAGCCGATGGCCAACGCAAGATTCTCTTGTGGCGCGACGGCAGTGCGACCGCGCAAGTGTTGGGCGCGGGCTATGCAGGCGCCGGCGCTGCGCCGCGGGACGACGGCCGCGCCTTGATCTTTCATTCGATCGCCACCGATACCGAGCCCAGCGCCCTGATGCTTGCCGACGATTTCAGCAAGCCTGCGGCGTTCTTCGCCGGAGGCGGCGGTGCGAGCGAGCGCGAGCCGGATTGGTCTCCCGATGCGCAGCGCGTGGTCTACGTATCCTTGCTCGACGACCCAGCCGGCGATGTGTTCGTCGCGGATGTGTCGGCGGGGCGCCTCGACAACATGCGCAATCTGACGCCGTGCAAGATCTGCGGCGTGGTCCCCGAGTCCGAGGTCACGCCGACCTGGTCGCCCGACGGGCGCCGCATTGCGTACACCTCTTACGAAGGGCTCGGGCCGGCGATCTGGGTGATGGATGCCGATGGCAGCAATGCAGTGGCAGTGACGCAGGCCGGCGGCGATCACGGGGACTTTCATCCGAGTTGGTCGCCCGACGGAACCCGCATCGCGTTTCAGCGCAACAGCGCGCAGCCCACGCGCATTGGGATCGTGACCGTGGGCAATGGGCAGACTCAGTGGTTCGACCTGTCGGGGACTGCGCATAGCCCGGCGTGGTCCCCCGATGGCAATCGCATTGCCTATGTCTCGTCGATCGGCGGCGCCGATGCGGACGTGGTCATCATGGATACCAGCGGGCACGAGCTTGCGCGTTTGCAGCGCGCGGGCGACGACTATCGTCCGGCCTGGCTGCGCCGCTCGGGAAGCTAACGCGATCGCGCCAATACTGCGCGCGCTGCGGCCTCGTCATTGCGGATCGCAGCGGTGAGCGCGTCGAGGTCGGGGTATTTTTGTTCGTCGCGCAGCTTGGCGACGAACTCGATGCGCACAAGCTTGCCGTAGGCATCGCCGTTCCAATCGAAGACGAAGGTTTCGAGCAGCACGTTGCCCGCGTCTTCGATGGTGGGACGTACGCCGAGCGAAGCGGCGCCATCCAAGACGCTCGCATCGTCGGTCAGGCCGTGCACGCGTACCGCGAACACGCCCGTCGTGGCCGGGCGCTTGTGCGTCACGCGCAGATTGAGCGTGGGAAAGCCGATCGTGCGGCCGAGCTTGCGTCCATGGACGACGCGTCCGGACATCATGTACGGCCGGCCCAGCAATTGCGCCGCGTGGGCAAAGTTGCCGCCCGCGAGCGCGGCGCGCACTTCGCTCGAACTGATGCGTATGCCGTCGTGGGCGACGGTGGGCATTGCGTCGACCTCGAAGCCATGGCGCAAACCCGCGTCGCGCAGCGAGGTGAAATTGCCTGCGCGCTTGGCGCCGTAGCAGAAGTCGTCGCCGACGCAGATCCAGCGTGCATGGCAACCATCGACCAGCACGCGCTCGACGAACTGATCGGGCGACAAGGCGGCAAAGCGTTCGTTGAAATGCTCGACCACCACACGGTCGATGTCGCAATCGCGCAGAGCCTCGAGCTTGTCGCGCAGATTGGAGATGCGGGTGGGGGCTTTGGAAAGATCGCCGGCACGCGCGGCGAAGAACTCGCGCGGGTGCGGCTCGAAGGTCATGACCGTCGCGGGGAGTCCGCGCGCATGCGCGGCGGCCACGACACGGTCGAGCAAGGCGCGATGGCCGCGATGCACACCATCGAAATTGCCGATCGCGAGCGCGCAGGGCGTGCGCGATTGCGCTGTCGGCAGACCTCGAAAGACGTGCATGGCGTGGAAGCGATGACCGAGCGCGCCCATGCGCGCCACCGTGGCTAAGGCCTTGAATTATAAGGGCGCATCCGGGCTTGGCCGGGTACAATCCACATTTTGTCGGCGGGCCATCGATTTGCATGGCGCGCAGTTGGGCGCAATGCCGTGAAGAACGTCGTGATTCTGATCTCGGGGCGCGGGTCGAACATGGACTCGATCGTGCGGGCCGCACATGCCGAGCAATGGGAGCGTGTGCTCGATGCGCGCATCGCGGCGGTGATCTCGAATCGCGCCGATGCCCAAGGTCTCGTCGTTGCGCAGGCGTTGGGCGTGGCCACCCGTATCGTGGATCATCGCGCGCACGCATCGCGCACGGCGTTCGATGCCGAGTTGATGCAAGCGATCGATGCGTTTGAGCCCGCGCTGGTGGTGTTGGCCGGATTCATGCGCATTCTCAGCACGGAATTCGTCGAGCATTACGCTGGACGTCTGATCAACATTCATCCGTCGTTGCTGCCGTCGTTTCCGGGGCTGCACACGCATCGGCAAGCGTTGGCGGCGGGCGTCAAGGTGCATGGAGCGACGGTGCATTTTGTGACACCTGCCCTCGACCATGGACCGATCATTGCGCAGGCTGCGGTCGATGTCCGCGAAAGCGATACCGAAGCGGACTTGAGTGCACGGGTATTGGATCAAGAGCATGTCATTCTGCCGCGCGCAGTGCGGTGGTTTCTCGAAGGGGCGCTGAGTGTCGAGAACGGTGTCGTCAAGCACCGCGATCGCGCAGCGCAAGCGGTGACGATCGCCGTCTGATGCGCTTTGAGCGCGCAATCGGTCGGCGGCTGGTCACCAGAGCAGCGATGGAAGACTCGTGAAGAAGACCGCCAAGCCAGCACCGCGCAAGCCGTCCACCTCCAACACCGACGAACGTCAGCGACGCAGTCCGGCGCCCAGGCGCGCGTCCGCGGGCTCGCGTCCCGCGGTGGCGAGTGCGACAGGCGCGGTGGCGTCGATGCGCATGGCCTTGCGCACACGATCCACTGCTTCGGCGCCGATCGCCTCCACGCGCGTACCCGGCGGTACGTCGGAACGTGCCGGCTTGTTCATCGGTGCTCAGGCTTTCGAGCATGCAGTGGCATTGCTCGAACAGGCGTTGCGGTTTGAGGCTGCAGCCGATGGTGTGATCTCACGCTACTTCCGCGACTACCCGACGCTGGGCGGTACGGTGCGTGCGCTGATGGCGGAAAGTGTCTACGGTGTGTTGCGCCAGCGTTCGGTGTACGCGCAACTCGCACAGTCGGGCGCGGGGCCGATTGCGCGGCGCCTGTTGTTGTTGAGTCTGGCCGATATCGAGGTCGACGTAAGTGCCGCAGCATCGCCCGCGGAACTCGAATGGCTCGCGCATACGCGCAAGGTCGATCGCTCGACGATGTCAGTGGCCATCCGCAGCAATTTGCCGGACTGGTTGTGGGAGCGGCTGGTCGCGCGGTTCGGCGACGACGAGGCGATGCAGTTGGCGCAGGCGCTCAATCGGACCGCGTCACTCGATGTGCGTGTCAATCGGCTCAAGGCCGATCGCGCGGCGGTGTTGGCGCAATTGAGTGAATCCGGGCCGGTGTTCGAGGCGACGGCAATGCCTTATGCGCCCGACGGCATCCGGCTGGTGCACAAGGCCCCGATCAATCGGCATCCGCTGTTCGAGAACGGAACGCTCGAAGTGCAGGACGAAGGCTCGCAGTTGCTCGCGCAATTGGTGGCGCCGCGGCGTGGTGAGATGGTGGTGGATTTCTGCGCGGGCGCCGGCGGCAAGACCCTGGCCCTGGGCGCATTGATGCGCAATACCGGCCGCTTGTATGCCTTCGACGTCAGCGCCAAGCGCCTCGAACGATTCCGCCCGCGCCTGGCGCGCAGCGGTTTGTCGAACGTGTTTCCGGTGGTGATCGCCGATGAATGCGACATCAAGATCAAGCGGCTTGCGGGCAAGATCGATCGCGTCCTGGTCGATGCGCCGTGCTCGGGGCTGGGCACGCTGCGTCGCAATCCGGATCTCAAGTGGCGCCAATCGCCCGAATCGGTGCGCGAGATGACGAGCAAACAGGCCAGCATCCTGGCATCGGCATCCAGGCTCGTGAAACCGGGCGGCTGCCTGGTCTATGCGACTTGCAGCCTGCTGGACGATGAGAACGAGGCCATCGTCGACGCCTTTCTCGGCACGCACCCGGAGTTCAAGCGCACGTCGGTGGCTGCGGAGCTTGCCCGGCAGAAGATCACCATTGCAGACGCGGGCGAAGAAACGCTGCATCTGTATCCGCACCGTCACGGCACGGATGCCTTCTTTGCCGCCATCCTCACGCGTCGCGATACCAAGTAAGGATCGTTGATCGATGGAGCACACGCCGATCGAGCAGTTGATTGCCGACCTGCAGGACGACTTCAGTCGTCCCGATGTGTTTTGGCAGATCGCCGTCATCGTGCTGGCGATCGTGATCGGCTGGATCGCCTCCACCTGGCTCGAGCGCCGGGTGCGTGCCCATGCCGATGCGGCGAGCCTGCAAGGCTCGGCGCATGCGGCGCTCGGCGTGGGCGCGGCGGCGTTCTCGCGCGTGCTGTTTCCGCTGGCGGTGCTCGGCGTCGTGCTGGTCGGACGCGGCATCCTCGGGCATTTCTTTCCGACGCGCTTGCTGTCGCTGGCCGTTCCGCTGGCGACCTCGTTTGCGGGCGTACGGGTGTTCGTCTACCTGATGCGCAAGGCGTTCTCCGCACGCGCGCATTCGGCGGGTGCGTTCATCGCATTCGAACGCACCTTCGCGACGGTGATCTGGATCGGCGTCGCGATGCACATCACCGGTGTGTTGCCCGAGGTCACCGGTTGGCTCGATGAACTCAAGATCCCGCTCGGCAAGTCGCATGCGTCGCTGCTCGATGTGCTGATCGGTGTGGTGTCGGTGGCCTTCGCCATGATCATCGCGTTGTGGCTCGGCGCCTTGCTCGAGTCGCGTCTGGATCATGCGGATGGACTGGACCCCTCGCTGCGGGCGGTGTTCGCGCGCATCGGTCGTACGGTGCTGGTGATGGTGGCGGTACTGGTCGGGCTGTCGATGGTCGGCTTCGATCTGACGCTGCTGTCGGTGTTCGGCGGCGCGCTCGGCGTGGGCTTGGGCTTCGGCCTGCAGAAGATCGCGAGCAATTACGTCTCGGGCTTCATCATCCTGCTCGACAAGTCGCTGCGCATCGGCGACATGATCACCATCGACAAGTACTACGGTGCGGTCACTCAGATCAAGACCCGCTATACGGTGATCCGTTCGCTCGACGGCACCGAAGCCATCGTGCCGAACGAGATGCTGGTGTCCGATGCGGTGACCAATCACAGCTATACCGATCGTCGGATTCGTTTGTCGACGCGCGTGCAGGTCGGCTACGACAGCGATCTCGAACTCGTTCAGAAACTGCTCTCGCAGGCGACCCGCGTGAATCAGCGTGTGCTCGACGATCCAGCACCGACGGTCGCACTGGTGGAATTTGCGTCCGATGGCCTGACCTTTGAACTCGGTTTCTGGATTCGCGATCCGGAGCAAGGGCGCCAGGGCGTGACGTCCGACATCAACTTCGAGATCCTGCGTTTGTTCCGTGCACATGGGATCGAAATTCCATTCCCGCAGCGCGACATCCGCATTACCCATACGCACAGTGCGGACTCGGCATCTGGAAATACCCCTGAAACTCGGTCTTAGTCCGATATTCGCGAACGAGTTGCGCCGCCTACAATCCAAGCTCTGATCATGGTGCTTTTCGGCGTCTTCTTTGGCGCCTGCCCAGTCGGCAATCAAGACCGACCGAGCGCCATGTTGTAGCCCGCACTGACGCGGGCGCTCACGCTCTGGAGAGTTTGGTCTTGATCGATTCCATCATCGGTTTTTTCGGCACGGGTATTGCCGCTGCTTCATGGGGCGAGATGCTCGCCTACACCCTGATCGCTACGCACATCACGATCGCGTCGGTCACCATTTTTCTGCATCGCGCACAGGCACATCGCGCGCTCGATCTGCATCCGATCATCGCGCATTTCTTCCGGCTTTGGCTGTGGCTCACCACCGGCATGGTGACCAAGGAATGGGTGGCGATTCACCGCAAGCACCACGCCAAGTGCGAGACCGTCGAGGATCCGCATTCGCCGATCACGCGCGGCATCGGCACGGTGCTGAGCAGAGGCTCCGAGTTGTACCGGTCGGAGGCGAAGAATCGCGAGACCATCGATAAGTATGGCCATGGCACGCCGGACGACTGGATCGAACGCAACCTGTATTCGCGCTTCTCCTGGCAGGGCGTGGGCGTGATGCTGATCGTCGACGTGCTTTTGTTCGGTGCGATCGGTCTGTCGATCTGGGCCGTGCAGATGCTGTGGATTCCGGTCACGGCCGCCGGGATCATCAACGGCATCGGGCATTACTGGGGCTATCGCAACTTCGACGCGCCCGACCGTTCGACCAATATCCTGCCGATCGGGTTGCTCATCGGCGGCGAAGAGCTGCATAACAACCATCACACCTATGCTTCGTCAGCGCGTCTGTCGAACAAGTGGTGGGAGTTCGACATCGGCTGGTTCTACATCAAGCTGATGGCCGCCGTGGGGTTGGCCCAAGTGCGCAAAGTCGCACCGCGTCCGCGTTTCGTGATGCCGCGTCCCTCGATCGACTTGCATACCGTGCAGGCCGTGATCACCAATCGCTACGACGTCATGGCGCGGTATGCCAAATCGCTCAAGCGCACCTACGGCGATGAATGCGCCAAGTTGCCCGAGGCTGGTGCGCGCAGGCTCGCTGCGGTCAAACGGTGGTTGCATCTGGATTCGGCGCGTGTTCCCGAGACCATGCGCGCCAACTTGCGCGACGCACTCGCGCAATCGAAGGCGTTGCATACCCTGTACGAGATGCGCGAAGAACTGGCGAAGATCTGGGGGCGTTCGAACTTGAGCACTGAGCAGTTGCTCGCCCATTTGCAGGCCTGGTGTGCAAAGGCGGACGCGTCGGGAATCGAGCCGTTGATGTCGATCTCGAAACGCATCCGTTCGTATGCCTGAACAGGCTGATCGCGAGACAACAAAAAACCCCGCCTAGGCGGGGTTTTTTGTCGGGCGGAAGATCGATTACTTGATCTTCGTTTCCTTGTACGGGACATGCTTGCGGGCGACGGGATCGAACTTCTTGATCTCCATCTTCTCGGGCATCGTCTTCTTGTTCTTCATCGTGGTGTAGAAGTGGCCCGTGCCGGCAGTCGACTCGAGCTTGATCTTTTCGCGCATGATCGGATTCCTTTAGGTGGCGAGTAGGCCGGGGCGGATTACAGCTCGCCCTTGGCGCGCAGATCGGCCACGACGACGTCGATGCCGACCTTGTCGATCAGGCGCAGCGCAGCATTCGACACGCGCAGGCGCACCCAGCGGTTCTCGGTTTCGAGCCAGAAGCGGCGGTACTGCAGATTCGGCAGAAAGCGGCGCTTGGTTTTGTTGTGGGCGTGGGAAATGTTGTTACCCACCATCGGCTTCTTGCCGGTCACTTGACATACGCGTGCCATTGTCAGCACTCCAATGCGTGATGATTGAATTCCGAAAAGCCGTTGATTATAAAGCCAAATCGGGGTGAGGAGCAACTACAGCAATCCGTGCTTGGCAAAGGACAGGGTTTGGGCGCCCGCCACCACGAAATGATCGAGGACGCGCACATCGACCAAACCCAATGCCTGCTTGAGCGTCGTGGTCAGCATGCGGTCGGCCTGGCTGGGTTCGGCCACGCCTGATGGGTGGTTGTGCGCAAGGATCACCGACGCCGCGTTGTAAGCCAACGCTCGCTTGACGACTTCGCGAGGATAGACCGCGGTCTGGGTCAGCGTACCGCGGAACAGATCTTCGGTGGCGATCAGCCGGTGCTGGGCATCGAGGAACATGGCGACAAAGACTTCCGCGTCCCGTCCGCCCAGATGCAGTCTCAGGTAGTCGCTCACGGCGTCGGGCGATTCAAAGCCGGGCGTCTTCTGCAGGTCTTCACGGATGGCGCGTCGCGCGAGTTCGATGACTGCCTGAAGCTGCGCGTATTTTGCGGGCCCCATGCCGGGAATGCGCGCATAGTCGGTGAGCGTTGCCGAGAACAGCCGACGCAACGAACCGAACGTGCTCAGGCAATCGCGCGCCAGATCCACCGCGCTCTTGCCCTTGACGCCCACGCGCAGAAACACCGCCAAGAGTTCGGCGTCTGACAACGCGCCAGCGCCTTGCGCAATGAGTCGTTCGCGCGGACGTTCGTCTTCGGGCCAATCGCAGATCGACATGGTGCGGACTGCCTACGGAGGTGGGCGGGCGGTGGTTGCTACAATTCTGCGATGAATCAGGAACGCGTCGTTACCTCAAATGCGCACTTGACTTTGCACTACCGCTTGGCGGTGGGCATGGGTGCAAGCGTGCGCAATCTCGTGACCACCTTCGGCCAGGCGCCGGCAACCTTGCAGCTTGGGAGCGGTCAGCTTTCGCCGGGAATCGAGGCACGATTGCTCGGCATGCGCGAAGGCGAGCAAGCGACGCTGGAACTCGAGCCCGGTGAGGCCTTCGGACCGCGCAACCCCGAGTACGTGCAGAGCATCGTGCGGCGCACCTACGACGAGAAGATCGATCCGACGCACGCCCACGCGGTCGGCGATCTGGTCGAGATTCCATTGCCCGAGGGCGGCTATGTGCAAGGCACCCTCAAGGAACTGACGATCGAACACGCGGTCTTCGATTTCAACCATCCGCTGGCCGGTCAGCCGGTGACCTTCGAAGTTCAGATCATCGGCATCATCGACTGAAGGCCGCCCTGTCATGTCCGCCACCGCTGTTGATTCAGATCCGAGGGTCGTCGAGGAACTCCTGCTGGCGCAGCCGCGCGGCTTCTGTGCCGGAGTCGACCGTGCGATCGAGATCGTCGAGCGTGCGATCGCCCAATTCGGTGCGCCGATCTACGTCAAGCATGAGATCGTGCACAACCGCTACGTCGTCGAGGACTTGCGCGCGAAGGGGGCAGTGTTCATCGAGGATCTGAATGTCGTGCCCCGCGGCTCGACCGTGGTGTTTTCGGCGCACGGTGTTTCGCGCGCGGTGCGGCAAGAGGCGCAGGCGCTGGGCGTGCGCGTGTTCGACGCCACCTGTCCGCTGGTCACCAAGGTGCATGTCGAGGTCGCTCGCTTGCGCGCGCACGGGTGCGAGATCGTGATGATCGGCCACGCCGGGCACCCCGAGGTCGAAGGCACGATGGGGCAGGTCGATCAGGGCATGTACCTGGTCGAGACCGTCGACGACGTCGAGCGGCTCGCGGTGACCGATCCGCAGCGTCTGGCCTATGTCACGCAGACCACGCTGTCAGTCGACGACGCGGCCAGCATCGTCGCGGCATTGCATCGCCGATTCCCGCAGATCATGTCGCCCAAGAAGGGCGACATTTGCTACGCGACCCAAAACCGACAGGACGCGGTCAAATTCATCGCACCGATGGTCGATCTGGTCATCGTCGTCGGCAGCCCGACCAGCTCCAACAGCAATCGTCTGCGCGAGCTGGCCGATCGTCTGGGCACGCCCGCCTATATGGTGGACAACGCGCTCGAGCTCAAGCAGGAGTGGTTTGCCGATGCGGCCCGCGTGGGCCTGACCGCCGGTGCCTCGGCGCCCGAAGTGCTGGTCGACGAGGTCATCGCCCGCATCCGGCAACTGGGGGCCGTCGCCGTGCGCAAGATGGACGGCATCGAGGAAACCATCAAGTTCCCGCTGCCCAAGGGTCTGAAGATCGACGCGGCCACGGGCCTGGAGATCGAAGTGCGCAAGGCGCCCGAGACCGGACATTGAGTCATGGCAAGCTGACTGCTTGCAACTTCATAGCGCCTTGCGCATGGTATTCAAAGATTCCAGATGGTTTTTTATCTGAAAATCTATGAATAGCCTGCGCAAGGCGCTTTGCTTTTGATAGCTGACTGCTGCCATCCCCCGTGTATCGGCCGGGTGCGGCCAGTCGCTCTAAAATCTCCCTCTATGCTCGACATTCAACTTCTCCGCAAAGACCTGGATTCAGTCGTCGCCCGACTGCAAACCCGCAAGAACCCCCAAGCCTTCCTCAACGTGGAAGCCTTCAAGGCGCTGGAATCCGAACGCAAGTCCATCCAGACGCGCACGGAGGAGCTGCAGTCCAAGCGCAACCAGCTGTCCAAGCAGATCGGCATGCTGATGGGCAAGGGCGAAAA
>CAYUYC010000035.1:0-17429 GCA_964448945.1 uncultured Burkholderiaceae bacterium
GAGCAGTCTGGCAGCTCGTCGGGCTCATAACCCGAAGGTCGTAGGTTCAAATCCTGCCCCCGCAACCAGCATCACAATGCACGGACCACCATGCAACATCGGTGGTCCGCTGTTCATCCGGCGCCAGTGCCGACGGATGATGAATTCCTGATCCAGACGCGACGCCGTATCGGTGTGCTTGCAGGCCGCGAACTGATTCGATTGCACGATTGATCCGCCGTTTCAGGTAACCCATGCGGCCGACATTGCGAGGTGATGCAATGTCGTCGCCAATGATGCATGAAATGAACACACAGGAAGCAAAGCGCATTTTGGAAGCGGCCTTGCTCTGCACACAAGAGCCGATGCCGGTGTCGGAGTTGCGCCGCTTGTTTGCCGATGAACTCGGCGCGGATACCGTGCGCCTGTTGCTCGATGAACTGCGCAACGATTGGTCTGATCGCGGGATTGAGTTGGTCGCGTTGGCGAATGGGTGGCGCTTTCAGTCGCGGACCGATGTGCGCGAGTATCTGGAACGATTGAATCCGGAGCGGCCGCCAAAGTACTCGCGAGCAGTGCTCGAGACCCTTGCGATCATTGCGTACCGGCAACCGGTGACGCGCGGCGATATCGAAGAGATTCGCGGGGTGACGGTTTCCACGCCAGTGATCAAAGCATTGGAGGATCGGGGTTGGATCGATGTCATCGGTCATCGCGATGCTCCGGGCCGGCCGGCACTGTATGCAACCACACGGCAGTTCCTTGCGGATCTCGGCCTGCGTGCGCTCGACGAACTGCCGCCGCTCCAAGTGGGTGGCCCAGTTGGTATCGCAGGTCAAGCGGTGATGGAATTTGCCGAGCGCGTCGATTCGGCGATGAACGCGGACGTGATACCTACTTTGGACGGTGGCGAACATATGGAAGTGTCCGTCGGCAATCAGACTTGCGATGAGGCTCTCGTGGACGTCGTCGCACCACAAACTTCCGCGGCGCCGGCGAGCGACCTCGATACCACGCACACCCCGACTTGATTCCCACATGCAAACCGAACCACACACGATTGACAATTCGGATGACGACGCCGGATTGATCGGCCATCCCAGTGCTCCCGATGGCGTCGCAGCCAATGTTGGGCTTGTGGATGCCAAGAGCGATAGTCGCGACGAGGGTGAGGTTGGGGCAGCGGCGCTAGGCGGCGCAGCGAATACCCGCGCGGAAGACGATTTTCCCCGTCAACCAAATGGTGCGAAGCGCGCGCAGCGCTCTGCTTTTGCGCCGCCGAATTCGCGGCAAGCGCAGGAACAAGTCGAGGCCTTGGCGCCCAAGTTGCACAAGGTGCTCGCCGATGCGGGTGTAGGGTCGCGTCGCGAGATGGAGGACCTGATCTTGGCTGGGCGCGTGTCGGTCAATGGTGAGCCGGCGCACATCGGCCAGCGGGTCGAACCCAATGACCAAGTGCGGGTGAACGGAAAGATTCTTCAGCGCCGTGGTTTTACCAAGCCGCCGCGTGTGCTCCTTTACCACAAGCCGGCGGGCGAGATCGTCACCAATGACGATCCGGAACAGCGTACGACAGTGTTCGATCGACTGCCGTCAGTGAAGAACGCGCGATGGATCGCCGTTGGACGTTTGGACTTCAACACCGAAGGCTTGCTGGTGTTCACCACCTCTGGCGATTTGGCGAATCGATTGATGCATCCGCGATTCGCGCAAGAGCGGCAATACGCGGTACGGTGCATTCCGCCGCTGTCTGATGAGGCCAAGCAGAAGCTTGCCGAAGGCGTCGTCCTGGAAGACGGACCGGCCAAGTTCGAGCGCATCGAAGATGCGGGCGGGGATGGTTCAAACCACTGGTATCACGTCGTGATCAGTGAGGGTCGCAACCGCGAGGTCAGGCGAATGTTCGAAGCGGTCGGAACGACGGTCAGCCGGCTGATTCGCGTTCGTTACGGCGACATTGAATTGCCTCGCAATCTGCGGCGCGGTCGATGGGTCGAAGTGCCGATGCTGGATGCAGCGCATTTGTGCGCCCGGCTAGGGATGAAGTTGGCGCAGCCGGATGCCGGCAAGAACGGCGGGCGCGGTGGCGACAAGCGCGGGCGTCCAATGGAGATTTCACCATTGGCGACCATGACCGAGGCGATGTTTGGTGTTTCGCCGGTTCGCGGTAATCCGCCCGCAGGCACATTGACCGCACGGACCACGCAGCAGCAACCCGGCCAACGGCGCGGCAAGCCCGTGACGGGAGCGAAATCGGGTGGAAAGTCCGGGAATCCTCAAAGAGGATCCGGTGCACCCCGGCAGGGGCAGAGTGCGAACAAGGCGGGTGCCGGTGGGCAGCGCCGTCGCGGGGGGCGTTCGCGCGGTCCTAAGATTTGAAGAATCACGCGAAATCCCATATAATTCAAAGGTTAAGCCGCTATCGTTAGCGATCTTGGTCGCGATGATGGTGGTCCACCCAAGCAGTACGGAAACAAATGGGCGGTTTCGCCCATTTTTTTTTGGTGCGCGCGTTGCGTACTGCCTGGATCAAAACCAATTGAAGGGTCGTCGATACCGGTGCGATACGGATTGCCGCAATTGCTGGCGCTGATCGAACAAAGCGCTGCTGGCCTCGAATACGAGGTCGTCGATGTCGAGCGCAGCTCGCAGGGTCTGCTGCGCGTCAGCATCGATCGTGCGGATGGGCAGCCGGTGACGGTGCACGATTGCGAGAAGCTCAGCCATCAGCTGACGCATGTGTTCACTGTTGAGAACATCGATTACGCGCGGTTGGAAGTGTCGTCGCCGGGCCTGGATCGGCCGTTGAAGAAACTCGCAGATTTCGCGCGGTTTGCCGGGCAGGAAGCCTCGGTCAAGTTGCGCACCATGGTGGCTGGTCGCCGTACGTTCGAGGGTGTGTTGGTCGCGCCGCAGGACGATCAGATCGGTATCGAAGTCGAAGTGCAGGGGGGTCGATCGTTGCTCAAATTCGCATTGGCGGATGTCGAGCGAGCCCGGCTCGTCCCGAAGATTGATTTCAAGAGGAAGGTCAGATGAGCCGCGAAGTTCTGCTGCTGGTCGACGCGCTTGCGCGTGAAAAGAATGTGAGCAAGGAAGTGGTCTTCGGCGCCCTGGAGCTGGCGTTGGCTGCTGCCACCAAGAAGCTTTTCCCGGGCGCCGATGTCGACATCCGCGTGAGCGTCGATCGCGAAACGGGCGAGCACGAAGCGTTTCGGCGCTGGCTGGTGGTCCCTGACGAAGCCGGGCTGCAGGAGCCGGACAAGCAGGAACTCCTGTCTGACGCGCGTGAATTGATTCCCGACATCGAGGTTGGGCAATACATCGAAGAGCAACAAGAGCCGGTCGAGTTCGGTCGCCGCTTTGCCCAGGACACCAAGCAGGCGGTGTTGCAGCGCATCCGCGACGCAGAGCGCGAGCAGATCCTCGCCGATTTCCTCGAGCGCGGTGACCAGATCATCAACGGGTCGGTCAAGCGCATGGAAAAGGGTGACGCGATCATTGAAGCCGGGCGTGTCGAGGCACGTCTGCCGCGCGATCAGATGATCCCCAAGGAGAATCTGCGCGTAGGCGATCGGGTGCGCGCCTTCCTGTACAAGATCGATCGTCAGGCGCGCGGTCCGCAAGTCATTGTTTCGCGTACTTCGCCGGAGTTCATCAAGAAGCTGTTCGAACTCGAAGTGCCGGAAATCGAGCAGGGTTTGCTGTTGATTCGTTCTGCGGCACGCGATCCGGGTGTGCGCGCCAAGATCGCGGTCTGGACGAACGACCGGCGCATCGATCCGATCGGCACTTGCGTGGGCATGCGCGGTTCGCGGGTGCAGGCGGTGACGAACGAACTGGCCGGCGAACGTGTCGACATCGTGTTGTGGTCCGAAGACCCGGCGCAGTTCGTGATCGGCGCGCTGGCGCCGGCGAATGTGCAATCGATCGTCGTCGACGAAGACAAGCACGCGATGGACGTGGTGGTCGACGAGGACAACCTCGCGATTGCGATCGGTCGCAGTGGGCAGAACGTGCGCTTGGCGTCCGAGCTGACCGGCTGGCAGATCAACATCATGACGCAGGACGAGGCGACGCAGAAGGTCGAAGGCGAGCGCACCGGAGTGCGCGAACTGTTCATGAACAAGCTTGATGTCGATGAGGAAGTGGCGAACATCCTGATCGACGAAGGATTCTCGACGCTCGAAGAAGTGGCCTATGTGCCGCTGCAGGAAATGCTCGAGATCGATGCGTTCGACGAGGACACGGTCGAAGAACTGCGCAAGCGTGCGCGTGACGCGCTGCTGACCGATGCGATCGCAACGGAAGAGAAGGTTGGGAAGGTGTCTCAGGATCTGCTGGATCTCGAAGGTGTGACGCACGAGCTTGCCGCACGTCTGGCTAGCCAAGGCGTGAACACGCGCGACGATCTGGCGGATCTCGCCACCGACGAATTGTGCGAAATGACAGGGTTGGACGACGAGACCGCGAAGGCGCTCATCATGCGTGCACGTGCGCACATGATCGAGTGAGTCGCGCGGAGCAGGCGTTAGGCGAGAACACACGGGGATTGCATGGCGAGTACGAACGTCGGCCAATTTGCGGCCGAGCTGAAGATGCCGGAGAGCGCGCTGCTCGAGCAGTTGCGTGCGGCCGGGGTCGACAAGACCTCCGCGTCGGACGTGCTGACCGAGGCCGACAAGGCGCGCTTGCTCGAAATGCTGCGTAAGGCGCACGGCGGCGAAGCGGCCGAGAAGCGCAAGATCACGCTCACGCGTAAGCAGACTTCCGAGATCAAGCAGTCCGATTCGTCGGGCAAGTCGCGCACGATCCAGGTCGAGGTGCGCAAGAAGCGCGTCTTCGTTCAGCGCGATGCGAACGAACCCGCGGCGGCCGTCGAGGTGGTGCCTGCATCGGCGCCGGTCATCGACGAGGAAGAACTGCGGGCACGCGAGGAAGAAGCGCGCCGCCAGTCCGAACTGCTCGCACGCCAGGCGGCCGAACTCAAGGAAAAGCAAGAACGTCTCGCGCGCATGGAAGCCGAGCGCGAAGAGGCCGAGCGCAAAGCTGCGGCCGAAGCGCAAGCACGTGCCGCTCAGGTGGTGGCCGAGGGTGTGAGCGAGACCGAAGACCATCGCGCTGCGGCCGAGGCGGCAGCCAAGGTGCAACGCGAGGCCGAGGTCAAGCGCGCCGATGAACTCACGCGCGCACGCAAGGCGGTCGAAGACGAAGTCGCGGCGATGAACCGCATGTTGTCGCAGCCCAAGAAGGTGCTCAAGGCGCCTGCGGACAAGGACGCCAAGCCGGCGGAAGTCAAACCCGACGGTACGCTGCACAAGCCGACCACGGCCAAGACCGAAGCGCCCAAGACCGACGACAAGTCCAAGGACAAGACCGGCACCAAACAGGTCAATCAAGCCAAGCTCGCCTCGACCTGGAACGAAGAAGCGGCCAAGAAGCGGGCGATCAAGACGCGCGGCGACACGTCGGCCGGCAGCTCGGCGTGGCGTGGTGGCCCCAAGGGGCATCGGCATAAGCAGGACAACAACGCCAACGCGTCGTTCCAGGCGCCGTCCGAGCCGATCACGCGCGAAGTGCATGTGCCCGAGACGATCACCGTGGCCGATCTCGCCCACAAGATGGCGGTGAAGGCGGCCGAGGTCATCAAGGTGCTCATGAAGATGGGCCAGATGGTCACCATCAACCAGGTGCTCGATCAGGACACCGCGATGATCGTGGTCGAGGAAATGGGCCACAAGGCGCTGGCAGCCAAGCTCGACGATCCGGAAGCCGAACTCATCGACGTCGGCGGTGCCGGCGGCGATGCGGCAGTCGAACCGCGTCCGCCGGTCGTGACCGTCATGGGCCACGTCGACCACGGCAAGACCTCGCTGCTCGATTACATCCGTCGCGCCAAGGTCGCGGCGGGCGAAGCGGGCGGCATCACGCAGCACATCGGCGCCTATCACGTCGAAACGCCGCGCGGCGTCATCACCTTCCTCGATACCCCGGGCCACGAGGCGTTCACCGCCATGCGGGCGCGCGGTGCCAAGGCCACCGACATCGTCATCCTGGTGGTGGCGGCCGACGACGGCGTCATGCCCCAGACCAAGGAAGCGATCGCGCATGCGAAGGCGGCGGGTGTGCCCATCGTCGTCGCGATGAACAAGATCGACAAACCCGAGGCCAATCCCGATCGCGTGAAGCAGGAACTCGTGGCCGAACAAGTGGTGCCGGAAGAGTACGGCGGCGACTCGCCGTTCGTTCCGGTGTCGGCCAAGACCGGCCAAGGCGTTGACGACTTGCTCGAACAAGTGCTGCTGCAAGCCGAAGTGCTCGAACTCAAGGCGGTCAAGGATGCGCCGGCCAAGGGTCTCGTGATCGAAGCCCAGCTCGACAAGGGCCGCGGTCCGGTCGCGACGGTGCTGGTGCAATCGGGCACGCTCAAGCGCGGCGATGTGGTGCTGGCCGGCGCGGCCTTCGGTCGTGTGCGCGCAATGCTCGACGAGAACGGCAAGCCGATTCCCGCAGCGGGACCGTCGATCCCCGTTGAAATCCAGGGCTTGTCGGAAGTGCCGAGCGCGGGCGAAGAAGTCATCGTGCTGGGCGACGAACGCAAGGCGCGCGAAATCGCGCTGTTCCGTCAGGGCAAGTTCCGCGACGTCAAGCTGGCCAAGCAGCAGGCCGCCAAGCTCGAGAACATGTTCGAGCAAATGGGCGAAGGCGAAGCCAAGACGCTCGCGCTCATCGTCAAGGCCGACGTGCAAGGCTCGCAGGAAGCCCTGGTGCATTCGCTCACCAAGCTGTCGACCAGCGAGGTCAAGGTGGTGGTGGTGCATGGCGCCGTCGGCGGTATCACCGAGTCCGATGTGAACCTCGCGGTCGCATCGAAGGCGGTGATCATCGGGTTCAACACCCGTGCCGATCAGCAAGCGCGCAAGCTGGCCGAGAACAACGGCATCGACATCCGCTACTACAACATCATCTACGACGCAGTCGACGAGGTGAAGGCGGCGATGTCGGGCATGCTCGCGCCCGAGCGCAAGGAAGAGATCATCGGCCTGGTCGAGATCCGTCAGGTGTTCAAGGTCAGCAAGGTCGGCAACATCGCGGGCTGTATGGTCCTCGAAGGGGTCGTGCGCCGCGGCGCCCAGGTTCGCCTGTTGCGCAACAACGTGGTCACCTGGACCGGCGAACTCGATTCGCTCAAGCGCTTCAAGGACGACGCGCGCGAAGTCAAGGAAGGCTTCGAGTGTGGTCTTTCGCTCAAGAACTACAACGACATTCAAGAAGGCGATCAGCTCGAAGTCTTCGAAATCAAGGAGGTCGCGCGCACGCTGTGATGCGCAGCGTCGCGTTCCCCATGAAGCGTCATTCCGCACCGAACCGCAGCACGCGCATTGCCGACCAGATCCAGCGCGATCTGGCCGAGCTGATCCCGCGCGAGGTGCGCGACGCGCGGGCGACGCTGGCGACGGTGACCGGCGTCGAAGTGACGCCCGATTACGCGCATGCGAAGGTGTTCGTGAGCAGTCTGCTCGACGACAAGGCGGGCGCCGTCGAGGCGCTCAACGAGGCGTCGGGCTATCTGCACAGCCTGTTGTACAAGCGGCTGCACATCCACACCGTGCCGCGTTTGCACTTTGTGGTCGACGAAAGCGGTGTGCGTGGGATCGATATGTCGCGCTTGATCGACCAGGCCAACGCGACGCGCGCGAAGGATTGAGCAGGGCGCGGTGATCTCCGGCATTTTGTTGCTCGACAAGCCTGCGGGCTGGTCCTCGAATCAGGCATTGGGTAAGGCCAAACGGTTGTTGGGAGAGCGCAAGGCCGGGCATACCGGCACGCTCGATCCGTTTGCCACCGGACTGCTGCCCTTGTTGTTCGGCGAGGCCACCAAGTTCTCGGCCGATTTGCTCGATGCCGACAAGGCTTACGAGGCGACCGCCCGGCTCGGCGAGCGCACCAATACCGGGGACATCGAGGGCGAGGTGATCGAAACGCGTCCGGTGAGCGTGACCCGCGAGCAGATCGACACCGTGTGTTCATCGTTTCGCGGTCAAATCGATCAAGTGCCGCCGATGTACTCGGCGCTCAAGCGCGACGGGCAACCGTTGTACGCCCTGGCGCGCAAAGGGATCGAGGTCGACCGCCCGGCGCGCCGGGTGACGATCCACGCGCTGGACGTATTGGAATTCGCGGGCACGGAACTCAAGTTCTTCGTCCGCTGCAGCAAAGGCACCTATGTGCGCACGCTGGCTGAAGACATCGGCGCGGCGCTCGGGTGCGGCGCGCATTTGCGCGCATTGCGGCGCGTGCAGGTCGATGCGCTGGATGTGAAGAACGCCGTCACGATCGAGGCGCTGGAACAACTTGATCCGCAATCGCGCGCGGCCTTGCTTGCACCGGCCGATGCCCTGTTGCAAAGCCTCGAACGTATCGATCTGGACGAGGCGTTGGCGGCACGCTTCGTGCAGGGCCAGCGTTTGAAGCTGCAAACGAAAACTGCGGGCAGGGTGCGCGTGTATGGCGCGCGCGGACTGCTCGGCACCGCGGTGCTGGAGCCGGATGGCCGGCTTCAACCGCAACGACTGATGGTTTATCGAGACTGACATGACACAACGTAGCTTGCGCAACATCGCGATCATCGCGCACGTCGACCACGGCAAGACGACCCTGGTGGACCAACTTCTGCGCCAATCCGGCACCTTCCGCGAAAACGAAAAGGTCGCCGAACGCGTGATGGATAGCAACGACCTCGAGAAAGAACGTGGCATCACCATCCTCGCCAAGAACTGCGCCGTGGATTGGGAGGGCTACCACATCAACATCGTCGACACCCCGGGCCACGCCGACTTCGGCGGTGAAGTCGAGCGTGTGCTGTCGATGGTCGACGGCGTGCTGCTGCTGGTCGATGCGGTCGAAGGGCCGATGCCGCAGACCCGCTTCGTGACCCGCAAGGCGCTCGCGCTCGGCTTGAAGCCCATCGTGGTGGTCAACAAGATCGACCGTCCGGGTTCGCGCCCCGACTACGTCATCAACGCCACCTTCGATCTGTTCGACAAGCTCGGCGCGACCGAAGAACAGCTCGACTTCCCGATCGTCTACGCCTCGGCGCTCAACGGGTTCGCCAGCCTGCACGAGGATGTGCGCGACGGCGACATGAGCCCGCTGTTTCAGGCCATCATCGACAACGTGCCGGTGCGCAAGGACGATGCGAGCGGCCCGCTGCAATTGCAGATCGTCTCGCTCGATTACAACAGCTATGTCGGCAAGATCGGCATCGGCCGCATCAACCGCGGCAAGGTGCGCCCGTTGCAGGACGTGATCCTGCTCAACGGCCCGGACAGCACGCCGATCAGAGCCCGCGTGAATCAGGTGCTCAAGTTCCGCGGGCTTGAACGCGAGATCGTGCCCGAAGCCGAAGCCGGCGACATCGTGCTGATCAACGGCATCGAAGACGTCTCGATCGGCTGCACGCTGTGCGCGCCCGATGCGCCCGACGCCCTGCCATTGCTCAAGGTCGATGAACCCACGCTGACCATGAACTTCCAGGTCAACACCTCGCCCTTGGCCGGCCGCGAAGGCAAGTTCGTCACCAGCCGCCAGATCCGCGAACGGCTCGAGCGCGAACTCAAGTCCAACGTCGCCTTGCGTGTCGAGTTCACCGACGACAGCGATACCTTCATGGTGTCCGGCCGTGGCGAGTTGCATCTGACCATCCTGCTCGAAAACATGCGCCGCGAGGGCTACGAACTGGCGGTGGGCAAACCGCGCGTGGTGCTCAAAGACATCGACGGCGTGAAGTACGAGCCCTACGAATTGCTGACCGTGGACGTCGAGGATCAGCACCAGGGGGGCGTGATGGAAGCGCTCGGCTTGCGCAAGGGCGATCTGCAAGACATGCAGCCCGACGGCAAGGGCCGCGTGCGTCTCGAATACCGCATTCCGGCGCGCGGTCTGATCGGCTTCCAGGGCGACTTCATGACCATGACGCGCGGCACCGGCCTCATGAGCCATATCTTCGACGAATATGCGCCGGTCAAACCGGGCGATCTCGGCGAGCGCCGCAATGGCGTGCTGATCAGCCAGGACGACGGCGATGCCGTGGCCTACGCCTTGTGGAAGCTGCAGGAGCGTGGCCGCATGTTCGTCTCGCCCGGCGAAGCGCTGTACGAGGGCATGATCATCGGCATCCATTCGCGCGACAACGATCTGGTGGTCAACCCGATCAAGGGCAAGCAACTGACCAACATTCGCGCCTCGGGCACCGACGAAGCGGTGCGCCTGGTGCCGCCGATCACGCTCACCCTTGAGTATGCGGTCGAGTTCATTGCGGACGACGAGTTGGTCGAGATCACGCCCAAGAACATCCGCCTGCGCAAGCGCCACCTGAAGGAACACGACCGCCGCAAGGCTCAGCGCGAAGCGGCGTAATTCTTCGCGTCGGCAGATGTTGCGATGACGACTTCCGAAACCGTCACGGTCGATACCGTTCACCCCGCTGTCTCGCGCGCGCTGCATCGGCGTGCGATCGCATTGATGGTGCTCGTCACCTTCTTGTGGAGCACGGCGGGCGTCGTGACCCGCCATCTAGAATCCGCCGCCGGTGTGGAAGTCACGCTCTGGCGCAGCGCGTTCGCGGCAGTGTTCGTCGCCTGCTACCTCGTATTCGTGCGGCGCGATTTCATCGGATCTCTGCGCGCGGCGGGCGGTGCCGGTCTGCTATCCGGCCTGATGTGGTGCGCGATGTTTTCCTGCTTCATGCTCGCCATCTTGCGCACCACGGTCGCGAACACCTTGGTGGTGCTGAGCGTCGCCCCCCTGTTGACCGCGATTCTGACCTGGGCGGTATTGCGTCAGCGCATTCTGGCGCGCACCTGGCTTGCCATCGCGGTGGCCACTGGCGGGATCGTGACCATGTTCGCCGGCGCATTCGAAGCCGACGGCGGGCGACACGTGACCGGGATGCTCATTGCTTTCGCGGTGCCGATTGCGGCCGCGATCAACGTGGTGACGCTCAAGAAGATCGGACACGGTGTGGACCTGGTGCCCGCGGTGTTCATCGGTGGCGTGTCGTCGGCGCTATTGATGCTGGTGGCCATGATCGCCAGCGGGAGCGTGCGCTTTCAAGCCTCGACGCACGACATCGTGCTGTTGGCGTTACTTGGTTTTTTCCAGCTCGGGCTGCCATGCATGCTGATGGTCGTGGCATCGCGCCGGCTCTCCGCCCCCGAGCTCTCGCTCCTCGCTCTGCTCGAAGTGCTGCAAGGGCCGTTGTGGACCTGGCTGTTCGCCAACGAGGCACCGACCTCCGCCACCTTGGTGGGGGGTGCAGTCGTGCTCGGCGCCCTCGTGTTTAACGAGTTGGCGGGTGGGAACCTAAAACCGGCCGGCGCCTGAGACGCCAGCCGGTGACTGTTGTGAGCTCCGCTTTGTGTAGCGGTTACGGCAACAACAGCAAGGGCAACTGCTCAACCGACAATCGTATTGCGGCGAACCATGTTGCTTAAAGCGTGTTGCCACCGTGTGCGCCACCGCCGCCGATCAGTGCGAGCTCAGCATCGTCAAGGAACCGCAACTGCGTGAACGCTTCAGGAGCCACTTTGCGGGCAACTTCTTGAACGTCGACGGACTTCACTTCGGCATTGAGATCGAATTGGATGGCCATGCTGATTTCCTTTGAATAGGGACGATGGATGGTTGTTGACGAATCAGAGCGTGTTGCCACCATGTGCGCCGCCGCCGCCAATCAAGGCGAGATCGACGTTATCGAGGAGCTGCAACTGCGCGAATGTCTCAGGTGCAACCTTGCGCGCGACTTCTTGGGCATCAACTGACTTCACTTCGGTCTCGAGATTGAATTGAATGGCCATGACAGTGTCCTTGGTTATCGCGAAGAGTTGATCGATCACAGCGTGTTGCCACCGTGTGCGCCACCGCCGCCAATCAGGGCGAGTTCGGCGCAATCCAGGAAGCTGAGTTCGGTAAACGTAGACGCCGCTTGCTTGCGAGCAAGTTCTTGAATTTCCACCGGCTTCAAATCGACAACGAGTTCCGCTTGGACTGGCAACATGGCATGGCCTCCGAAGGCAAAATTTGCAGGAAAGACAAAAATGAGTGATTGACTGATTGACCCGAGGGCAAAACCTGAGGCTAATTACTGCTCTTGACGCATCGGCCTCATGCGGTCTCAGCGTCACGCGTGTTCCCGCGTTAGCGCATAGGGACGGGGAAAAGCGTGACAAACTTCACAGTTCTGCGCCATAGGTAATTTGACCATGCGCGACATCGGATTTCGACCACTGCGAATTGAAGCGCTGATCCATGCGCGGGTGGATGCTTTTGCCGCGGCCTTGGGGCAGTCCGACCAAGTGCTAGCTGCTGCAGCAATGGCGGCATTGCGTGGGCAACTCGCGCGTGCAATGGGTGAACAAGCTGGTGCGGGAGAGCCCGTCGTTGGCCATGTGGCGAATTTGCTTGGTGCTGTTTCTCATCCCGCTATTGAAGGCGAGAGGATCGCCGCATTACTGGATTGCTGCCTGTTCTATGTCGGGATCGGCAACCCGTACGCGGGAATAGAAATTGGACGCAAGCTGATCGACATTTGCGCCAGTGCAGGAGACAAGGCGACGCGTCGGCGCGTACACAACATGCTGGGAGTACTGCTGACCGACGCGTCGGACTTTCAACATGCGATGGGACACCTCGAATCTGCCATCGGACTCGCGAACGAATTGAACGAGCCAATGTTGGCCGCCGCGGCACTGGCAAATCTGGCGAGTACTTTGCGCGAGATGGGGCTGTATCGCGACGTGTTGCGTATGGTGGATCACGTCACTCGAATTGCAGACGAAGGGCCGATCGGTCGAATCATCAGGTTCCAATGCGCTGCCGAAGGCTTGTTCTGCGCCTATCGCTTGGGCGATCACGCGGGGGCGCTGCGCTACATGCGCGACGGCACCGAATTGGCCGGAACTCCCAATCTGGGCATTCGCAACCTGATCGCCTTTGAGGCCAGTCGCGTCCTTTATCTGATCGACACCAACGACGTCGAGACCGCAGAGCTGTTGGTCGAGTCGGCGCACCGTCGTTTGCCCATTGCGGGCAATCCGATCGCCAGCGTCGTGATGCGGGTTTCCGGGGCATTGTGCAACTGGGCCAGCGGCGATGAAGATCGGGTGAATGCGGCGCGCAAGACACTGCGCGAATTGCATGCGCATACCCTGAAGTCCGAGAAGTTCCTGCATGACGACGTGTTGCGCGCGCTCGTGAAGGTGTACGGCAATGCGACCAACCCGTCCGATGTGCAAACCGGCGTCGCTTACGCGAAGGAACTGGTCGAGTACACCACCAGCGTCAAGCGCGCCAAGTTCTATCGCCAGATGGCCGAGCGCGGCGTCGAAATCGATCCGCATGGTCGTCCAGGCGACGAGGTCGTGTTCGATCCGTTCGCCCAGGTGCGCACGACGGTCGAAGACCGGGGCCCGACCATCGGCTCGGCCATCGAACGCAATGAGGAACTGTCGGCCATCCATGAAGACTTGGCGCGGCTGCGCGCCGATGCGGTTCGGCAGCATATTCGGACCGACGCTTACGACACCGCCGAAAACTGGGCGCTGACCGCCGAATTCTTCGACGACAACACCGGTCAGCATTGTTTCCGTGTCGGCCGTCTGGCCGGCATGCTCGCGCAGGAGATCGGCCTCGACCGCATCGAATGCGTGCGCATCGAGCACGCGGCACGACTGCACGACATCGGCAAGGTCGGGGTCAACGAAGTCATTCTGATGAAGCCTGGCCCGCTCGATCCGACCGAGCTTGCCGCCATGCGGGCGCATACGACGGTGGGCGCCTATCTGCTCGAAGGCGCACAGGATCCGACGCTGCAAGTGGCCACCCTGGTGGCCAAACACCACCACGAATGGTGGAACGGCACCGGCTATCCGACCGGCGCGTGCGGTCGTGCGATTCCACTGGTGGCGCGCATCACCGCATTGGCCGACGTCTACGACGCTCTGACCAACGAGCGCCCGTACAAGAGCGCCTGGCCGCACGAGCTTGCGGTACGCGAGATCCGGATGTTGTCGGGCGTGCAGTTCGATCCGGAACTGGTCGAACCCTTCTTGCGCGTGCTCGAACGCTATGTGCCCGCACTCGCCGCTGGGCAAGTGGTCACGGCCGAAGAGCTCGATTCCAACAGCCTCATGCATTCGCGCAAGCGGCTGATGGAGGCGATCGACCTCGCCGACGTCTGATCAGTTGGTGTAGGTGATGGCCTGAACCATCGCGCCCTGCGGGTCGCGGATCACGCAGAATCGCCCCACGCCGGGAATGTCGGTGGGGGCGACCACCACCAATCCTCCGAGTGCGATGGCTTGCTTGGCGGTGTCGTCGACATTGGTGACCGTGATGTAGACGCCCCAGGCGGGCGTGTGCATTCCGTGCGGCATGGCCATGATGCCGCCGACCGGCGCGCCGTCGGCCTTGGCAACCCAGTAGGTGCCTTGCGACATGGCCATCGGTTCGAGCGACCAGCCGAACAAGGTTCGATAGAACTTCTTCGCACCTTCCACGTCATTGGTCATCAGCTCACTCCAGCTGAAGGCGCCGTGGGTTTCGAACGGATTCGACATGGCTGGCTCCGTTACGGTTGCAGGTTGGCGATCGATTTCACGATTGCACCGATGGCCAATCGCGCCTATCGGGACTAACGCAGGTGATAAAAGAGCGCCGTGTCGAGCGGTGCCCATGCGGGGGCGCGCACACCGGCATGCGCGAGCGCCTGACGCGTCCATTCGTTGCAGGTCATCACGGCACTGTAGGTGCCGTAAGCCTCGAAGAAGGCGTCGCTGTGCGTGTAGTGATGTCCCGCGATGGCGATGGCGCGCGAGTGTTCGTCGCGGATCGCGTAGCCGCGGATGAAATCCACCAATTCACGATACTTCGCCTGCGGGATACGCATGACGATCACGTCCGGGCCGGGAGCGGGACGGCTGCGATACTCGATGTGCATCGCGCTGCTTCCGGCGCCCGACAGTGCGACGACTGCCGTCTGCAGGGTCAGATCCGACCAATGCTCGGTATTGAGATAGAACCCGCGCGAGCCCCATCCGATGGCGAGATGGTCCTGGCGGGCGTCGACTTGCGGAAACAGGTGCGTTGGGTATTCGTCTTGCCAATCGATGACTTCGGACCGGACCGGCACGACGAGGTCGGAGTGCACGCCGTTGCTGGCCAGATAGATGGTGACGCCATCATCGACCGGCAGATAGTTGCGGTTGAGCGGGATCAGACCCAGCACGACCGCAAAGAGCACATACAGCGCGATCACGCCGAGCACCGTCAGGACGATGCGGACCAGCCAGCGCCAGGCGTGTGCGGTCACGGCGCGTACGCCGGGAGGGCCAAAGCGTGGGAGGAAAGCGTGGACGCGAAACATGCGTCGATGGTCGAGGCGCAACGGGTCCATGACCAGTCCCGTGAATCGGTGATCGGCGGACGACCTAGTACAGTGCCGGTCGTTGTCAGCATCGTCTCGCGCCATGGCCCTCAAATCCACGATCTTCAAAGCAGAAATCAACGTCGCCGACATGGATCGGCACCACTACGCAACGCACGCCATCACCATCGCGCGGCATCCTTCCGAAAACGATGAACGCATGATGGTGCGGGTTGTCGCATTTGGGCTGCACGCCGACGAAGCCCTTGCCTTCGGCAAGGGTTTGTCGTCGAACGAGGAGGCCGCGTTGTGGCGCAAGGACCTGACCGGCGCCGTCGAGCAATGGATCGAGGTCGGTCTGCCCGATGCGCGCGTGCTCAAGAAAGCCGCATCGCGCGCCAAGGAACTCATCGTCTATGCCTACGGCGGGCGCAGCGTCGGCCTGTGGTGGGCGCAACAGCGCGACGAACTCGCTCGCCTGAGCAATCTGCGCGTGATCGAACTACCCGCCGACGCGACCGAGGCGCTCAGCCGCATCGCGCAACGCAATATGACCCTGCAATGCACGGTGCAAGAAGGCCAGATCTGGCTCGGCGACGAGCGCAACACCGTGCATTTCGAGCCCATCGTGCTGTTCGATCCGCAGGGCGCATCCCGCCGATAGGCGCGCTTCGCCCTTGCTTATGCCGTGAGCGCATAAGCCTATAGCGCACGCGTCGTTCCCTGCGCGCCAGGCATTCCCTAGTCTGCGTCCCAACATCTGGGTTTGGGGGCGCTGCGCCGTGGACGCGTATTTCATCATCGGTGGTGCATTGGTCGGCTTCGTGGTCGGTGCCACCGGCGTGGGCGGCGGGTCGCTGATGACCCCATTGCTGACCCTGGTGTTTAACGTGCCGGCACAGGTCGCGGTGGGGACCGATCTGCTGTTCGCGGCGATCACCAAATCCGGCGGCATCCTCGCGCACGCACGGCGCGGCAACATTCAATGGTCCATCACCGGATGGCTGGTGGCCGGCTCGGTTCCTGCGGCGTTGGCGACCCTCGCCACCGTGGGCTTGCTCAAGCCCGATGCCCAGGCACTCGCCCAGGTGATGACGCGCACCCTGGGCGGCGCGTTGCTGCTGACCGCGGCCGGGCTGGTGTTCAAGGCGCAGATCCAGGCGCTGGGTCAACGCTTCGTCGGCGCGGGGGAACGCACCGCCTCGGCGATCACCCCGGAATCGATCGCGATCAGCGTGCCCATTCCCACCGTGGCGCGTCCCCTGCCCACGATGCTGGTGGGCGTGCTCATCGGCACGCTCGTCGCCTTGACCTCGGTGGGCGCGGGCGTACTGGGCGTCGTGGCCTTGTTCTTCCTGTACCCCTTGCTGCCGGCGCGCCAGATCGTCGGAGCCGACATCGCGCACGCGGTGCCGCTCACGCTCGTGGCCGGTGCCGGCCATGCGGCCATGGGCTCGGTCGATTGGTCCTTGCTCGGCTCCTTGATTCTCGGCTCGCTGCCGGCGATCTATCTGGGCAGCGCGGTGGCCTCCAAGTTGCCCGAACGCTTCTTGCGCGGCTTCCTCGCGCTGATGCTGATCGGCATCGGTCTCAAGCTCTTACTCAAGTAGGCAAGCGCCATGTATCGCTATACCGAACTAGACCAGCGCATCGTCGACGAACGCGTGCGCCAATTCAGCGGCCAGATCGCGCGCTGGCAGCGCGGCGAATTGTCCGAAGACGAACTGCGCCCGTTGCGGTTGCAGAACGGCCTGTACATCCAGCGTCATGCGCCGATGCTGCGCGTTGCGATTCCGTACGGATTGCTGGCTGCGCATCAGTTGCGTCGCATCGCCGATGTCGCACGCAAGTACGACCGCGGCTATGCCCACTTCACCACGCGCCAGAACGTGCAATTCAACTGGCTGCGCCTCGAAGACGCGCCGGTGATGCTGGCCGCATTGGCCGAAGTGCAGATGCACGCGATCCAGACCTCGGGCAATTGCATCCGCAATATCACCACCGATCATTTCTCGGGCGTGGCGCC
>CAYUYC010000036.1:0-17393 GCA_964448945.1 uncultured Burkholderiaceae bacterium
TGCTCGGCTACCCGGCCAAGAGCCAGATCGAACCGATCCGCGCCGCGGTGATCGCCGCGCTCAAGGCGGCCGGTGCCGGCAATGTCAGCGCCAATGTGCAGCAGAAGATCGTCGCCCATACCGTGCAGCGCGGCGTGAAGGTGATGCCCAACGTCAAGAACATCATCGCGGTCGCCTCGGGCAAGGGCGGCGTCGGCAAGAGCACCACCGCGGCCAACCTCGCGCTCGCGCTCGCGGCTGAAGGCGCCACCGTCGGCGTGCTCGATGCCGACATCTACGGCCCCAGCCAGCCGACCATGTTCGGCATCAGCGGCCAGCCCGAATCGGCCGACGGCAAGACCATGAGCCCGCTCGAGAATTACGGCGTGCAGGTCAACTCGATCGGCTTTCTGGTCGACCAGGATCAAGCCATGGTCTGGCGCGGTCCGATCGTGGTGCAGGCACTCACCCAATTGCTCGAACAGACCAACTGGGCCGATCTCGATTACCTCATCATCGACATGCCCCCGGGCACCGGCGACATTCAACTGACCATGGCGCAGAAAGTGCCCGTGACGGGCGCGGTCATCGTCACCACGCCGCAGGACATCGCCCTCATCGATGCCAAGCGCGGCTACAACATGTTCGAGAAGGTCGGCATCCCGACGCTCGGCATCGTCGAGAACATGGCGGTGCACGTCTGCTCGAATTGCGGCCACGTCGAACACATCTTCGGCGAAGGCGGCGGCCAGCGCATGGCCGAGCAGTTCGGCCTCGACTTCCTCGGCGCCTTGCCCTTGTCGCTGCACATCCGCGAAGAAGCCGATTCCGGCAAGCCCACCGTGGTCGCCCAGCCCGATTCGGCCGCGACCGAGATCTACAAGAGCATCGCGCGCAAGGTCGCGATCAAGGTTGCCGAGAAGGCGCGCGACATGTCGGCCAAGATGCCGGCGATCGTGGTGCAGCAGACCTGAGCGGAGGGGTCTGATCAAAGGTGAGGCATCGGAAGGCCGACGTTCGGATTCGATCCGCATGTCGCATGCGTGTGGCTGCGCAAACGGCGCTTGCATGTTTGGGATACGGAGGCCTTGTCAGTGGCGTACCTGCACGGCAGACTGCGCGGATTTTGCATTTGCAGCCTGATCCGGTACTCGAATTTCATGCGCCATTTTCTGCTGGTCATTGCCTTGCTGGTTCTTGCGTCGATCGCCAACGCGCGCGAGTACGGCGTCTATGACGCTCAAAAGCTGCTGGTGGTGGATGAGACGGTCGCGGGCAAGCGGTACGGGTTCGATGGCGCCTATCTCGACTTGATACTGGACGATCTTGCCGCGCATGCGATGAACTATCCGCCGCGCTTCGATACTCCGCAGGATCGGCAGCGCGCCGAGCGCGACGCGAAGATGCTGTCAGGCATGCTCGACGTGATGGTCGACGTTCCATCGCCTGATCCCGAGTTGTTGCTCAGCGCGGCCAGGCTCAATGCCCTCGGCCACAACCTCCACATTCCAGGTGCAGCCCAGAAGGCCAACGCATTGTTCCAGCGGTTTCTCGCCGCAGTGCCTTCGGACCCGCGCGGCAACTACCTCTATGGCCATTTCTTGGCGAGCGCGGGTCAGGCGAAGCTGGCGTTGCCTTATCTCGAGCAGGCGCTGGCCTTGGGCGTGGACGATGCCGCGTACACCATGGGTATGAGCTACCTGTCGGTGGGCGACAAGGACAGCGCCCTGAAGTACCTGGAGGACTATCGACGGCGCCAGCCGGGCAACGGCAATGTCGACAAGCTCATCGATGGCATTCGCAACGCGACCATCGAGATCAAGAAGACCAATCACTGATCGGTTCAATTTCCGGATAAGGAGTCTGCATGTACGCAAGCACGGCAAAGGTGCTCAGAAAAGGCATCGCCATTTCAGTGGCGATGTTGTTGACCGCTTGTGCGAGCGAAATGCAGCGTGCCGAGGCCAATGCGCAACGACAGGCGCTCGATAAGCAACTGAACACGCCCGTCGACGTGAAGGTCGACAAGCCAGCCTTCGATGAAGCTCAGGCCAAGGCGGCTTTGATCGAAGGGGGCGCAACGATCAAAGGCGTGGTCTTTCACAAGATCCGCAGCGGTGGGCCGGACGCGGGGCGGGATGCTGCTCTGCTGAATTTTTCGCGCGGCACGCCGATGGCGGGCGTCAAGGTCTATCTATACCCGGCCACCGCACATGTGCTGGAGTTGTCTCGGCTGGAGCGCGAGAACCGCAGCGCGCGTCGGCGCGGCAAGGCGCAACTCAAGAATTTTCATGGCGATCCCAGAGTGTACAAATACGTGCTGGTCGCCATCACCGATGCCAATGGATTGTTCGAGTTTCCGAAGATGCGGCCCGGCAGGTACCTCGTGCTCGCCGAGAACATGATGATCACCTCCAACGGGTCCGAGACCGTCGTCACCGGTTTTCATCAGGAGGGCTCGGGTGTGTACATGGTCAGTGGCGGCGTCGGGGCCGAGATTCCGCGCACGGTCGTCGATCAGGAACAACGCAATTTCCGCGTCAACACCGAGGTGGAGTACAGCGAAGTCATCGAAGTGCCCAACGGCAATGCGGTCGTCAAGATCGAAGCGCGCATGCGTCCGGTGAGTTGAGGCTCAGTCGCTCAACCGGTCTGCCGCGCCGCCACCTCACCCAACACGCCACGCAGCCACGCATTGCCCGGATCGGCCTGCACGTTCTCGTGCCAGTACAGATAGACATCGATCGGCGGCACATCGATCGGGAACGGGTGGAGCCGCGTGGGCAGGCCGAGGTTGACGATGCGCGCGTATTGCGCGGGCATGGTCAGCAATAGATCGGTCTCGCCGACCACGCGGCAGGCCGCGTAATACTGCTGGCAGCGCAGCGCGATGCGGCGTTGATGGCCGATGCGCGCGAGTTCGCGGTCTTCGAGCCCCACGCCGCTGCGGCGTGACGAGACCAGCACATGGCCTTGGGCCAGGTAGGCCTCCAGAGTCAGCCCATCGGCAAGCGCCGGATGCCGTTCGCGCGCCACCACCACCATCGCATCCTGGGTGAGCGGCTGGCGGCGCACATGGTCCGACAGATTGGCGAGCACTTCGACCGCGAGATCGAGCGCGCCGCTGGCGAGGTCGGCTTCGAGTTCGGCGCGCTCGATGCGCACGAAGGCGATCTCGATGCCCGGCGCTTCCCGTGCCAGGCGCGCCATCAAGGGCTGCAGCAAATGCGCTTCCATCACATCGCGGCAGCCGATGGTGAAGCTGCGGCGCGCTTGCGCGGGGTCGAAGGCATGCGCTTCCTGCACGCTGGTCAGCAAGGTCTGCAAGGATTGCCGCACCGGCGCGATCAAGGAGCGCGCAAGCGGCGTGGGCAGCATGGCGCCGCCCTGGCGCACGAAGAGCGGATCGTCGAACATCCGGCGCAGCCGCCCGAGCGCATGGCTGATCGCGGGCTGGGTCAGGTTCAGGGTCGCGGCGGCGCGGGTGATGCTGCCTTCGGTGTAGATCGCGTCCAGCACCACGAACAGGTTCAGGTCCAAGCGGCTGATATGCATGGAATTGATGGTAGTCGATTCAGATTGATCATTTGATCGATCTTCATCAGGCGCCGGAAGATGCGGGCTCGCCGCGTCGCGCGGCCGACCAGACCGAGACCGCCATGGACTTCGCTTTTTCCCCCAAGACCAACGACTACCGCGAGCGTCTGCTGGCCTTCATGGCCGACGAGGTGCGCCCGGCCGAGGCCGAGTACGCGCGCCAACTCAAGACCGGGGCGCAGCCCTGGAATGTGCCGCCGGTGATGCGCGAACTAAAGGCCAAGGCCAAGGCGGCGGGGCTGTGGAATTTGTTCCTGCCCGACCCCGAATACGGCCCGGGGCTGAGCAATGCCGAGTACGCGCCGCTGGCCGAGATCACCGGGCAATCGCTGATCGCGCCCGAGATCTTCAATTGCAACGCGCCCGACACCGGCAACATGGAAGTGCTGGTCAAGTACGGCTCGCCCGCGCAAAAGGCGCAATGGCTCGCGCCCTTGCTCGACGGCAGCATCCGCTCGGCGTTTTGCATGACCGAGCCGGCCGTGGCCTCGTCGGACGCGACCAACATGGAAGCCACCGCGGTGGTCAAGGGCGACCGCATGCTGCTCAACGGTCGCAAATGGTGGAGCACCGGCCTCGGCCACCCCGATTGCAAGGTGCTGATCTTCATGGGCCTGACCGACCCCGAGGCGCCCAAGCATGCGCGCCATTCGATGGTGCTGGTGCCCATGGACACGCCGGGCGTGCAGATCGAACGCATGCTGCCGGTGTTCGGCGCGCTCGATGAACCCTATGGCCATGGCCAGATCAGTTTCACCGATGTGGAAGTGCCGCTCGAGAATGTGATCGCCGGGCCGGGGCGCGGCTTCGAGATCGCGCAAGGGCGCCTCGGGCCGGGGCGCATCCATCATTGCATGCGCGCCATCGGCGCGGCCGAACGCGCGCTCGAACTCTTGTGCCGGCGCGCGCTCACCCGCGTGGCCTTCGGCAAACCGCTCGCAATGCTGGGCGGCAATGTGGATGTGATCGCCAATGCGCGCACCGCGATCGAACAAGCGCGCCTGCTCACGCTCAAGGCGGCCTGGATGATGGACACCGTGGGCGTCAAATCGGCGATGAGCGAAATCTCGCAGATCAAGGTGGTGGCGCCTTCGGTCGCGCAATCGGTCATCGATGCGGCGATCCAGATCCATGGCGGCGCCGGCGTGTGCGACGACTGGGGCCTGACCGGCCTATACGCGTATGCGCGCGTGCTGCGCATTGCCGACGGGCCCGACGAAGTGCATCGCGCCTTGATCGCCAAGCTCGAATTGCGCGCCCAGGCCGCGCGCGCGGGCATCGATCTGCGTTCGGGGAGGCATTGAGATGATCGACCGTCCTGGCCGTGTGCGCGCGGGAGAAGAAATCGACATCGCGCGCGTCGATGCGTATTTGAAGCAGCACACCACGGGCCTGACCGGCACGCCCGAGGTGCAGCAATTTGCCGGTGGGGCGTCCAACCTCACCTATTTGCTGGCCTACCCGGATCGCGACCTCATCCTGCGGCGCCCGCCTTTCGGCCACAAAGCCAAGAGCGCGCACGACATGCTGCGCGAAGCACGCGTGATGCAGGCGCTGCGCCCGGTCTACCCGTATGTGCCGCAGATCACCGCGATCTGCGACGACACCGAAGTGCTCGGCTGCGATTTCTTCGTGATGGAGCGCATCCGCGGCTTGATCGCGCGCCAGGATCTGCCCGCGGGTCTGGTGCTCGATGCCGCGCAGACCCGGCGCTTGTGCTTGTCGGTCATCGACCATCTGATCGAATTGCACAGCATCGATCCGGCCGCCGCGGGCCTTAGCGAACTCGGCCGCGGCGAAGGCTATGTGCGCCGCCAGATCGAAGGCTGGAGCGAGCGCTACCGCCAGGCGCGCACGCCCGATGCGGCCGATTTCGAGACCGTGATGGCGTGGCTCGCCGAGCGCATGCCCGCGCATGAAACCGCGATCCGCGTCGTGCACAACGATTTCCGTTTCGACAATGTCATCCTCGACCCCGACGACCCGATGACGGTCATCGGCGTGCTCGATTGGGAGATGGCCACCCTCGGCGATCCGCTCATGGACCTCGGCAACAGCCTTGCGTATTGGGTGCAGGCCGACGACGACCCGACCTTCCTCGCGCTGCGTCGCCAGCCCACGCATTTGCCCGGCATGCTCACGCGCGCCGAGGTGGTGGCCTATTACGGCGAGCGCACCGGTCTCAAGGTCGACCATTTCGATTTCTATCTGGTCTACGGTTTGTTCCGGCTCGCGGTCATCGTGCAGCAGATTTATTTTCGCTACGCGCAAGGGCAGACCACCAACCCGCAATTCGCGGGCTTTGGCAAGGTGGCGCGCTACCTCGAAAAGCGCTGCCTCGCGGCCATGCAATCGGCATGAACGCGAACGCCATCGTCCTGGTGCGCCATGGGCAGGCCAGCTTCGGCGCCGACGATTACGACCGGCTTTCGCCGCTGGGTGTGCAACAAGCGCGCTTGCTCGGGCAATGGTGGGCGCGCCTGGGCGCGGCGCCCGGCGCGGTGATGCGCGGCAGTTTGCGTCGCCATCGCGAAACCGCCGACGCCTGCCTTGATGCGCTGCACGGGCAGGGCAACGCTGCAGCCGACGCAAACAATGCATCCGCGAGCGACGCAGCACCACCGGCGCCGCACCTCATCGAAGACGCAGGCTTCGATGAATTCGACCATCACGAGGTGCTGGTGCGCCATGCGCCCGAACTCGCCGCGCCCGGCGCGCTCGCGCGCCACATCGCCGCGCAGGCCGATCCGCAGCGCGCCTTCCAGCGCTTGTTCGTGGCTGCGGTGGCGCGTTGGGCCGATGGCGCGCACGACGCCGATTACCGCGAGCCCTGGCCCGTCTTCAAGGCGCGTTGCCTGGGCGCGCTTGGCCGCGCGCAAGCGCTGTGCCGCCACGGCGGCCCGGTGGTGGTCTTCACCTCGGGCGGGCCGATCGGTGTGCTCGCACAGCATCTGCTGGGCATTCCCGATCAGCGCGCGTTCGATCTGCATTGGGTGCTGCTCAATGCCGGCATGACCCGCATCGATTGCCGCGGCGAACGCCTCACGCTGCACAGCCTCAACGGCGTGCCGCATCTCGAACTGGCCGGCGATCCCGGCCTCTTCACCTATCGCTAAGGCGACGCGTCCGCGGCGGCTATTTGCGATAGCTGTAAAAGCCTTCGCCGCTCGCCACGCCCATCTTGCCCTGGGCGATGTAGTCGTTCTTGAGACGCTGGGCAAACTCGCGCATCTTGGGGCTGCCGACTGAAGAGATTTGGTAGGCGGTGCCCAGGCCCACGATGTCGTAAATCTCGAACGGGCCTTTGGGCGAGCCCGTTGCGATCTTCCAGGTGCGGTCGATGTCTTGTGGTTGCGCGATCCCATCGACGAACAACTCCGCCGCGGCGGTGAGCAAAGGCACCAGCAAAGAGTTCAGCACATAGCCGGCTTTCTCTTTGTGGATGGGGATGGGCACCATGCCGATGCTTTGCGCAAAAGCGACCACGGTCTTGAAGACCTCGGGATCGGTGCCTGCATGGCCCATCACCTCGGCGATGTTGTTGCGCCAGATTTCATTGCCGAAATGCAGCGCCAGAAATTGCGCCGGGCGGCCAGTCGCATCGGCCATGGCGCTGGGCAACAGCGTCGATGAATTGGTCGCGAAGATGGTGTGCGCCGGTGCCGCCGCGCCCAGGCGCGCATAGACCTCGCGCTTGAGCGCCAATTGCTCGGGCACGGCTTCGATGACCAGATCGGCCTGCGCGGCGGCGTTGAAGTCGGTGGTCCAGACAAGGCGTGCGCGTGCAGCCGCAAGCGCTTCGGGCGTGGCATCGGGCAGGTCGCGCGCATAGCGGGCGGCGAGCACATCGATGGTCTTGCGCGCCTTGGCCAGCGCCGCCTCATCGAGGTCATAGGCCAGCACTTGAAAGCCGCGATACGCGGTCTGAAAAGCGATCTGAGAACCGAGCACACCGGTTCCGAGTACGGTGACGTTGGTGATGGTCATGAGGTCTGGAGTGTGGTCGAACGCGAGCGGCCGATGATAGGCAGTGCCGTGCGTGCATGCCTAGTGCATGCGCTCCAAACGCTCCAAAGAAAAAACCCGGCATCGCGCGTGAGAACGATGCCGGGCCGGGCCTGACGGCCCCCGAGAAAACGATTAGAAGAAGCCGAGCGGGTTCGGGTCGTAGCTGACCAGCAGGTTCTTGGTCTGCTGATAATGATCGAGCATCATCTTGTGGGTCTCGCGGCCGATGCCCGACTGCTTGTAGCCACCGAAGGCGGCGTGCGCCGGATAGAGGTGGTAGCAGTTGGTCCAGACGCGGCCTGCTTGAATCGCACGGCCGACGCGGAAGGCACGCGCACCGTCGCGCGTCCACACGCCGGCACCCAGGCCGTACAGCGTGTCGTTGGCGATGGCGAGCGCTTCTTCTTCGGTCTTGAAGGTCGTCACCGACACCACCGGCCCGAAGATTTCTTCCTGGAAGATGCGCATCTTGTTGTGGCCGCGGAAGACGGTCGGCTCGATGTAATAGCCCTTGCCGAGATCACCGCCGAGCGCTGCGCGCTTGCCGCCGGTGAGCAGTTGCGCGCCTTCCTTGGTGCCGATGTCGATGTACGACAGGATTTTTTCCATCTGCTCCTGGCTGGCCTGCGCACCGATCATGGTGTTGGGGTCGAGCGGATGGCCTTGCTTGATCTTCTTCACGCGTTCGAGCACGCGCGCCATGAACTTGTCGTAGATCGATTCCTGCACCAGCACGCGCGACGGGCAGGTGCAGACCTCGCCCTGGTTCAGCGCAAACAGCGTGAAGCCTTCGAGCGCCTTGTCGAAATAGGCGTCGTCTTTGTCCATCACGTCTTCGAAGAAGATGTTGGGCGACTTGCCGCCGAGTTCGAGCGTGACGGGGATCAGGTTCTGCGCCGCGTATTGCATGATCAGGCGGCCGGTCGAGGTTTCGCCGGTGAAGGCCACCTTGGCGATGCGGGTGCTGGTCGCGAGCGGCTTGCCCGCTTCGAGGCCGAATCCGTTGACCACATTGATCACGCCCGCGGGCAGGATGTCGGCGATCAGTTCCATCAACACCAGGATGGACGCCGGTGTTTGCTCGGCGGGCTTGATCACCACGCAATTGCCGGCCGCGATCGCCGGCGCCATCTTCCAGGCCGCCATCAGGATCGGGAAGTTCCACGGGATGATCTGGCCGACCACGCCCAGCGGCTCCTTGAAGTGGTAGGCGTAGGTGTTGTGGTCCACCTCGGAAATCGAGCCTTCTTCCACGCGCACCGCACCCGCGAAATAGCGGAAATGATCGATGGCGAGCGGAATGTCGGCCGCGCGGGTTTCGCGGATCGGCTTGCCGTTGTCGATCGACTCGGCCACCGCGAGCACTTCGAGGTTGGCTTCCATGCGATCGGCGATCTTGTTGAGCACATTGGCACGCTCGGCCGGCGAGCGCTTGCCCCAGCACGGCTGCGCCGCATGCGCGGCGTCGAGCGCCAGGTTCACATCCTTTTCATTGGAGCGCGCCACTTCGCAAAACACGCCGCCCGTGATCGGGGTGATGTTCTGGAAGTACTGCCCATCGGCCGGCGCCACCCACTTGCCGCCGATGAAGTTTTCATAACGCGTCTTGAACGGGTTCTTCAGGCCCAGCTTGCTGATCTCCGACATATCCATGTGTGCTCTCCTCCGTATCGATAGGGCCTCGCGTCTGGCGCGAGTGAGAACACATGGGCAAGGGGTGTGCCTACGGGTGGCCGGCGAAAGCGCAAATGGGCGCAAAGCCGCGCTAATGCTGGGTTTGCCGGGGATAGGGGATAGCGCCGCGCCGCGGTGACGGGCGACACTGGCGGGATGTGTTGCGGGCTGGGTGTGGCGGAATGGAACAGGGGAGACGGTGGTCAATGGGGTAGGGTGTTGCGGGGCGGTACATTGGCCGGGAATAGATGGCACAAGTGATGGTGGCCCGCCCGCCGACTTTGTGGGAGTTGTTAATGCTGTGTAGTTGTGCAGTATGTAGCCGCTGGATCAAGGCTGCTAGCGGGTTTCCGCGCGGCGGATTGACCATGTTATTCCGCAGTTTTGCGGTCCAAATCAAGTTCGGAGTCTCAAAGCCCACTCCGCATCTCGCATAGCCCAGGCACTCGGAGGTAGAAATGGCACGCACCCAGCCACGCATCTACACACACTTGATGTCTCGTCCGTACAAGCATGCCGTCCGGTACTACGACATGGACCGAAAAAAGACGGTGGTTGAAGTACAAAGCCACTCTGCGCTTCCCGATCTAATCGAGGGCCTGCTTGTCGATCTAAAAGTGTGGTTCCCGGACATACTTGAGAGGGTTGCCGCCATTGACGACAAGCGCTTTATGGCGAGCCCTCACAAATCGCGGAGGTACATCTCGCGCGACCGCGACACTCTCTACATTGCGTCGCCTCACTTAACCGAGAAGTTCTCGCGCCCCATTGGCGATCACTGGATGATTACCAACATGGGACGGCAAGAAACGTATGCGTTTATCTCAGCAATTGCTAGCGCGTCAGGGTTAAAGCGCGAGTCGCTCGGTGAGTTGAAGCTGTGACGTCGAACCCTGCAGCCGAGCGGATCTGCGCAAAGAACCGCGCAGGCCGCTCACTTCCACGTTGCGCATAGGATTAATCGTGACTTTCTCCCCTGAGGCTGCCGCGCAAGCGTGCGTTGCAAAGAGCAGGCGCCTCCTGCAACTCGCGTCGCAACCATTGCCAGTTGCAGACGTTGCTGACGACCTCTGCCGCTCGGCTCTATTTACGGCGATAGCGGCAATTGACACGTATATGCATTGGCTTATTTTGCGGCGGTTATCGGAAGTCCGGTATCGAGCAGAGCTCCCCAAGTCGCTTGCCCGAGTAGTAATTCCATTCTCGGCATTCGCAAAACTTGCTGATTCCGCCATCGCAGGTCAACAGAATGGCAAGAGCATTCGTCCCTGGGTTCAAGTCAAGAACGCACTCCAAACACAACTCCTGTTGGAGACGTTTCAATCTTACGAGCAAGTTGCTAACGCTTTCGCCATTGCGGGAATAGATAGAGCCTGGTCGAAGATCGCTGCGCAACTCGGAGGTCAGCCCGCCGAAATCAAGCAGCGGCTCAATCACTTGGTGCATCGGCGAAATCAAATAGCGCATGAAGGCGACATCGCGCGTATGTCTCGTCCGCGGAACATCTACTTCAACCCTGTTGACCACGCATCGATCGCGGCCGACATTGATTGGATTGAAGGTCTTCTAAGCGCGATGCAAGCTGTTGTAGCGGCAGAATAACGGTCCCTCGACAATGCCCAACCTCTCGGTGAATAGGACAGCCCGTAAGCCGCGCTTGCAAGTTCGTTCCGCCCCCCCTGGGATTGAGCGGCCAGTTATTCCAAACGCTAGATTATTGGGTGGTTTCTTATGGCATTTGCAACACTGCAGTTCACGAAAGGCCAAGTCAACAGGGCCGGCGATGTTCTTATGGAACCACAGAAGTATGAACCTGAAGAACTTTTGTGGGCCAACCAAGTTCTCGCAAACTGGCGTGCCTGCCATCTGTATCCAATAAATACTTTTCAGGCGCTGCTACGACTTAAGCTAAAGTCAATCGACCAAGATGCGCTTGTTGCTCAGCGACTCAAACGAGCTCCGTCAATTCTATTGAAGCTTGAACGATTCGAAGGAATGAAACTGGCTCGCATGCAGGATATCGGCGGATTGCGGGCGGTTGTTAGTTCGATGGCAAAGTTGAGAAAGCTTGAGACCGCCTACCGTCAAGCGACATTTAAGCACAAACTTGTCTCTTCAAAAGACTACATTGATCGTCCAAAAGCGGACGGTTATCGCAGCGTTCACCTGATCTACCGCTACACAAATCCACGGGCGCCGGCGTACGAGGGCCTTGCGCTAGAACTGCAGATTCGAACGCGGTTGCAACATGCGTGGGCGACGGCGGTAGAAACTATGGGTACCTTCCTTGGGCAGGCGCTTAAGTCCGGTCAAGGGGAGAAGCAGTGGCGCGATTTTTTCGAAGTGTCGTCAGCGGCGCTTGCTTCTGTTGAGAAATGTGCACCTGTGCCAGGATTTGAAAATTTGAATCAAGGCCAAATCATCAAAAAACTGGCACATGCGGAGAAGAAACTACAAGTTCTGCACAAGTTGAGCGGATTCGCTATAGCGGCCGATCGAATTACCCGAGGGCGCGGGCAGGGTGCGTATCACCTTGTGGTCCTGAACTCAGAGGCGAGAACTGTCTTAATTCGTCCTTTTCCACAGACACGTCTCGATGACGCAAACCGTGCATACGCGGATGTCGAATTAAGGGCAAAGAACGGGGAATCCGTTGAAGCGGTCCTCGTATCTGCTGGGCCAGTAGATGCACTTCGAAAGGCTTATCCGAACTACTTCTTAGATACACAAGCTTTCGTAAGGCAAATCACGAAACTTATCCAAAGTGAGAAGATATAGGCATTCCTTCATGTTTAGAACCTGCATTTGCCTGTTTCTCCAGATCGGCCTCGCCACGCTCTTCGGCTGCGCCTCCTACATCCCGCCCGGGGCAAAGGCGGACCTTCAGGCCTTCGCCCCGGCATCGATTCAGGAGGGCTTCTCGACCAAGGCCACAGCGCCGTTCCCGGCCAGCATTGCCGTGGTCCGCGTGCAAGCGCCGGCCTATACCAACTATCGGCTCCAGCAATCCGGGGGCGCTTATGGCGAAGGCCGCTACTCGGTCGTCATGACGCGCGAGGTGGAGGAAGAAGGTCAGATCGAACGCATCACGCATCTGGCACAGGTGGCAGGCGTCACGGCGATCAATCGTATGCTGCTGCCGTCAAGGCTCGAGGGCGACAAGGAACTGCGTGAGGCCGCGGCGCGCCTGCAAGCCGATTTGCTGTTCGTCTATACGTTCGACACCGTGTTCTTCGACCGGGACCTCGCCAAACCGCTGACCGTCATCACCCTCGGTCTTTCGCCCACGCGCAAGGTCTATGTGACGACCACGGCATCGGCTTTGCTCATGGACACGCGCACCGGCTATGTCTATTCGACGTATGAGACGACCAAGAAGGCCGAGACGCTTTCCACTTCCTGGGGCAGCAGCGACGCCGCGGACGAGGCGCGCCGCCAAAACGAGCGCCAGGCATTCGGGCAATTGATCGGCGAGTTTGCCGGTACATGGCCAAAGTTGCTCGACCGTCATGCGAAGAATTGACCCTTGTCCCAATTCAAACTGAGCTGTCAGTGGTCTCTCGATGCTCCTCTATGAGGCGCTCGGCAATGTTCCGCCTACCGAGTTCGAGGCAAACTACCACCATCAACGCGCTGATCAGGCCGCGACCGTTTAAACCAACTGGCCTCCGCGAAACCCCGGGGCGCTTGATACCAGAGTCCTGTGGCCAATCTACTTTGTGGGTACGAATTGAATATGCACATTCCCGGTCTCGGCGAAGCGGCCAAGGACGACAGCATTGGCTGGTATTACAGCGAACCCTTGAAGCTCAAAGTGCTGAACGACAAGGAATGCAGAGTGGTCTTGGATGGCTATGACGAAGACGCCGCGAAGGAAGATTTCCATTCGGCGATCGCCAATTTCTTGTCGATTCCGCACTCGGTACTGCAAGACGCCGAGGAGCACATCTACCGGTATTACCAAGACGTCAACGCGCAATGCGAGCCGGACGATGAAGAGTTCCTAGAGATCGCCTCGCCGAGCGAGGTATGGAACCATGTCGATCTCGGCGACGAGCCCATCGTGAGCCGATGCCCATACGCCGACCAAGGAGTCTATGTCTCGCTGGTTTGCAACTGCGATTGGGAGCCGGAGCACGGCCTGCAGATCGTTTTCAAGAACGGCTCGAAGGTCACCAAAGTCGGCCCGTATGACGGCCATCTGATCAACACCGACGAGAACGTCGTCTATCGCTAATCCGCAGCGCTTTCTGTCGCGCCTGTCTTCCGGTCGGCCTACGCCGCCGGTTGCGTTTCTTCCCATCATGTCTATTTCTCTTCCGCGGTTCTATCAACGTCTCGCTGGCGAGTTACGCCAGTCGAAGAGTCTCGAGTCATCACTCTCGGCGATGCTTCAATGGGGTGCCGCGAACGAGCCGCACTCGGTTTGGTCGCAGCTCGGTGCTGTCGATGTCGTTGGCGAAATCAAGGCTGCACGGGCTTGGCTGCCTAGGGTGCTGAGCAATGCGCCGTCTCCTTTTCCAGTTCGCGGTATCTACTTCGGCCTCGGCGAGTTTGCGTCCATGCGATTGGAATATGCAAAGCAGCCTGGACATCGAATATCCGCCCGAGCCCCGGCATGAATGAAGGCCCCGCGCTTCATTCAACGCCGAGGGTCTCCCGATTCGCCTCGATGAACCGCTCGGCAAAGCGCAGGCAGGCCCAGCCTTCGTAGGTGAACAGCTCGCTCGAAAATTCGTGTTCGCTCAGCATCCGGATCGCGGGCACGTTGTCGGCGGTCACGTATTCGTGGGTTTCGTCGGCCGAGGCCATGGCCTCGCGGATGCGTGCTTCGTCCACCTTGGCGAGCGCGGCAAAGAACAATTGCGGCTTGCCGCCGCGCGGCAGTTCGCGCGCAAAGACCACGGGGTACAGATCGTATTCGTCGCGGCGCAGGCCGATCTCGTGTTCGATCTCCTTGACCATGCCGGTCTCGAGCAGCGCGTAATCGAACGTGCCCGGCCTTTGGTTGGGCGCGACCTCGTGCACGCCCGAGGCGGTGCAATGCAGGCCGCGATGCGCGATCGAGGCGAGCGTATCGGTGCGGGTGCGCAAGATGGGGCGCAATTGCCGGTCGTAGAGCATGACGGCCACGCCCAGAGTGTTGGCCATGTTGGAGTCGCGCAGCGCGGGCAGCTTGCCGTCGATCGGATGCTCGGCATCGATGCGGATGGTGCGCCAGCCGTGGGCCAAGGCGCCCGAGGCCCAATCGATCGTGAGGTTGGTGCCCACCTGATCGAAGTAGCGCGCCTTCTGGCATTTGAGCTTGCCGGTGGGCTCGATCGAGATCACGCGCAGCGAGGTGTTGTTCTCCCACGCTTGTTGGTCTTCGAAGAAGCGCAGCTTCTTCATCGTCTTGAAGAGTTCGACCGCGGCCGTGGCATGGGCCTTGAACTTCTCGGGGATGCGGTAGGCGCCGGGCTCGATCGTGATCGTGATGTCTTCGACCGGCATCGCGTCGGACGTCAGCCCGTGCAGGCCCGTCGAACGGATCGGCAGCACATCGGCGTAGAGCACGTTGTCCATGTACTCGGGCGTGTTGAGGTAGCCGCGGTACCAGGAGAAAAGCCGGGCCGCGTCGGACTGGTAGAACGGCCGGGGGTCAGTCGGATTGCTGCCGGCGCGGGTGTCGAAGGGTTCGTCCGACTTGAAGTCGATCATCACCGTCGGGCCGCCGAGGCCGAATTCCATGTTCCGGTTGTTGCGCACGGTCTTGCGCAACCATGCGCGCGAGACCGCAAAGAATCGTGGGACCATCAGTGCAGTTCCTCCTCAGGCGCGCCGGCGCTCGCGGCGCGGGCGTGAGGGTACCTGAGCCGCGCTTCACGCGCTTGATTTCGCGGTGCTTGGGAGGACGTCCAATTCGATGCTTCCTTGAAAGCCGCGATCTGGGCAAACAAATGCCAAGATCACACGCTGCGCGTAGATCTCCTGCGTCCTCTACCTCGATATCGACTAGAGACATCTGGCTGTGCTTATTTGGGGTTGCCCCCCCCCCCGGACGACCAAGCAATACTCCCACTGGGTTCGGTTGCGTCAGATGCGGCTCAAGATTTCAGTCGGTCGTGGACGAGGTTTGACGTTTCCGGATGAGCTACTGTTCCGATCGGAAAGGAGACGGTATGGCTGCGCATACGATCAAACGCACCGTTGCGTGTTTCATGTGGTGCTTGTTGTTGGTCTCGATTGGGCTCAGTGCTCCGGTAAGAGCGCAAATGCAATGCACTTGGTGTGCGAACACATGCAAAGGTTGTACCGGAGGCTGTCAAGCGGCGACCCGAGAGTTGCGCGATCCGCCGTTCACTTGCTACGCGTGCTTTGGCGGGTGCTACAACCCAATTGCCCCCGATGGCGCACAGCCGAACGCGAAATTGCTTCAAGAACAGGGCATTCAAGCGATCGCTTATGGTGATACCACATATGTCTCGTATGCGACCGATGATCCAGCAGCACTTGCAGGCATTCGAGCGAGTGACGAGGTCATTCGGGAGATCGCGCAGGTCAACCCAGAGGCAGCGAGCCTGCTGTTGATGTGGCAGCCATCAAATCAGCCCAAGATTTCCATGGCATCAGGGCAGACTGGGCTGGTTGCCACGGTGAAATCGGCAAGAACAATCGAGGCAGCGTTGCGCAACGCCGACGCAGCGGAATATCCTGGAACTTGGGTCAACCTTCCCGCGGGAAAGAACGCAAGGATTGTGTGGAAGGCAACTCGACAAAGCGACGCGACTCCGACGATCAAGATTAGTGTTCCATTGTTTGACAGCAATCTCGTTTCGGCCGGGCGAGTCTATCCCTCGGTGATTCTTCACTTGAACGCAGCGCCTCCGTATCGATTGGTCTTGTGGACGACAGCGAATGATTGACATGCAAACAATGCGTCGAATCGTCGTTTGTTGCGCGTTTCTACAGTGTGGAACTTCGGCGTCGGCCGAAGCTTCGCTCGCGAAATTGGAAGCCGGTGCTATCGACGCGGCAACCGCGTATTCGCAGCACTTTCTGGCGCGCGATCTGAATTATCTCGTTCTGCACACAGTGCCGAGAGTAAGCGCCGATGTCACTGAACGCGGAGAATCGATGCACGCCGTTCTTGAACGAGTGATCGAGATATTCTTGGATGGCGAAAATCCCGTGCGTTCGGAGGAGATCGGTGTGCCGACATTGTTTTCTGTCGATGCCGTGCAGGTAGCCATCGTGCCGACCATGCGGAACCGATCAGGGGTGCTGGAAGAGCATGTCCCGTATAAGTACATGCTGTTCTCCTGGGACCGTGGAGGCACTTGGTTCGTCTACGACAACGCCTGCTTTCATCGGGAAGTTCTCCGTCGAATCGCTCCCTCATGGAGCGGAACTCCGAGTATCGAGCGATCCTTCGAGCGGCGCTCCATCACGATGCAATGAAGCAGTTTGCGTAGGGAACAAACGCACTCCCGCTTCGAAGTTCAACTGTTCTGCTTCTTGATTTTCTCCATCTTGCGGTAGATGGTGTTGCGACTCACACCCAGCTCGCGCGCGGCAGCTGAGACATTGCCGCCATAGGTATCGAGCGCGCGCTGGATGAATGTGAGCTCGGCGGCATCGAGTGAGGTCGGTGCGCGGTGGGGCGCAGCGGTCGTTTCGAGAGGCATGGTCGCAAGCGCTGCCGCAATCGTTGATGTTGCGCTCGCTCCGGCCATGTCGTGCACTTGCGGCAGTTCTTCGAGCTCGTCGAGCAGATCGTCCGACAGATGTTCGCGCCGGATCACATGGTCGTCGTCGGCCATGACCTTGGCCGCGCGCAGCGCGTTGTCGAGCTGGCGGAAGTTGCCGGGCCAGCGATAGCGCGCAAACAGCGCGGACACTTCGGGCGCCAGGGTGTAGGGCGGGCCGTCGTGCGGCTCGGCATGCAGGATGCGCTCGATGATCGCGGTGATGTCGCTGCGCTCGCGCAAGGCGGGCAGCTTCACCACCAGCGCATTGAGCCGGTAATACAAGTCTTCGCGGAACCGGCCTTGCGCCACCAGCTCGCGCAGATTGCGGTGGGTCGCGCAGATCACCATCACGTTCACCGGAATGCTCTGGTGCCCGCCCAGCGGCGTGACTACGCGCTCTTGCAG
>CAYUYC010000037.1:0-17335 GCA_964448945.1 uncultured Burkholderiaceae bacterium
GAACAACACCAAGGCCAGCGGCGTGCGATGCACATGCCAGGGCACCCGGCGTTCATTCGCCGCGTCGTCGAACACCCCGTGCAAGCCCAGCGCCATCCCCAGCCGATCCGGCGCGTGAGCGCGCGGAAACTCGGTGTTCTTCGCCAACAGCATCAAGGCGGTGATCGCAAGGATGGTCACGCCCAATGCGGTCTGCACCACCGCGGCCGACAAGACCAGACCCACCATCGCGCCCACCACCGAACTGGCCGCGGCCAGCACGCCCATGGGCAAGGCCAGGCGCAGATCGGCCAATCCGCGCCGCAAGAGATCGGGGGCCGCGGCGAGCGCGCTGACCAGGGCCACCAACAAGCCGGCACCGCGCACGTAATCGAGATGAAACGGAAAGAAGCCGCCGACGATGGGCACGAACAGCACACCGCCGCCCACGCCCGCGGGCACCGCGACCACCCCCAGAAAGAAACAGACCACGAACAGCGCCAGCGGCCAGGCCCACCAGGGCGTGCCGGCCAGGCTGCCGGTATCGGCCATGACCGTGCCCGACACCAGTCCGAGGGCGGCGATCGCGATAGCAGTGGTCAGCAGGGTTCGATGGCGTTGCGTCGGGACGGGCATCTTGCGGGTCAGTGCCCCACGGCCAGCAGATTGGAAGCTGCCAGCGCAAGCACGAGAATTTCCAGCCCGCACAATGCCATGAACACCCGGTCCTTCGCACGTGCGTAGGCCAGCACCGCCGCGAGCAAGGCCGGTGCCGAGCAACTCGCGAGGATGGCGATGCCGATCAGATTGAGGATGTCGGCGCGATGCAGGAGCGCCGTCCAGCCCCAACCGGTCGGCATGGCGGTCTCGCGCAGATAGTGCGCCACCGGCTGGCTCCACAAGCGCGGCAGATCGACATGCGCGACATGCGGATCGATCAGGCCGAACACATACACGAAGAACCCGGCCACGAGTGCGACGAAGCCCAGGCGCGTGCCCCAGGCCAGCACACCCGCATAGCGTTCTTGCGGTGCCTGATCGATCAGCGCGTCGGCCCGCGCATGCACCTCGCGCACGAGCTGGCTCATGTCCAGACCCCCAGGCCCTTGAGGATGGCGCGCGCGCCTGCGAACAAGAGCAGCGCGATGACCAGCTTGCGCACCACCGACGCCTTGACCACCTTGAGCACCCGCGCGCCGATCTTGGCGCCGAGCATCATGCCCACCACCGAGGGGACGGCGATGACGGCGAGCACCGCGCCGCGGTTGAGGTAGACCCAGGCCGCGGAAGAATCGACGAGCGACAGGATGAAGCTCGACGTGCCGGCCGATACCTTGAGCGGCGCGCCCATTACCAGATTGAGTACCGGCACATTGGCCCAGCCGGCGCCGAGGCCGAACATCCCGGCGAGCACGCCGATCAGGATGAACAGCACCAGCCCCAGGGGCGTGCGATGCACTTGCCAATGCACGTCCTGCCGGCTGGCCGCGTCATGAAACACGCCATGCATGCGCAAGGCTTGCGACAAGCGGTCGGGCGCTGCCACATGGGGAAATTCGGATTTGCGCGCCAGCGCCATCAGCACGGTGATCATCAGGATCGTCGCGCCCAGGGCGGTATTGACCACCGACGCCGGCATGGCCAGGCCCAGCATCGCCCCCGCGATCGAACTGGCCGAGGCCAGTACCGCCAGCGGCAATGCCAGCCTCAGATTGGCCAGTCCGGCGCGCAACAGATCGGGGCCTGCCGCGAGCGCGCTGGCCAAGGCCACGAGCAAGCCCGCACCGCGCACGAAATCGAGATGGAAAGGAAAGAAGCCGCCGACGATGGGCACGAACAACACGCCGCCGCCCACGCCGGCAGGCACGGCGACGATGCCTAACGCAAAGCAGACGATGAACAGGCCGAGCGGCCACCACCACCAGGCGACCTCGCCGCCCGCGGACGCGGCATCGGCGGCGAGTGCGCATTCAGGCAGCATCATCGCGGCGATGACCGAGACCGGCCCGGCGAGCGCCTGCACCGCATGGCGAAGCAAGTCGCGCTTCATGCGATCGACCGGTAGTACAGGTTTTGCGGATGGTTCGCCTGCGCGAAAAAGAACCAGCGCTCGGCGAACAGACCGAGGTATTGCACACCGAAGGCCAACGCGAGCGCGGGCGCCGAGCCGACCGCGAGCAGCGCCGCCGGCACGATGAAACCGAGCACGATGAAACGGGTGCGCATGCCGTTGAACCGGCGGTTCGATGCGCCATGGAAGAACTCGCGGGTGTTGAACGAGCCGCCCATCGCGCCTTGGGCCTTTTGCACGATGCGCGGATGACGCACGCCGATCGCGGTCTGCAAGGTGCTCGTGGGTTTGAGCCGCGCATTGCGCACCAGTGCCGCGCTGCGCGACGCCAATCCGAGCAGCGTGAGGGCGAGTGCGATCAAGGCCAGCGGCGACGCGATCGATGGCGCGAGCACCCCGGCCAATGCCGCGGCCAAGGTGGCCCCCGATGCACTACCGAGTACGGCGTAATTGATGACGGTGAGCGGACTCGCCCATTCGCGGATGGTCTTGACCGCGGCATAGATCATCCCGGTGCACACGAACAAGAGCACGCCGAGCACGACGGCGACGACACCGATCGCCAAGGTCGGCAGACCGCCGATCCAATGTGCCACGCCGTAGGCGAACACCGCGGCCATGAAGGCCGGCAGCACGATCACCTCGCGCGACAACCACGAGGTGCGCCAGCCCGCGGCCGCGCGCCAGGCGCGCTCGGGGTGGCCAAGATGAAAGAACGACGCCACCAGGCCCAACGCCGTCAACGACAGCGACACCGCGCTGCCGATCAGCAGATAGCCGCGCAGATCGTCGATGCGGACCGCGTGCAAGGTCGCCGCGTATTCGACGCCGACCAGCGCAAACAACAGGCCCTGCCCCGCGCCGATGAGCGTGGTCAGAAACAGGACGGACAGTGCAGGATGCATCGCGGCTCCGGTTCAATGTTCCCAATCGGCATCGAGCGGCGCGCCTTCGCCGTAGATCGGCTCGCGTCCGTCGATGCGCAAGGGGTTGTCCTCGCGCACGAGTTGATCGGCGCTGATGCGGATCTCGGACTTGCGCCGCGGCAGGTAATGGTTGGACGGTTGCGTGCCTTGCTCGGGCATCAACGGATAGCCGCCGCGTTCGCGGATCGCAGTCGAGACTTCCGAGGCCGGGTCGTGCACATCGCCGAACAGACGCGCACCGGCCGGGCAGGCCAGCACGCAGGACGGCTTGCGCTCGGCTTCGGGCAGCTTCTCGTTGTAGATGCGATCGACGCACAGCGTGCACTTGGTCATCACCTGGCGCTTTTCGTCGAGCTCGCGCACGCCGTAAGGGCAGGCCCAAGAGCAATACTTGCAGCCGATGCATTTGTCGTAATCGACTAAGACGATGCCGTCTTCCTTGCGTTTGTAGCTCGCGCCGGTCGGGCAGACCGGCACGCACGGCGGGTCTTCGCAATGCAGGCACGACTTCGGAAAATGCACGGTCTGGGTATCGGGGAAGCGACCGACTTCGAAGGTCTGCACCCGGTTGAAGAAAGTGCCGGTCGGATCCTTGCCGTAGGGGTTCTCGTCCACCAACGGGCCGGCCGCACCCGAGGTGTTCCATTGCTTGCAGTTGGTCACGCAGGCATGGCAGCCGACGCAGACATTGAGGTCGATGACCAGGGCGAGTTGCGTCATTGCCCGCCTCCGTTGGCCTTGCCGTTCATGCGCCCCGCGAACCAGGCGCGCCAACGCGGCACGGGTTTGCTCATCCCCGGCGCAGCGCGCATCGCGTCGAATTGCGGCAGCGTATGTTCTGGCTCGCCGGGCTCGGCTTTACGAATGCGCACCTTCACGTCGTACCAGGCGGCCTGGCCCGTGACCGGGTCGGAATTCGAAAAGCGTTTGCCGCTGCGATCGGCCGCGAGTTCTTCGCTGATCAGATGGTTGAGCAGGAAGCCTTTTTGCGATTCGTTGGCGTCTTCGCTCAAGGCCCAGGCGCCCTTGGCCTTGCCGATCGCGTTCCAGGTCCAGACCGTGCCGGGCTCGACGGCTTCCGAATGCCGGCACATGCAACGCACCTTGCCCCATGGCGATTCGACCCAGATCCAATCGCCGTCGCCGATGCCTTCAGCTTGCGCGGTGCGGGTGTTCACGAACAGATAGTTGTGCGCATGGATCTGGCGCAGCCAGGCATTTTGCGAATCCCACGAGTGGTACATCGCCATCGGCCGTTGCGTGACGGCATTGAGCGGATAGGTCTTGGTATCGGACGCCGCCGATTCGAGCGGTTCGTACCAGAACGGCAGCGGATCGAAATACGTCGCGACGCGTTCGCGCAAATGATCGGGCGGCTGTTTGCCGTGGGTCTTGCCTTGCGCGGCAAGGCGGAATTTCTGCAGGAATTCCGAATACAGATGGATGACGATCGGATCGTTGTCGCGCCGCAAACCCACTTGCTGCGCCCATTGCATATAGCCGCGATTCCAGTTGCGCATGTATTGATGCGACTGCGGCAGATGGTGCTCGAACACGCAATTGTGCTTGGCGTACATCTCCCATTGTTTGGGGTTGGGTTCGCCGCGCATCGACTTCTCGCCGTCCTTGCCGCGCCAGCCGGCCAGAAAGCCGATGCCCGAGCCCGGCGCGGTTTCATAGCGCACGATGAAATCGGGATAGTCCTTGTATTTGCGCTCGCCTTCGGGCGTGGTGAAAGCGGGCAACTTGAGCCGGCTGCCGAGTTCGATCAGCACTTCCTGGAACGGCTTGCATGCCCCGAGCGGCGGCAGGATGGGCACGCGCACCGAATCGACCGGGCCTTCGAATTCCGAGATCGGCCGATCGAGCATGGACATGACGTCATGGCGCTCGAGATAGGTCGTGTCGGGCAGGACCAGATCGGCATAGGCCACGGTCTCGGAATGGAAGGCGTCGCAGACGACGATGAACGGAATCTTGTACTCGCCCGCGTGCGCGCCGGCCGTCTGCTTGTCGACCAGCATCTGGCGCACTTGCGAGGTGTTCATGCTCGAATTCCAGGCCATGTTGGCCATGAACATGAACAAGGTGTCGATCGGGTAAGGATCGCCGCGCCAGGCATTGGTGATGACGTTGTGCATCAGGCCGTGGGCGGAAAGCGGATGCTCCCACGAGAAACCTTTGTCGAGGCGCACCGGTTGGCCGGCCTCGTCGACGAACAGATCCTCGGGCGATTCGGGCCAGCCCAAGGGCGGCGCATCGAGCGGCGTGTTCGGCTTGACCGAGGCCGGGCTTTTGGGCGGGCGCGCATTGGGCGGCACCGCGCGCGGATACGGCGCGCGATGGCGAAAGCCGCCGGGCCGGTCGATGGTGCCAAGCAGGCTCATCAGGATCGCGAGCGCGCGGATGGTCTGAAAGCCGTTGCTGTGCGCGGCCAACCCGCGCATCGCATGAAAGGCGACCGGATTGCCGATCACGCTCTTGTGTTCCTTGCCCCACCAATCGGTCCAGGCGATCGGCAATTCGATCTTCTGATCGCGCGCGGTGATGCCCATCTCGTGCGCGATGCGGCGGATGGTCGCGGCCGGGATGCCGGTGATGCCCTCGGCCCATTCGGGCGTGCATTCGCGCACCCGTTCTTCGAGCAACTGGAAAGCCGGCTTGACCGGCGTGCCGTCGGGCGCCGCATAACTGCCGAGCAAGGCCGGGTCGGCGCCTTCGGTATGGTCGGCGACCGCGCGATTGCTCAAGCGGTCCCACCACAGGAAGTTGTGCGGACGCAGCGGATTGATGACATCGCCTTCGGCGTTGCGCGCCATCAGGCCGAATGCGTCGCTGGCCTCGTCCTGGTTCACGAGCTGGCCGGCATTGGTGTAGCGGGTCAGAAAGTCGCGGTCGTACAGGCCGAGTTCGATGATCTCGCGGATGATCGCGAGCAGCAGCGCGCCATCGGTGCCGGGCTTGATCGGGATCCATTCGTCGGCGATCGCCGCGTAGCCGGTGCGGATCGGGTTGATCGCGACGAAGCGTCCGCCGTTGCGCTTGAATTTCGCCAGCGCGTTCTTCATCGGATTCGAGTGATGATCCTCGGCGGTGCCGATCATGAAGAACAGCTTGGCGCGGTCGAGGTCGGGGCCGCCGAATTCCCAGAACGAGCCGCCGATGGTGTAGATCATCCCGGTGGCCATGTTCACCGAACAAAAGCCGCCATGCGCCGCGTAATTGGGGGTGCCGAACTGGCGCGCGAACAAGCCGGTGAGCGCCTGCATCTGGTCGCGCCCGGTGAACAACGCAAATTTCTTCGGATCGGTCGCGCGCAAATGCGCGAGGCGCTGTTCGAGCGTCGCGAAGGCTTCGTCCCATTCGATCTCGACGAATTCGCCGGCACCGCGCTCGGTGCCGGGCTTGCGCTTGAGCGGTTTGGTCAGGCGCGCCGGTGAGTACTGCTTCATGATCCCCGACGAACCCTTGGCGCAAAGGATCCCCTTGTTAAGCGGATGATCAGGATTGCCTTCGATGTAGCGCACCTCGCCATCACGCAAATGCACACGGATGCCGCACCGGCACGCGCACATATAGCAGGTGGTGGTCTTGATCTCGGTCTTGGCGTCGGGCAGCGGCGGCGCGATCGGGTCGTGCAACGGATGGGTCGGCATGCGCTCGTTCTCTCGGCTCGGCGTCGCAACATCGCCTCGGCCGCCGTGGTTGTCTCCAGTGCGCATTAGGCGCAACCCACACCAGGGCTGTCTATTACCGCTGCGGGGAGTTCGCGCTTACCCATTTGGGGTGTGCTTACATGAACCTGTCACGACCGCGCTTGCGCAGTGCATCAACGACTAGGGGCACATACTGGGGTGAGTCTTCTTGCCGCACCACGCGCATGCGCGCAGAATCGCCGCACCATATACGCGTCGGGTCGGCGCACGCACCAAGGGCGCGTCAGACCACACCGAGCCGCAACAGGCCAAGGCGCAACGGAGACAACGGGGGACGCATGCCGCAAGGCATTGCACTAGAGCACGCGCAGACCATCGGTCCTGCGACCGAGTCCGCACAAGACCATGCCTTGCGCGCACCGCTCGAAGGACTGCTGGCTGCCATCACCACCACCGGCGCGGCGCGGGCTGCGACGCTGCGCGTGCGCGATGAATCGGGCCATCAATTGCGCTTGCTGGGTGCGGCCCATGTGCCGCGCGAGTTCCGTCAACGCATGACAGTGATGGACGACCAGTGCGGCGCCTGCGGCGAGGCCGCGCATACCAATCACGAAGTCTGCGGCGACGAATCCTGCGGTTGCGCGCGCATGATCCGGCACGACCACATGCCACCAGGTCATGTGCACGTGATTCCGCTACGCCACGGCGATCGCGCGCGCGGAGTGCTGACGCTGTTCGGCTGCGCCGACCGCGAGGTGCATCCCGACCTGTTCGCGATGCTGCCGGCGATGGGCGAATTGCTCGGCCTCGCGCTCGAAAACTGCCGGCTGTCGGAAGAAAAACTCGTCGCCACCCTCACCCACGAACGGCATCTGCTCGCCAACGAGATCCATGACGCGCTCGCGCAGAACCTGACCTCGGTACGCATCCGCACCTCGTTGCTGCAAAAGGCGGTGACCGATCACGACACCGCGCGTGCCCAGGACTACCTCGGCGAGATCAATGCCTCGCTCTCGGTCGCGCATGCACGGGTGCGCGAACTCATCACCCATTTCCGCACCGAGATGGACCCGCGCGGCTTGTTGCCGACGCTCGAATCGACGATCGCCGAGTTGCGCGAAGTGGGCGGCATGAAGATCGTCTTCGCCAATCGCGTGGCCTCACTCGACATCACCGGCGAGCAGGAGTTGCAGGTCTATTACATCGTGCGCGAAGCGCTGACCAACGCGGTCAAGCATTCGCGTGCGCACGAGGTGCGCCTGAGCCTTGCGCAATGGGCCGACCGCTATGAATTCGAAGTCGAGGACGACGGCATCGGCATCGAGCCCGGCGACGCCGAACAACACGGCCATTTCGGCCTGAACATCATGCGCGAACGCGCCCATCACATCGGTGGCGAGTTGGCCTTTGAAAGCCGCGCCGGCCGCGGCACGCGCGTGCGCTTGTCCTTCCCCGCACCGCGCCCCGATCACGAGGAAACCGTATGAAGGAATTGATCCGCATCGTCCTGGTCGACGACCACCAGCTCTGCCGACGCGGGTTGGCCGAGTTGCTCGACCATAGCGGCGACTTCACCGTGCTCGGCGCGACCGGCGATCCGACGCAGGCCGAGATCCTGATCCGCGATCAGAAGCCCGATCTGATCGTGATGGACTTGCGCATGCCCATGATGAGCGGCCTGACGCTGTTGCAGCGCGTGCGCAGCGCCGGTTGCGAAGTGCCGGCGGTCATCCTCACCATGAGCGATTCGCAAGACGACCTCGCGAGCGCCTTGCGCAGCGGCGTGCGCGGCTATCTGCTCAAGGACATGGAACCGATCGACATCGTCGACAGCATCCGCCGCACCGCCCGAGGCGAACTGGTGGTGGCGCCCGCGATGTCGGTCAAGCTCGCCAACCTCTTGCAATACGGCGCGCAAGAGCAGCCGCGCGACAAATCGGTCAAGCTCACCGAGCGCGAGCGCGAGATCCTGCAATACCTGGCGACCGGCAAGAGCAACAAGGAGATCGCGCGCTCACTCAACATCAGCCACGACACCGTGAAGCTGCATGTGCGCCACATCCTCGCCAAGCTCAACCTCACTTCGCGCGTCGAAGCGGCGGTGTTCGCGGTCGAACACGGCGGCATGCATTCGCACGGCCACGCGGTCAATTCGATGCGTTGATCGATTGCATGTAGGGCACGTAGGCGCGATCGACCTTCTGGATATGGTGGGTGAGCCAGGACTTGAGAAAGTCCATGGTTTCCAGCGTCAAGGGCTCGCCGGCTTCGAACTTGGTCAACAACTCGAAGGCACTCGCGGTGAATCGATCGTGCTCGGCCTTGTGCGCCTCGGCCTGGGCATAGCCGCTGCGTTGGAAGAGTTCTTCTTCGGCCACGAAATGGTTCATCGTGTAATCGACCAGCCCTTCGATCAAGGCGCCGATCACCGCGCGATCGGGCTGCGCCGCGCTCAGTGCGTCATGCAATGCATTCGTTGCCGAGAACAACCATTGATGCTGGCCATCGATGCCATCGAGTCCGAACGCGAACTCGTCGCTCCATTGCATGAACCCCACCACGCCTCCACACCATCGTCGGCGCGCACCCCCTGGCGCGCGCATCGTGCGGGCCGCAGTCTAGCGGGACTCGATGAACTCTGCGCTCTCGAGCGCTGTGGCGCGTGATGCAGTTCACGCGCCACGGCGCGCAGCGCTTCAGGCCGCCGCTGCGAGCGTGGCCGCGCCGAACCAGGCGAGTTGGCGCTGCAGACTCACCACCTCGCCGACGATGATGAGCGTGGGCGCATGCAGCCCGGCTTGCGCGACCAGTGTGGGCAAGGTGTCGAGCGTGCCGGTGACGACGCGCTGACGCGCGGTGGTCGCTTGCTGGACCACGGCCGCCGGCGTGCCGGCGGGCCGGCCATGCGCGATCAGGCGTTCGCACAACACCGGTAGCCCATGCAGGCCCATGTAGATGACGACCGTCTGGCGCGGGCGCGCGAGCGCCGCGAAATCCAGATCCATCGTGCCGTCCTTGAGATGGCCGGTCACGAAGGTGACGGCCTGGGCATGATCGCGATGCGTGAGCGGCACCCCCGCATAGGCCGACGCGCCGAGCGCCGCGGTGATGCCCGGCACCACCTGGAAGGCCACGCCCGCCTCGGCCAAGGCTTCGACTTCTTCGCCGCCGCGTCCGAAGACGAAGGGATCGCCGCCCTTGAGCCGCAGCACGCGATTGCCCGCGCGCGCCAGATCGACCATCAAGGCATTGATCGACTCCTGGCGCATGGCGTGATTGGCGCGCTGCTTGCCCACGTAAATGCGCTGCACTTCGGACGGCAGCAAGGCGAGGATTTCGTCGGACACGAGATTGTCGTAAAGCACCACATCGGCCTGCTGCATGAGCCGCAAGGCGCGCAGGGTCAGCAGATCCGGATCGCCCGGCCCGGTGCCGACGACATACACCTCACCGCTCGCGCCCGGGCTGCGCTCCACGCGCCCGAGATTCGCCATTGCGCTCATGTCCATCGCCGTCTCCTGGTGTGTTCGCCTCGGGTGCGGATGTCCGCCCCGCGTGTCGTTTGCCCTGCTCAAACTCCGCCGCCACCGCATTTGCTGCAACCACCGCTGCCGCAGGTGCCGGCCGCGGGTGGCGGCGCCTCGGTCTCGTCGGGCCGCAACACAAAGCCGAAATTGCCGGGTGCGACCTCGACGAAATCGAGCACCGTGTCTTGAAGCAATTCGCGGCTGGGCGCACCGACCAGCATGTTCACGCCCTTGTCGTCGAAGGCGAGATCGCCTTCGCGCTGTTCGTCGAAACCCATGCCGAATTCGATCTCGCCGTCATCGCCGACGCGCGCCGCCAGGCGCAAGGCCAGGCCGTCGTCCTGCGCATCGGCGTCGTCGATCGCGGCGTGCAATTGCTGGGCTGCTGCCGGGGTCAAGCTGATCATGTGCATGCTCCTTGCAAGACGAGGTCCTGGGCGGTGCGCGTCGCGCGCGGCGCCGCTGGCCGTGCGGCGCGCACGAACTCGACGAAACGCGCGGCCCAGGCGCAATCGCCGACATTGCGCAAATGGGTGTAGGACGCGAGCAGGTTGTGCACCACGATGCCGTCGTGCCCGCCATCAATGCCATGGCCGCGCATGACGCGATACGCGAATCGCGCGCCGGGATCGAGATCGATGCTCGAGTAATGAAACTCGTGCGCGCGCAAGGTCCGGTCGGCGCGGGTGAACGGGGTCCAGGGCGCGTCGTCATGCGCGGCGAGTTCGACATACCCGCGCCCGACCGGCCGCGCATGCATGCTGACCTCGCCGGCGATCGCGCCGACCATCGGATGGCGCACGCCATCGATGGTGATGCCGCGCGCCAGATACATCAGCCCGCCGCATTCGGCGTAGGCCGGCAGCCCCGCGTCGAGCGCGCGCCGGATGTCGGCACGCAAGGCGGTGTTGGCGCTCAAGGCACCGGCGAGCATCTCGGGAAAGCCGCCGCCGATGAACAAGCCATCCACCAGCGGCAACCGGGTGTCGTGCAAGGTATCGAAAGGCACCAGCGTCGCGCCTGCGGCGCACAGGCTGTCGAGATCGTCGGGATAGTAAAAGCCGAAGGCGCGGTCGAGCGCGATGCCGATGCGCACCGGCGGTTGCGGCGCGCGCGGCGCCTTCGCGGCGGCGGGCGCCACGGCGCATGCAGCCGCGGTGCCTGGTGCCACCTCGGCGCGCACGGGCGCGCTGCGCGCGACTGCCAGCACCGCATGCAGATCGACCTGGGCCGCGACGATGTTGCGGATGGTCGCCACATGGTCGTGCGCCTCGTCGGCCTCGTTGCTCGGCACCAGCCCCAGATGGCGCTCGGCGATCTCGAGCCGCGCATCGGCATGCACCGCACCCAGCACGCGCACATCGGTGTAATGCTCGATGACCGCGCGCAGCTTGGCCTCATGGCGCGAACCGCCGAGCTTGTTCAGGATGACGCCCGCGATGCGCAGATCGCGCTCGAACGCCTGGTAGCCGAGGATGAGCGGCGCGATGCCGCGCGTCATGCCGCGCGCATCGATGACCAGCACCACCGGCAGATCGAGCTGGCGCGCAAGCGCGGCGTTGCTGTTGCTGCCATCGAGGGCCAGGCCGTCGTACAGCCCTTTGTTGCCCTCGACGATGTTGATGTCGGCACGCGCCGCGACGCGCGCGAACAGGGCTTCGATCTCCTGCGCGCGCATCAGATGCGGGTCGAGGTTGTAGCACGGCCGGCCGCTCGCCTGCGCAAGCCACATCGGATCGATGTAATCGGGCCCTTTCTTGAACGCCTGCACCGCGAGGCCGCGCCCGGCCAGCGCAGCGCACAGGCCGAGGGTGATCGTCGTCTTGCCCGACGATTTGTGTGCGGCGGAAATCAGGAGCCGCGGCGGGTTCATCTCAGGCCGCCTTCAGCCACGCCTGAGGGCGCGTGGTCCAGAGTTTTTCAGCGAGCGCCTGGGCGGCATCGATGGTCGTGGCCTCGCCCACCGCCTTGAGCGCGATCGCCGCGGTGCCGATGACCGCGGCTTCGCCGTATTCGTCGCGTGCCTGGCCGTGCCAGACCGCTGCGAGCCGCCCCACGTCCATCGATTCGTCCTTGGCATGGCGGGTGGTGAACAAGGCCGGCCAATCTTCCTCGAATTGTTCGCCGCCGATCGCCCATTTCACGCGGCAAGGGTTGTCGGGGTTGCGCTCGGCCTCGCCGCCATCGCCCTTGACCACCGCCGCGCAGGGCTGGCCGAGCAGCACCGCCGCGTCTTGATGGATGTCGTGATAGCCGGGATGAAAGACGCCCTGGATCATCGTCGGCGCGCGCAAAGGGTTGAGCAGACGCACCACGGTATGGATCGGCGAGCGCAAACCGATGAGGGGTTTGTAGCCCATGAATTCATGCAGCATCGGTTGCAGATGCGCGAGCGACACGAAGCCGAAGCCGGTGCGCTTGACGCTGTGCGCAGCCTCGGCCAGCGAACCGGCGGGCGCAATGCCGAGTGCACGCAAGGCATCGGGCACGAAGATGCGGTCGGGTTGAGAGCCGTCGGTACCGTGCATGAGCACCGGGATGCCGTGCGCCGCGAGCGTGAGCGCCGAGAGCACGAACCACGGCAATTGCCGGCGCTTGCCCGCATACGACGACCAATCGAGACGCGCGCTCGCCCCCTCGGGCAGCGCGATCGACTCGCGTGCAGCGCGCGCGAGGCCCGCGATCTCGGCCGCGGTCTCGATCTTGACCCGCATCAGCGTCAGGAAGGCACCGAGCTGCAACGGCATGACCTCGCCCGCGAGGATCATCTTCATCGCGGCGCAGGCTTCGTCCTGGGTCAGTTCGCGCTTGCCTTGCGGCCCTTTGCCGAGTGCGCGGATGTATTGGGCGAACGGATGTTCTTCCATGGTCTCAGTCCAAGAGGGTGGCGGACCCGGCCAGCGGTCCGAAGTCGTCTTCGGGCAAGAAATTGAGCACGCGCACGCCGACGATGGTCAGCACGAAAGCCATGGCCATGCCGCCCAGGCCCAGCAGCACCTCGGGCAGCGTGGGCGCGTAATGGTCGATGGCGCCGTCGTGGAAACTGCTCGCCGCCGTGTAGCCCGGAAACAGCTCGAGCGGAAACGCCTGGCCGCCGATGATGAAGACATACAAGAGCGCAAACCCGCCGAGGATCACCAGCACCGACGCCGCGTAAGCGCAGCGCGAGCCGCCGAGCAGCAAGAGCGCATACGGCAGCACGCTGCCCAGGAGCACATAGCCGACCCAGAACATCCACGGGAACACGCCGCCGTCGACCAGGATGAAGCGCTCGAACGCGCCTTGGCGCGCGAAGTAGAGATTGGTCAGGTGATAGACCGCGACGAAATACAAGGCGCCGACGATGAAGACGCCCAAGAGCCGCATCATGCGGCGTTGAATCTCGCGCGGCAGGGTGCGGCCGTTCCAGGCATACATCGACGATTGCACGATCAGGAACACCGCAAGCCCCCAGCCGAACGAGAGCACGATGAACATCGGCGCGAGCACCGCCGATTGATAGGCCTGGCGCGCGACCAGAAAACCGAAGATCGAGCCGGTGCCGGTGGTCAGTACGAAGCGCCAGATGAAAGCCGCGAGCCCGGCCTTCTTCGAGTAGCGGTTCATGCGCCGTTCGAACATCGTCCACAAATACACGCCGACGATCGCGAACAGCCCCGAATACAGGAACACATTCCAGGCAAAGACCGAACGGAAGTTGTAATGCGTGGCCGCGACGATCACCCGGTCGGGCCGGCCGAGATCGAGCATCAGCACCATCAATCCGCCCGCGAGCAAGGTCAGCGACAACAAGCCCGACAGCGGCGCGCGCGCCTTGTAGACCGTCTTGCCGAACACCGAGCCGATCGATGCGACATTGAGCACGCCCGAGGCCGCGACGATCATGAAGATCGCAAACACATGCGGCATGCCCCAGACGATCTGGTTGTTCATGCCGGTGATCTCGTGCCCGAAGGTCTCCATCGAATGCGCGGCCAGCAGGCCGGCGCCCACGAACAGCACGCCGAGCCAGAGCAGCACATAGAAATAGCGGGCTTCGAGACGCGGAAAATTCGCTTGCATGGTCACAGCCCCTGGTAACGCACGCCCGGATCGAGCTTGAGATCGGCGCGCACCTGCACTGTGGCGACGCTGCGGATGCGTTGCGCGATCTCGCTGTTGGGATCGTTGAGGTCGCCGAACAGGATGGCCGCATGGCCTTCGGCCGCGCAGGCTTCGACGCAGGCGGGCGTGCCGCCTTGATCGACGCGATGCACGCACAGCGTGCAGCCTTCGACGCAACCCTTGCCGCGCGGCACCTCCGGCTTTTGCTGGGTGAGCGGCTCATGCACGAAGGATCGCGCCTTGTACGGGCAGGCCATCATGCAATACCGGCAACCGATGCAGGCATGGCGGTCGACGAGCACGATGCCGTCGGCACGCTTGAACGAAGCGCCGGTCGGGCAGACATCGACGCAAGGCGGCTCGGCGCAGTGCTGGCACATCATGGGCAGCGACAACGCGCGCCCGGTCTTGATCTCTTTGAGTTCGATCTTGCGCACCCATTGCGGGCGCTGGCGTTCGTCGGCCAATGGACCTTCGGCCTTGGGCGCGAGACCGTTCTCATGCTCGCACGCGCTCACGCAGGCCGTGCAGCCGGTGGCGCACCGGCCAGTGTCGACCAGCATGCCCCAGCGCACGGTCTTGGCGGCAGGCTCGCCGGCCGGGCGCGCCTGGCCGAGATCGATCAAGCGCACGCCGGGTGCGATCGCCGCCCCCGCCAGCGCGGCTGCACCGGCCAGCAATTGACGACGCGAGACTGGTGTGGGTTCGCGTTCGCTCATCGCCGAATCCCGCCGAAGAAGGCTTGTTGTTGAGCCGCGTTGCCGCCGCGCGCATGGCATTCGAAGCAATCGAGCTTGACCGCCGCGTAGGCATGGCAGGTCTGGCAGAAGGCCGCGCCTTGATCGTCGGCGAAGCGCGCGGGGTCGATGTGCGCACCGGCGCGCTGCAAGCGCTCGGTCAATGCGCGCGTGACCGCCTGCTGCTCGGGCGCGGCATGGCAGGCGATGCAGGCCTTGAGGCTTGCGGGCTCGCCGCGGATGCCGCTACGCACGGTCAGATCGCGCTGATGCTTGAGCAGATCGGGATGGGTGCGCCGGATTTGATCGGGCGGCGCGATGCATTGCACGGCAGCGGCCGTTTGCGCCGCCGAACTCGGCGTAGCCGATTCGCCCATCGCCGTCATCGGCACCGCCTGCGCAACGAGGCCGAGTGCCGCTGCGAGCGCGGCGACCACGGTAGCCCCGACGACGAAGCGGCGTGCGCGCATGGCCTTCACTCACCCAGCCCCATCTGGATATAGCCGGTCGGGCAGACATCGCTGCAGATATGGCAGCCGATGCATTTGCCGTAATCGGTCGCCACATAGCGCCCGAGCGTCTGTTCCTTCTTGGGCACGCGGAACACCGCGGTCTGCGGGCAGTACACCACGCAGTTGTCGCACTCGAAGCACATGCCGCAACTCATGCAGCGCTTGGCTTCGTCGATCGCCTGTTTTTCGTCGAGCACATCGAGCCGCTCTTCGAAATTGCCGAGCGCCGATTCGCGGTCGAGCGTGGTGATGTGGCGCTTGTTGCGCGGGGTGTAGCCGAAATGGCCGAGGAACAATTCCTCGTGCGGGATCACATACCGGTCGGAACGATCGTCGAAATTGTGAATGCCGACGTTCTTGGTGTTGGTCCCGTGGATAGGCTCGTGCGTCTCGGAGAAGGTGTAGCCCTTCTCGATCATCTTGCGTTGCAGATCGAAGGCATGGACATCGATCTTGGGGCGCTTTTCGAGATCTTCGCCACGCAGGAAACGGTCGAGCCCTTCGGCCGCGATCGCACCATGGCCGATGGCGGTGGTCAGCAGATGCGGGCGGATCACATCGCCGCCCGCGAACACGCCGGGCTTGCCGGTCAGTTGGTAGTTCTTGTCGGTCGCGACCGCGCCCTTGCCGCCATCGAATTCTTCGAGGCCGGTGAAGTCCACCGCCTGGCCGATCGCCGAGACGATCAAATCGGCTTCGATGTCTTCTTCCGAACCTTCGATGGTCTTGATCTCGAGCCGGCCTCCGCTCATCTTGGCTTCGCAGCGCGCCACCCGCAGCGCGGCGGCGCGCCCGTCGGGCCGGCGCACGATGCCGATCGGCACCAGGCCGCCGCGGATCGCGATGCCTTCGGCCTGGGCCTGTTCGATCTCGTGCTTGTTGGCCTGCATCTTGTCGACCGCAAACACCGAGGTCAGCGTGACCTCGCAGCCTTGCTTGGCCGACACCTCGGCGACGTCGTGCGCCATGCGCCCGCCGATCGCTTCTTCGAAATCGGTCGGCTTGGCGTGTTCGATATGGCCGAGACGGCGTGCGACGGTTGCCACGTCGATCGAGGTATCGCCGCCGCCGACCACCACCACGCGCTTGCCCACATGCTGCAGACGCCCGTCGTTGAAGGCGCGCAAGAAGGCGGTTGCGGTCACCACATTGGGCGCATCGCTGTCCTTGATCGGCAGCGCGCGACCTGATTGCGCCCCCATGCCGAGGAAGACCGCATCGAAGTCGCGGCGGATCTGTTCCATCGTGATGTCGGTGCCGACGCGGCATTTCATGCGCGTTTGCACCCCCAGATCGAGGATGCGCTGGATCTCGGCATCGAGCACATGGCGCGGCGTGCGAAAGCCCGGGATGCCGTAACGCATCATGCCGCCGAGGAATTCATGCTCGTCGAAGATCGTGACCGCATGGCCTTTGAGCGCGAGCTGGTAGGCGCACGACAAGCCGGCCGGTCCGCCGCCGATCACCGCGACCGTCTTGCCGGTACTGGTCTGCGGCTTGGCATAGGCGAGCCGGTTCGCGATCGCGTATTCGCCGAGGAAGTGCTCGACCGAATTGATGCCGACATGGTCCTCAACCTCGTTGCGATTGCAGCCCGTCTCGCACGGCGCCGGGCACACCCGCCCCATCACCGACGGAAACGGATTGGCCTGGGTCAGACGGCGCCATGCATATTCCTGCCAGGGCATGGTCGGCTTGCCGTCGGCGCCCATGGGCGGCTTTTCGGTCTGGCGCACGATGGCCAGATAGCCGCGGATGTCTTCGCCCGACGGGCAACTGCCTTGGCACGGCGGCGTCGATTGGATGTAGGTCGGGCATTTGTG
>CAYUYC010000038.1:0-13061 GCA_964448945.1 uncultured Burkholderiaceae bacterium
CACCGCGCAAGTCACGATCGTGCAGGACGAAGGCACCGGCGCCGAGAAGCAGCAGGTGTTCAAGGTGCCGATGCGCAACCCGGGCGAACTCACCCTGGTGCACTCGTTCATGATGCCGTGAGACTCCGGGCGCCGCATTCAGGCGCCCACCACCTCGAATTCGACCGGCACGTTGTTGCGCGTCGCATGCGAGTAGGGGCAGATCTCGGCGTGTGCTTGCGCGACCAGCGCAGCCAATTCGCTTTGCGCGAGGCTTTTGTCCTCGATGTGCATCTTCACCGCCAGCCCGAAGCCGCCGCCATCGCGCGGGCCGATCGACACCGCGCAGGTGACCGTCGCGCCGGTCGCGTTCTTCTTGTGCTGCCGCGCGACGAAGTCGAGCGCACCGCCGAAGCAGGCCGCATAACCGGCCGCGAACAAATGCTCGGGCGTTGCGGTGCCCGGCTTGCCGGGCCCGCCCATCGCCTTCGGCACCGAGAGGTCCACGCCCACGCTACCGTCGGCGGCGCGGGTATGGCCGTTACGCCCGCCGGTGGCGGTGGCCGTGGCGGTGAAGAGCGGTTGTATCGTGTCCATGAGATCGCCTCCTCGCTTGGGGAAAGAACCGAAGTGCAGCAGGCTGCGCGGCCATTGTGGTCCGCACGTTGGCGCGGAACCAGAGGCACGCGCCAGTGCCACCAGAAAGCGTGGGGATATCGGCGCCGCGATTGACAGCGCCGAACTACTGTATAACCATACAGTCATCGATCGCCGTGCCGTCGCACCGCGCCACCATTTCTCCTCGGGAGTTCTCATGCCACGATTGTTCGCCGCGCTCGGCCGCATTCAACGACACGGATCGCACGGCGGGCGTGCGCAAGCGCTCGGCACGCAGCACGAAGATCGGCCCTGGGATCACGCCCGGCTCGATGTGCCCACCTATCTGCGTCGCGGCATGGTCATCGAAGGCCTGCCCGGCTGGCGCAAGACGCCGGTGCTTTGAGCCGCCGGACGTTCGGGCGCGGCGCGCCCGCAGCGCATCAGCCCTTGCCCGCCTCGATCAAGGCCTTCATCTGATCGCGCAAGGCGCGGCGCCCGGCGCTGTTGGTCGCGCGCCAGGCGCGCAAGGCCAATTCAAGAAATGCACGTTCGCTCGCCGATGGGGTGTCGTCGGCGCGCTCGGTATCGAGCCAATCCACCGGCTTGCCGCAATGCGCCTCGATCTGGCGCGCGAGCTTGTCGCCGATCGGGCGTGCGGACTTGATCTGGCTCCACATGCTGGGCGAGATCTCGAGCATCGCGGCAAATGCCTGTTCGAGTCCTTTGGGGCCGCCGCCTGCGGCCAGCGCCTTCTCGGCGTAGGCCTGAAACAGCGCCAATGCATTCGCGCGGCGGATGAGGGTGAGGTCTGGCATGGAGGCGATGTCGCTACAACATGGGAGGCCGACATTGTCGCAGGGGCTTGACGACTGAGTAAAGAGTCTTTACTGTTCGCCCCCATTGCGCTGCGGCGCTCATTGCATTCATTGCACCACCCCAAGGACTCATCGTGAAAACGCCACGCCATTTCGCCAACCACCGCCCCGCATTCGGGTCGGCTGCGTTCGTGCGCGGCGTGGCGGTCACGCCTTGGGGTTACGCGCACGCCACCCGACTCGGCCAGCCGGCGAGCGAACTGAAGCTCGATCGGGACGAGGATCGACCCTATCCGGGTGAGGCCTGCGCTTAGGCGCACGCATCGCAAACTCTGTTTTCAGAGGCCCGGATTCCGAATGGATCCGGGCCTTTTTGCTTTTCCGATTTGCGATCGATGGATCGCACGCTCCCGATGGAGCGATTCGTTCTTTGACAATTTGGCGCGAGACCGTGCCGGTATTGGCCGGCATGCAGTCTCGCCATCAGGGTGGATGCCGTCGCGCCGCAAAACGCGCGGCCTCCGCCCCACTTCGGATGTGTCCATGCACTCCGCGTCGACCGGCCCCGGTGGGGCGGCGCGGGATGTGCGCGATGCAAGGGCAGATCACGTGCAGCGAGACACCGCATCCGACGGGATGCTCGCGCATGGGCACAGCCGAAGTGGAAGCATGTCGTGTTCGTCTAGGTGGCCGAGGACACCGGGCTTTCATTCCGGGAACGCGGGTTCGAATCCCGCACGCGACGCCAGAACACGCCTCGTTAACTCAGCGGCCAGAGTGCCGGCCTGTCTAGCCGGAAGCCGCGGGTTCGATTCCCGCACGGGGCGCCAGATTTCTCTCGTTAGCTCAATGGATCAGAGCGTCGGTCTACGAAACCGGAGGTTGCACGTTCGAGTCGTGCACGAGGGACCAGTACCACGCGCGCTTGGGGGTGGCCGTAGCTCAACGGTAGAGCTGCGGAGTGTGATTCCGCCGGTGTTGGTTCGATTCCGACCGGCCACCCCCAAGCGCACGACGCAGCAGCACTCGCCCCCTCGTGGCGGAACCGGCAGACGCAACGGTCTTAGAAACCGTCGCCCGCAAGGCATGTCCGTTCGACTCGGACCGAGGGGACCACTCACGCTTACGATGCCCGCAGAAAGGAGGGCCCATGCATACCCGATCCCATCAACATGTACTGCAACTCGATCTCCAGGGCACGCCCCAGGCGTGGATCTCGCTCGAACAGGCCGCGGTGCATGTGGCGAGCGGATCGGTGGCCTGGGTCGACGGCGCCGGGCCGCTTGCGGTGCTGCGCGGCGGCTACAACGTCGCGCGCGGCTGCCAGTCGCGCATCGAGGTGCATCCGATCATCGCGTTGCACGGCGCATCGCGCGTGAATCTGTTCGAGGTGGTGCCGGCGCTGGCGCGCGCCAAGCTGTTCCGTCGCGATCGTCTGCAATGCGCGTATTGCGGCGGCGTGTTCGCCGAAGCGCAACTGCAATGCGAACACATCGTGCCGGCTTCGCGCGGCGGCGCCACTACCTGGATGAATCTGGTGACGGCCTGCGCGGGCTGCAATGCGCGCAAGGCCGACCGCACGCCCGAAGAGGCGCGCATGCCGCTGTTGTATCTGCCGTATGTGCCGAGCCGCTTCGAGGACTTCCTGCTCGCCGGCCGCCGCATCCGCGCCGATGTGCATGAATGGCTGGCCGCGCGTCTGCCGAAAGGATCGCGCCTGAACTGAACCAGCGTCGCGGACTCGCCGTATCGTTCGCGACGCCCGATGAAATCGACAAGGAATCAACATGGAAACCGAAGAAAAAGAGAAGAAGGTCAAACAGCCGCCGGTGCTCTTCCACAAGACGCAGGCCGTGCTGAGCACGCTCGCCGATCAACTCGGCGGCCCGCTCGTCACCTACTGGAACAATCCGCGCGGCTCGGTCTGCGGCAGCGACGTGCTCGCGCTGTACGACGTGCTTCACCGCGTCGGCAAGCACGACACGATCTACCTGTTCCTGAAGTCCGAAGGCGGCAGCGGCCAGGTCTCGTTGCGCGTCGTGAATCTGCTGCGCCAGCATTGCCGTCATCTGGTGGCGCTGGTGCCGCTGGAATGCGCGTCGGCGGCAACGATGATCGCCTTGGGCGCGGATCGCATCCTCATGGGTCCGACGGCCTATCTGACCGCGGTCGACACCTCGCTGAACCACGCGCTTTCGCCGTTGGACCGCGATAACGACCGCGTGAGCGTGAGCCTCGACGAACTCAATCGCGTGATCCGCCTGTGGCGCGCCGAGCAAGGCTCGGAGGCCCGCAATCCGTATCAATCGTTGTTCGAGTATGTGCACCCGCTGGTGATCGGCGCGGTGGACCGTGCGGAGTCGTTGTCGATCATGCTGTGCCGCGAATTGCTGGCCTATCACATCGACGATGCGACGCTGGTCGATCGGATCGCGACCACGCTCAACGGCAAGTACCCGTCGCACAGCTACCCGATCATGCTCGACGAAGCGCGCGCGATCGGACTGAACGTCGAGCGCATGCCGATCGAGATCAACACCTTGTTGCTGGCACTCAACGGCCATTACGCCGAGATGGGCCAGAAAGCGACCACCGACCACGACGAGATCCGTGCGCACGGCAACGAAATCCTCAACATCTGGGAAGGCACCGGCGTGCAGGTGTACTACCAGCAAGACAAGGATTGGTTCTACCGCGCGGAAGAACGTCGCTGGGTCTCGCTCAACGACAACAGCGGCTGGCGCCGCATCGAACGCGTGGGCAACAAGACCAAGCGCACGGTGCTGCACGTGGCCTGAACACGCCGCATGCGGTCCTACCCGGCCGCGTGCGGCGCAAGGAGAACAACATGGAAACCAATTTCATTGAAGAAGAAGTCCCCGGCGGCGTGCCCCTGAAGATGTGGACGCGCGGCGTGCCGGTCGAAGACGAGGCGAAGAAGCAGCTCACCAATGCGGCGCGTCTGCCCATCGTGTTCAAGCATGTGGCCGCGATGCCCGATGTGCACTTCGGCATCGGCGCGACGGTGGGCTCGGTCATCCCGACGCTCAAGGCCATCATCCCGGCCGCGGTCGGGGTCGACATCGGCTGCGGCATGATGGCCTGCAAGACCACGCTGCGCGCCGAAGACCTGCCCGACAATCTCGCGCCGCTGCGTGCGGCGATCGAGCGCGCGGTGCCGCATGGCCGCGCGCCCGGCGCGCGCGACCCCGGCGCCTGGGGCAAGGTGCCGGGTTCGGTCGATACCGCCTGGGCCGAACTCGAACCCGAGTTCACCGCGCTGTGCCGCGACTACCCCAAGCTGGAAAAGACCAACCATCGCAACCATCTGGGGACGCTGGGCACCGGCAACCATTTCATCGAAGTCTGTCTCGATGAAGAAGGCGCGGTCTGGTTCATGCTGCATTCGGGTTCGCGCGGCGTCGGCAATTTCATCGGCACCATGTTCATCGAACTGGCGCGCCAGGAAGCGCTGCGCAACGACGCGCATCTGCCCGATCGCGACCTCGCCTACTTCGAGGAAGGTTCGCGCTACTTCGGCGACTATGTGCGCGCGGTCGCCTGGGCGCAGAAGTTCGCGCGTCTGAACCGCGAGGTGATGATGCGTCGCGTGATCGAGGCGGCCAAGACGGTGCTGCGCAAGAACTTCCAAAGCCATATCGAAGCGGTGAACTGCCATCACAACTATGTGCAGAAGGAACATCACTTCGGCGCGGAAGTCTTCGTGACCCGCAAGGGCGCGGTGAGTGCACGCGCGGGCGAGCTGGGCATCATCCCGGGCAGCATGGGCGCGCGCAGCTACATCGTGCGCGGCAAGGGCAATCCGGAAAGCTTCCATAGCTGTTCGCACGGCGCGGGCCGTGTGATGAGCCGTGGCGAAGCCAAGCGCCGCTTCACGATCGCCGATCAGCGTGCCGCGACCGAAGGCGTCGAATGCCGCAAGGACCGCGACGTCATCGACGAGATCCCGATGGCCTACAAGGACATCGATGCGGTGATGCAGGCGCAGCGCGATCTGGTCGACGTGGTGCATACGCTCAAGCAGGTGGTGTGCGTGAAGGGCTGACCCATCACAAGGCGCGGCCCACGGCTTGGGTTACCGTGGCGCCTGCGCAAAATCCGCCGTCCATCTCGCATGCCCTTTCTCAGCTTTGCCTCGTGGTTGTTCATCGCCGTCTTCGGACTGTTGATCCTCATGATCGGTGTGCAGGCGCTGGTCGGGGTGTCTTTGTTGTTGCGGCTGCGGTTCGCGCCGAGCGAACGCAGCGTCGTGCCGCGCGAAGAACTCCCTGCCGACGAGCGCGCGTTGTTCGAGGCCGCGGGCGCGGCGCTCGCGCGTCTGGGCTTCGATTACGTCGAGACCGCACGCGCGCGGCCGCTCATGGTGCTGGCGGTCGAGCCCTACACCTGGTCGCAGTTGTATTTTCATGCGGGCGAACAGACCTGGGCCCGGGTGCAATTGTCGGCCCTGCCCGAGCCGGGCCTGCTGACCGACATCGCTTTCGACACGGTCGCGCGTTCGCATCTCGTGCAGACCGTGAACCGTCATGCGCACCTGTTGCTGCCCACGCGCGAATTGTTCGAGATCGAGGATGCGCTCGCACCCTCGCTCGCCGCGCAATGGGCGCGGCATCGGATGCGCATCGGCCCCTTGCGTGAACACATCGACCCGCGCCGCGAGGCCCTGGCGGCGTTCGAGGACTGGACCCAGATCCGCGGCTTCGAGTTCTGGCAAGCGAGCGGCAGCATGCGGCAGGTCGGTGCCACCTGGCGTCTGACCCTCACCGGCGCGCTGCGCCATTGGCGCCAGATCGTGGGCGGCATGCGCCGCATCGCCAAATTGCCGCCGATGCAGCACGACGATCCGCCGGCCTTGTGTGTCCTGGCCGATGCGCGCGCGGTGCGTCTGCACGAACTCAGCCGCGAGCGCATGCAACTTTCCTTGCGCGCCAAGGCGGCCTGGTTCCTGGCGAGCGCGGCGCTGGGCGTGCTCGCCTTTGGCGCGGTGGTCTCATGGGCCATGGTGCCGATGTTGTTCGGCGTGCTGCTGGTGCATGAGTTCGGCCATGCGCTCGCGATGCGCGCGGTCGGCTATCGCGGCCTGCATGTATTCGTGCTGCCCTTCCTGGGCGCGGTCGCGGTCGGCCGCAAGGACGACGCGGGGCCGATGCAAAAGCTGTTCGTGCTGTTGGCCGGTCCGTTGCCGGGGCTGGTGTTCGCCGTCGTCTGCCTGCGCTGGGCGGTTGCCCATCCGACGCCGGACCAGTTCTGGATCACGCTCGGCATGGTCGCGCTGGTGCTCAATCTGTTCAACCTGCTGCCCTTCACGCCGCTCGACGGCGGCCAGATCGTCGACACCTTCGCCTTCACCGGCTGGCCGTGGGCGCGGTTTGGCTTTTATGTGTCGAGTGCGCTGGCCATCATCGCGGCCGGTGTGTTGATGCATAGCCCGGTGCTGGCCGCTGCCGCGCTGGTGCTGCTGGCCTTCAGCCGCAACGCCTGGCGCCGCGCGCAATTGGCGCGCGGTCTGGTGCCGCAAGCTTCGCCCGAAGCGGCGATCCTGCAGCGCGTGCATGAAGCTGCCGGGCGTACACCGAGCTTTACGCGGCGTCTGGGCTTGGTGCGCATGCTGCGCCCCGAATTGGTCGCGCGCCGGCCGCGTGCGATCGAACGCGCGATCGGCCTGGCGGTCTATCTGTGTGTCGTGGTGCTGCCGCCCGCGTCGTTGTGGGAGACCGGCCTGCCGCAACAATTGTTCGCGGCGATCGTCGAACCCGAGCATGACGGGCAGCAGCCGACGCAGGCCACGCCCGATTGGACGGCGCAACTCGCGCAGGCGCAGACCCCGCAAGCGCGCTGGCAGGTGCATTACGACGCGGCGCTCTGGTATGCGGACAATGACGACGACGCGAACGTGCTCGCGCAAAGCGATGCGGCGCTCGCCGAGGCGCAAGCCATGCCCGCCGGCACCGAGCAAGACATCGCGGTGTTGCATACCCAGATGCTGCGGGTATGGCGCACGGACCCCGCCCAGGCGCGCGGCATCTTCGAGACCCAACTCGCGATCGCGCGCAAGCTGCCGCCACGCGAGCGGCATTACGCCGCCCTGGTGCTCGAAACATACGACCGCTGGGACCACGGCACCGACGACGCAGGACGCATCGCGCGCCTGAGCGAAGCGGTCGCACAACGCCAGACCGCGGCGATGCCGCACGACCTTGCGCTCCATGACGACCGCGCCGAACTCGCGCGCCTGCACGATGCGCGCGGGGATACCGCCGCGGCGACCGATCTGATCTTGCAGAACGCGCTGGAACTGACGGCGGACCCGTTCGAGGCGGCGACCAGCCAATGGGACGCCATCGCCTGGTACCTGATCGCGCACGATCAGGCCACCACTGCCTACGCCCTGACCCGTACGCAATTCACGCGGGCGACGGAACAAGGAACGAGCGCGCGCGGCTATTTCGCGCGTCTGCATGCGTGGACGGCGCTCGCGCAAGGCATCGGCGATGAAGCGCTCGACATTCTCGATGCGCAATGGTCAGACCAGGCCTTGCCGCTGCAGCGCCTGGAAGACGCGCTCGACCTCGCTTATGCGAGCGGGCGTTCGCCCCAGACGCAGACGCACTGGCTGAACGAAGCGCGGCGTGCGCGCGAGGCGCTGGCGCCGCAAGCGCGCGCGTACGTCGACTTTGACATTCAGCGAGCGGCAGCGGACGTACACGCCTGGGACCACCTGCGCGCTCAGGCACGCGCCGACACCTTGGCGCGGTTGAAGGCCGAGCAGCCTTAGTCCACCGACGGTATCGGCTTCACCGGCCCGCGGAATTTCTCTTTCAAGGGCGGCGCCGCCAGCGGATCGAAGACGATCTCGGTCTCGGGCGGCGCGCTGCGTTTGGGCAATTGGTCGAGCAGATGGCGGATCAGCGTCAGCCGCCCGCGGCGCTGATCGTTGAAATCGACCAAGGTCCAGGGCGCTTGCTTGGTGTGGGTAGCCTCGAGCATCGCATCGCGCGCGCGGCCATAGTCGGCATAGCGCAAGCGCGCCTGCACGTCGATGGGCGAGAGTTTCCAGCGCTTGAGCGGATCAGCCAGGCGCTCGGCAAAGCGCTCTTCCTGCTGCGCCTGATCGACCGTCAGCCAATACTTGAACAACAGGATGCCGTCGTCGACCAGCAGGCGCTCGAAGCGCGGCACCTGCTGCAAGAACGCCTCGGTCTCGGCCTCGGTGCAAAAGCCCATCACGCGTTCCACGCCCGCGCGGTTGTACCAACTGCGGTCGAAGATCACGATCTCGCCCGCCGCCGGCAGGTGCGACACATAGCGCTGGAAGTACCACTCGCTGCGCTCGCGATCGCTCGGTTTGCCCAGCGCCACCACCCGGCATTGGCGCGGATTCAAGGTCTCGCTGATGGCGGTTGCCACCCCGCCCTTGCCCGCGGTGTCGCGCCCTTCGAGCACGATGACCATGCGCTTGCCCGTCGCGAGCAGCCAGCGCGCCATGTCGTTGAGTTCGAGGTGCAAGGGCTCGAGGCGGTCGTAGTAGTCGCTCTTGCCGAGGGGCTTGTTGGATTTGTCTTTGGCCATGGTGCGGTTCGTGGAAGGGGCGAAAGCGGTCATCGTCGGCGTGCGGTGGAGCAAATGCAAATTCGCGGGGAGGCGCTGCGGCAAACGAGCTTGCCAGTGCGGCGAATCATGGGTCTAATCTCCGCATGAAAAGCGGAGAAAAGCGCTACATCTGGCAGGCCGACGATTGGCCGCATTGGCGTTATGACCTGTCCGCGCTGGCGCATGCGCTGGCCGCGGTCAGTCAAGCGCAGGGCATGCTGCTCGGCCGCTTGGCCGACGTCGGGCTGGCGCTGCGCGACCAGGCCAGCCTCGCCACCCTGACCGACGATGTGCTCAAGACCAGCGAGATCGAGGGCGAAAAGCTCGACCTCGCCTCGGTCCGCTCATCCATCGCCCGCCGATTGGGCCTGGACATCGGCGCGCTCGCGCCCGTCGACCGGCACGTCGACGGCGTGGTGGACATGGTGCTCGACGCGACGACACGCAGCCGCGAAGCGCTGACCGCCGAACGCTTGTGCGGCTGGCATGCCGCGCTCTTCCCGACCGGCTACTCAGGCTTGGGCAGGATCGCCGTGGGCCAATGGCGCGACGATGCGAGCGGCCCGATGCAAGTCGTGTCCGGCCCCATCGGCCGCAACAAGGTCCACTTCGAGGCGCCGCCCGCCGAGGTGCTCCCCGCGGAGATGGCGCGGTTTCTGGCCTGGGCCAATCAGGACACCGGCGAGCCTGCGCTCATCAAGGCGGGCCTTGCGCATCTGTGGTTCGTGACCGTGCATCCGTTCGACGATGGCAACGGCCGCATCGCGCGCGCGGTGGGCGACCTGTTCCTCGCGCGCGCCGATGGCGCCGACCAGCGCTTCTACAGCCTGTCGGCCCAGATCCAGCGCGAGCGGCGCGACTACTACGACATCCTCGAACGTACTCAGAAAGGCTCGTTGGACGTCACCGCCTGGCTGGCCTGGTTCCTCGGCACGCTGGACCGCGCCATCGCCAGCGCGCAGACCACACTCGATGGCGTGCTCGCCAAAGCGCGGTTCTGGCAGCGCTGGGCCGGCACGCCGATGAACGAGCGCCAGGTGAAGCTGCTCAATCGCTTGCTCGATGGTTTCGACGGCAAGCTCACCAGCAGCAAATGGGCGGCCATCGGCAAGTGTTCACCTGATACGGCGCTGCGTGACATCACGCAATTGGTGGCGCTCGGGGTGCTCAGAAAATCGGCGGAAGGGGGAAGGAGTACGGGGTATGAGCTAGCTGCAGACCGGTTAACGCCCGCCGATCGCCATGATTGAAGCCGATACGGAGGAAAACGAGATGGCGACGACCCAAGGACCATCCCGCAAAAAACTCGCACCGCCGGTGCGAGAAGTCGACACCGGCGGCGACTATCAAGCGTTGCTGGCCGAAGTGAAAACGCACATCAGGTCGACGCAGTACGCGGCCCTGCGCGCGGTGAACAAGGCGTTGATTGGTCTGTACTGGGATATCGGGCGCTTGATCGTTGAGCGGCAACGCGACGCGGGCTGGGGCAAGGCTGTAGTGGCGCAACTGGCGAATGACTTGCAAGCGGAATTTCCCGGAGCGGGCGGGTTTTCCGCATCCAATTTGTGGCGGATGAAGGGTTTGTTCGAGACGTATCGCGGCGCCGAAAAACTCGCACCACTGGTGCGAGAAATTGGTTGGAGCCATAACCTGATCATTCTTGAGCGTTGCAAGAATGACCAGGAGCGCGAGTTCTACCTGCGCATGACGCGCAAGTTCGGCTGGTCGAAGAACGTGCTCGCGCACCAAATCGACAACCAAAGCTACGAAAAATCACTGCTCGGCCAGACGAACTTCAACAAAACGTTGACCCCGGCTTTGCGCGCACAAGCCAAGTTGGCGGTGAAAGATGAATACGTTTTCGATTTCCTTGAACTTGGCGAGCAGCACAGCGAGCGCGAGTTGGAGCGCGCGCTCATCACGCGCATTGAGGACTTCCTACGTGCCATGGGCGGCATGTTCGCCTTCATGGGCAGCCAATACAAACTGCAAGTGGACGGCCGAGATTTCTTCATCGACTTGCTGCTGTTCCACCGGCATTTGCGAGCGCTGGTGGCCATTGAGCTGAAGATCGGTGAATTTGAGCCGGAGTTCGTCGGCAAGATGCAGTTCTATCTGGCCGCGCTGGACGCGCAGGTGCGGCAACCGGATGAAAGCCCATCCATCGGCATCATCCTGTGCAAGGAGAAGAAGCGCACCATCGTCGAATATGCGTTGCTTGATGCGAGCAAGCCGATCGGTGTTGCGACGTACGAAGTCACCAAGACGCTGCCGAAGAAACTACGGGATCAGTTGCCGTCGCCCGAAGCAATTGCGCGACTATTGGAAAGCCTATGATCCGCGCAGATCGTGAGTGCGATGTTCTTCCTGGCGGCGCTCACCCCCGCGTCACCAACCCCTGCCCCGCCGCCCAGGCGGCCACATCGTCGCGGCGGATCGCGGCGGCCATAATGCCGGGGAAGGCGTCGGGCGTGCAGGCGAATGAGGGCACGCCGAGCGCAGCCAATTTGGCGGCAAGGCCGCGGTCGTAGCTCGGCGCGCCTTCGTCGGAAAGCGCGAGCAAGGTGATGAATTGCACGCCGGCCTCCACGAGCTGGCTTGCGCGGCGCAACAGTCCGGCTTCGACGCCGCCTTCGTACAAGTCGGAGATGAGCACCAGGATGGTGTTGCGCGGCTCGCGGATGATGGATTCGCAATAGCCGATCGCGCCGTTGATGTCGGTGCCGCCGCCCAGTTGCACGCCGAACAGCAATTCGACCGGGTCGTCGAGCTGTTCGGTCAGGTCGACCACTGCGGTGTCGAAGACCACGAGCTTGGTCGCGACCGCGGGCAGCGAGGCCATGACCGCGCCGAAGATGCTCGAATACACGACCGATTGCGCCATCGAGCCGCTCTGGTCGATGCACAGCACCACCTCGCGCTGCGGTTTGCGCGCCTTGCGCCCGTAACCGATCAACTGTTCGGGCACCACGGTGCGGTACTCGGGCTGCCAATGCTTGAGGTTGGCGCGGATGGTGCGGTTCCAGTCGATCTCGGCATGGCGCGGGCGGCGGTTGCGCCGGCTGCGGTCGAGCGCGCCACTGACCGCCGAGCGCATCGGTTCTTCGAGCCGCTTCATCAATTCGTCGACCACGCGCCGCACCACCAGGCGCGCGGTGTCCTTGGTGCCGGCCGGAATCACTTGCGCGAGCGAAATCAGGCTGGCCACCAGATGCACATCGGGCTGCACGCTCGCGAGCATCTCGGGCTGCAGCAGCATGTCGGTCAATTGCAGGCGTTCGAGCGCGTCGCGCTGCATCACCTGCACCACCGAACTCGGAAAATATTTGCGGATGTCGCCGAGCCAGCGCGCCACATTGGGCGCCGAGGCGCCACGCCCGCCGCGCCGGTCGCGGCTGCTGAGTCCGCCCGGGCCTTCGGGCTCGTAAAGCGCGCTCAGCGCCTGGTCCATGTCGGCCAGGCCGCCGGTCAGGTTGCCGCAACTGCCCTGGGCTTCGCTGCCGAGCACCAGACGCCAGCGGCGCAGCCGTGCGTCGTCGTCGATCATGGCGCCACTCCGAGGATGCGTTCGAGATAAGCCAGCGGCAGCGCGGCGCGCGCCGAGTCCCAAGCCGGCGCTGCTGCCGCGGCGGCCTGCGCCTGTGCGCCTTGCACCGCGCGCTGGCCGAGGTCGCGCCGCTCGCCGGGGCCGAAGGCCGCAAAGCTGCGCCTGACCATGGGCAGCACGCGCACGAAAGCGTCTTCGCCCAGGGTCGCGAGCCACTGGTCCACCAATTGCCAGACCGTCGCGTCGTGCAACAACACCTGCGCGTTGCGATTGAGAAAGCCGTCGAGCCAATCGGCCGCATCGGCGGGCTCAGCGCCGGCCGACAGATGCAACGACAAGCGCTCAGCTGCGGTGTTGGTCGTGCACAGCCCCGCATCGAGCTGCATGCGCGTGGCCAGGCCTTGCAACAAGGCATGAGCCGAGTCCATCGCGCCGATCTGCGCGAGCGCTTGCTGCCATTGCGCGCTGGGCTCGGGCGCATCGCGCAGATCGGCGCGATGGACTCGGCT
>CAYUYC010000038.1:13071-14525 GCA_964448945.1 uncultured Burkholderiaceae bacterium
CGATCGCGGCATCGGCCGCGAGCAGGCGTTCGCGCAGCGTCTGCGCCGCGGCGCCGTCGATCGCCTGGCAGGCCAGCGGCGTCGCGATCGCGGCGCGCACGATGAGGCCGTCGAGCACATGCGCGACCAGGCCCGCATCGGTCTGGCGCACATTGCCGTAGCGGAACACATTGGCCAGCGCCGGCAGCGCGGCCAGCATTTGCAGCACATCGCCGCTCATGGCCGCGCGCGATTCGAGCGCGTGCGTCACGGCCGGCACCGCCGCGTCGAGGGCGGCGAGCAGCACCTGATCGACGAGTTCGGCCAGCGCGGCGAGTTGGGTCGCCTCGGCGGCCGCGGCGATCGCGCACGCGGTCGCGGCCGCCTCCACGGTCTGGCCGTAGCGGCTCGCTTCGATCAGTCGCAGCGCAAACTCGGGCTGCCATTGCAGCGTCCAGACTTCATGAAAGGTGCCGCGCGCCGACCGCCCGAGTTTGCCGAGCGTGCCCCAGGGCAGATCGAGCAGATTCAGCCGATGCAGCAATTGGCTGCGCGCGAGATCGCCGGGCTGGCGCAGATCGAGATCGAGCGTGCGCTGCGCGGCTTCGGGTTTGAGGCGCAGACTTTTTTGCAGACGTTCGAGGTCGCGCTGCAAAGGCACGACCGGCACATCGGGCGGCACACTGCCCAGGCGGTCGCCGACGATGAGTTGGTCTTCGATCAGGCGCAGCGCCGCGTCGTCGCCCATCAGCAAGACGGTGCGCGTCGCTTCGTTGATTTCATCGAGGCCCGGCGCGGGGCGTTCGCGCAGCGCCGCGAGGCTGTCGGCCAGACGCGCGGTCTCGATCAGATGCGCCGACGAACAATCGAGATCGCGCTCGCGCAGCAAGCGCGCCACGCGCGCCAGCCAGCCGATGGTGCGCGCCTCGCGCGGCGCATGCCACAAATGTTCGTACCAGCCCGGCGAACGCACGCCCGCGCCATAGCCGCTCGCGCTGGTCAGATGCCGATACGTCCAGGGCACCCAGGTGCTCGCCACCTTGAGCTTGGGCAGGCCTTTGAGCGTCGCGGTGTCGTCCTTCACGCTCACCTCGGCCATCAGCGCCGGCACATGCCAGGCGCCGCAGACCACGGCGATGCGCGCATGACCTTCTTTGCGCGCGGCGCGCACACAGGACCGCATGTAGGCCTCGCGCCGGGCTTCGCGCAGCGCGTAGGCGTCGGGCGTATTAGCGCCCGGGCCAGGGGCGGCGCCGAGTCCGGCCGTGTCGGCGGCATCGCCCGCATCGGGTGCGGCTTCGGAAGCCTCGCGCATCGCACGCATCGCTTCGGCGATCGCGGCGAACAATTCCTCGCCATCGCCGCGCTCTTCGACCATCTGGTTCCACCAGGTCTCGCCATCGCCGTGGCCAGCGGCCTGGGCCAGCCAATGCAGCGGGTCGGTGCGCTGGAGCGCGGCGTCCGCCGGCGGCACG
>CAYUYC010000038.1:14625-17269 GCA_964448945.1 uncultured Burkholderiaceae bacterium
TGCGCGAGCGGCAGATCGATGAAGCGCACCGGCACGCCGTGCTCGACGGCCCAGCGCATCGCCTGCCATTCGGGCGAAAACTCGGCGAACGGGTGATAGACCGCGAGGCCGGGCGTGTCGGGGCAATAACCAAGCAGCGCCACCGGCGGTTGCAGGCCTTGCGTGACGAGGCCGATCAGCGCGTCGCTTTCGGGCGGACCTTCGATCAGCACGCAATCGGGCTGCAGCGCGGCTAAGGCCGCGCGCAGGCTGCGCGCACAGCCGGGGCCGTGATGGCGGATTCCGAAGTAATGCGGCTCGGCAGCCAAGGTGCTCAATCCTTCAGGCCAGATCGCGGCAGGCGCGGTACAAGTCCTTCCAGTCCTCGCGCTCCTTGACCACGGTCTCGAGGTATTCCTTCCAGACCACGCCGTCTTGCACCGGGTCTTTGACGATCGCGCCGATCAGGCCCGAGGCCATGTCATGCGGGCGCAGCACGCCGTCGCCGAAATGCCCGGCCAGCGCGAGCCCGCTGTTGATGACCGAGATCGCTTCGGCGGTCGAAAGCGTCGAGGTCGGCGATTTGATCTGGGTCTTGCCGTCTTCGGTCTTGCCGTTGCGCAGCTCGCGGAAGATCTGGACGATGCGCCGCACTTCCTTGAGCGCGGGCGGCTCGGCCGGCAATTGCAGCGCGCGGCCCATCTCGGCCACGCGCTTGGTCACGATGTTGATCTCTTCTTCTTCCGAGGCCGGCACCGGCAGCACCACGGTGTTGAAACGGCGCTTGAGCGCGGCCGAAAGTTCGTTCACGCCCTTGTCGCGGTTGTTGGCGGTCGCGATCACCGAGAAGCCGCGCGCGGCCTGCACTTCGGTGCCGAGTTCGGGAATCGGCAAGGTCTTTTCCGACAACACGGTGATGAGCGTGTCCTGCACATCGGCCGGAATGCGCGTGAGTTCTTCGATGCGCGCGATGCGGCCGTTGCGCATGGCGTGCATCAAGGGGCTCGCGACCAGCGCGTTTTCCGACGGGCCGTGGGCGAGCAATTGCGCGTAATTCCAGCCGTAGCGCAATTGTTCTTCGCTGGTGCCGGCGGTGCCCTGGATGAGCAGTGTCGAATCGCCGCTGATCGCCGCCGCGAGGTGCTCCGACACCCACGACTTGGCGGTGCCCGGCACGCCGTACAACAACAAGGCGCGGTCGGTCGCGAGCGTGGCGACCGCGATTTCCATCAAGCGCTGGTTGCCGATGTATTTGGGGCTGACCTCGAAACCGTTGTCGAGCTTGCCGCCCATCAGATAGGTCACCACCGCCCAGGGCGACAAGCGCCAATTGGCCGGGCGTTCGCGCGTGTCGACGCGCGCGAGTTCGTCGAGTTCGTGCGCGAATTGTTGTTCCGCGTGTTCGCGCATCACGGTGGACGCTGTCATGACGGGCTTCTCCTGTGGGATACGGGCATGGCCGCGAGCGCGTGGCGCGCGGTGATGATGGGGATGAGGGCTTGCAGCAACTGGGCCCCCGCGGGGACCGCGTCGGACGGTATCGGTCGGTGCTGCAAAGGCGCGAGTGCGGCCAGATCGAGCACGCAGACCAGATCGGGCAAGGCATTGCGCAAGGTGTATTCGGCGCGCAGCACGCCGTGCAACTGATCGAACAAAGGCAGCAACGCGGCGACATAGCGCTGCGAGAACGCGGCCGACAGGGTCTCGCCGGGCGCGCATGCGGCGACCAGTTGGTCGGCAATGACCGCCACGGTCTTCATGCCCGCGTCGCGGTCGAGGTCGTGCAGCCAATACCGTTCGCGTTGCGCGACCGGCAGCAAGGCCAGCATCGGCGCCGGATCGATGCTCAGGCGCGATTGCGACCAGGCATCGAGGAAGGCGTGCGCCCACGCGGCGTCGGGCGCGGCCAGCAGAACGTCGCGCCAGCCGCGCAGCACGGCCTCGGCCCAATCGGTCCCGATGGCCCAGGTGATCAAGGCGGCCGGGTCCATCTCGGTGTGCCTGCTCCACCAGGCCAGCGGCACCTGGCGCACGAGCTGGTACAGCCACCAGGCACGTTCGCCCAGGCTTTCGTGTTTGGGCCGCGCCGCATCGATGTCGTCGGCCTTCCAATCGGCTTCGACGGCTTGCGGCGCGTCGATCGTCCAGTGTTTGCGGATCAGGCCGCGCTCCTGACGCACCAGCGCCTGCATGCGCAGTGCGGCGCGTGCGCCTTGCGCGCAGTCGGGCAGGCGCAGCAACAGGCCGAGCGCCGCCTGGCGCACGTCGCGGCTGCGGTCGCGGTGCAGTTTGTCGAGCAAGGTTTCGTCATCGGCGCTCAAACCGACGGCGAGCACGCCGAGCAGATCGGCACGTTCACGCGCGGGCATTTCAGCCAGCGCGGTTTCCAGTCGCGCGCGGGCGGCGGCGGGGTCGGTGCTGCGTTCGTTGCGCAAATAGGCGCGGCGCTGTTCGAGGCTGCCTTCATCCCAGCGCAGGTCGCGATCGTCGCGCTCGGCGCTCGCACCCGCGTAGCGCCAGGCCGGTTGTTGTGCGGCCAGCCAGCGACCGCGTTCGCCGAGCGCGCGGTCGAGCGGTTCGCGCAGCTGGGTGCTGCGTCGTCCGGCGTCGAGCGCGAGCGGCAACAAAGCGGGCGGCAACCGCCAGCCGCATGCGCTCACCTGCG
>CAYUYC010000039.1:0-16921 GCA_964448945.1 uncultured Burkholderiaceae bacterium
GCCTGAGCCTGCCCGACGCGCTGCGCGGCAGCGCGTCGGGCAGGCTCAGGCCGAGCCGATGCGGCGCGACACACGCGGCGCCGCGGAACGGATGCCGGGGAAGGGCGAAGCACTGGTCGGCGCGCCGGCCAGACCGGACTCGTCGTGCAGCGCCTGCATCGCGGCATTCATGGTGCGGGTGAAGTTCAGCTTGCTTTGAATCAGACGGCGGCTGATCTCGTTCTCGGCTTGGGCTTGGCTGACGGCCTTGAGGGCCGTACGGGCGCGTTCGCGCAAGTCGGTGCTCGGCGCCTGGTCGGCCAGGCGTTGCAAGGAGCCGGCGTAAGCGGTGCCGGTCAACGCGTCGCGCAGCTTGGCGTAGGCGCCGTTGACGTCGTCGAGGGCGGCGAGCTTGGTCGCGACGATCTGGGGCAATTGATCGGCGGGCGCGGTCTGTTCCGCGCGTGCCGATTGCACAACCCGTCCCGCGGCCGACTCGAGCGCCTGGAGCGCGGATTCGATGGTGGGAACGGGGAGTGCCTTGGTCATGGTCTGCCTAGCTTTGCGGACGGCGTGCCAGGACGTCCTGCACGCTTGCGATGAGTTTGTCGGCAACCGCTTCGGCGTTGACTTCGAACTTGCCGTCGCGAATGGCCTGCTTGATTTCGTCGACCTTGGCGGCATCGAATGCCGGTTGCGCCAATTCGGTCTGCAGACTCGCCAACGCCCCGCCCAAGGGCGACAACGTGGCGGAAGTGCGCGACTCGGCGCTGGCAGCGGAGGTCGAGGTCTTGGACGGCGAGGCCGTCGTCGACTTGCCCGTCAACGGGTCCTTGGAAAAGACTTCGGTCGAATTCGTGATCTTCATGGCAGCTCCCTCGCCCGGACTGCCCGGGCGGCAAGTGCCGTTTGCCATGCGTTGGCAGTCGACACAATGCCCATTACGGCAGCAATTGCGCGAACTTTAGCCGGATGTCGCATGGGCGCACAGGACATTGTTCATCTCCCGGGCGCTAAATCGCCAGTTCCACGCGCTTGCCGGCGCGCGCGACGCCCTGGACGGTCTTGCCCGATTCGAGCTTGACCCGCAAAGGCTGGCCTTCTTCGGCCTGGGACAGCGCCACGCCTGAGGTGGTGATGGCAAATCCGTCCCCGACCACGACCACCTTGACCGGATCGCCATTGGCGACCACCGGATTGGGCCGGAACGAGGTCGCGGTGATGGCCTGGCCGGCGATGAAGCCGCGGGCGAGCACGCGGCCGTCGAGTTCTGCGGCGCTGGGAAATGGCCCCGCGCCGGGTGAGGAAATCTCGCGTTCTTCGAAGATCACATCGGCCGGGCGCAAGGTTTCGCCGCTGGCCAGCAGACGCGCCGCGATCGGCACCCGCGCATACACCCGCACATTGACCGGCAGATAGACCGTCCAGCCGCTCGGGGCGTTGCAGCGCAGACCCACATGGGAGCGGCCGTACAGGCGCGCGCCGGTAGGCACGAAAGGCTCGACGCGGTCGCAAGGCTTGAGGCGCAGGCGCGGATCGAGCCGGCCGACCTCGACCTCGACGCGCGCGTCCTTGAGGTCGAGCTTGGTATCGATGAACTCGCGTATCGCCGCGACGTTGGCGGCGGCCGGCATGGCATAGCCCAGCGGCTGGGCCTGATCCGCCTCGCCGGCGGCGGCCCGCGTCGCCGCACCGCATGTCGCCAGGCTCAAGGCGAGCGCGATCCGCAGCGCATGGCGGCGCGGATTTTTGGGCGGGCGGTGGAAATGGGGCATGACAGGACGCGAAAACCTTCTTGGGTGACTGACAGCTTAGGCCCGCAATGCAAGCGCCAAGCGCGGATTAGCCGCGCTTTCGTCTAGCTAATCCGCCCTTAGCCCACCCTCAGGTTTTCGATAATGCCTACACGACATCGCGGGCCGCGTGCCCGAGGAGCAAGCAGCCATGTTGGATCGAATCACCGGAACGCTGGACTTCAACGCCGAGGCGCTGAAGCTGCGCGCCGAGCGCCAGAAGGTGATCGCCGGCAACATCGCCAATGCCGACACCCCCGGCTACAAGGCCGTGGATTTCGACTTCGCGCGAGCGTTGTCGGAAGCGACCGCCAGCCAGAGCGCGGGCGCGACCACCTTGGCTACGTCGTCGTCGGCGCACATGCCGTCCTCGCGTGCTTTTGGCACCGATGGCGCGGCGCGCCTGCAATACCGCAGCGTCGGTCAACCGAGCATGGATGCCAATACGGTCGACACCGACGTGGAGCAAGCGCGCTTCGCCGAGAACACCGTGCGCTACGAAGCGTCCCTCAAGTTCCTTAACGGCCAGATCCGCACACTCTTGAGTGCGATCACCGGTCAAGGCTGATTGCGCGCCAAGGCGAGGAGAAACACATGTCTTTGTTCAAGGTTTTCGACATCGCGGGTTCGGGCGTGTCGGCGCAATCGCGCCGGCTCAACACCGTGGCGAGCAATCTGGCCAATGCCGAATCGGCCGCCAGTTCCGAAGCCGACGTCTATCGCGCCAAGCAGGTGGTCTTCCAGACCGTGCTGCAAGGCCAGCGCAAGGACGAAGCCGCGGTCAAGGTCAGCAACGTGGTCGAAGACACCTCGGCGCCGCGCCGGGTGTACGACCCCAAGCATCCGATGGCGGGCGAGGACGGCTATGTCGTCTATCCCAACGTCAATGCGGTCGAGGAGATGGTCAACATGATCTCGGCCTCGCGTTCCTATCAGAGCAACCTCGAGGTGATGAACACCACCAAGAACTTGCTGCTCAAGACTTTGCAGCTCGGTCAGTAATACCAGGACACTCACATGAGCCAAGTACAGAACACGTCGTACAGCACCAGCACGGCAGCGGCGACGACGGCCTCGAATGCGCAGACGAATTCGATCGCTTCGCAGGACAAGTTCCTCAAGCTGCTGATCGCCCAGTTGCAGGCGCAGGATCCGCTCAACCCGATGGACAACGCGCAGATGACGACCCAGCTCGCGCAGATCTCCACGGTCGAGGGCATCAACAAGCTCAACACCTCGGTCACGTCGATGCTCGACCAGCTCGGCGCGGTCGATCAGCTCAACGCGACGTCGATGATCGGCCATACCGTCCTGGTCGAAGGCGACCGCATGGAATTGTCGTATGACGACGATGGTGCGGCGGTCGCGGGCGGCGGGATCACGCTGGCCGGGAACGCGTCCAGCGTCAGGGTCGAAGTGCGCGACGCGAACGACAACCTCGTGGACACCATCGATCTGGGCGATCTCGATGCCGGCAACCATGTCTTCACCTGGGACGGCCAATCGAGCGCAGGCGCGACGATGACCGCGGGCACCTATCACTTCAATGTCGTGGCCAACAACAACGGCACGGAAGTCAAGGCCACCGAATTGAACTTCGGCCGCGTCGATGCGGTGCTGCGCGATGCCAACGGCACGCTGCAGCTCAGCCTCGGCGGACTCGGCCTGTACGGACAAGACGAGATCCGGCAGCTCTATTGAGCGGCTCGCATTCCCACCATTCAGAAACTTTCCTCAGGAGCAGATCATGGGTTTCCAACAAGGGCTGTCCGGACTCAACGCCGCGGCGAAGAACCTCGAAGTCATCGGCAACAACGTCGCCAACGCGAACACGGTCGGCTTCAAGTCCTCGCGCGCACAGTTCGCGGACGTCTATGCCAATGCCTTGCTCGGCGCGTCCAATTCGCCCGGCATCGGCGTGATGGTCGGCGCGATCGCCCAGCAGTTCAGCCAGGGCAACATCTCGACATCGAGCAACCCGCTCGACATGGCGATCAACGGCAACGGTTTCTTTCAGTTGAGCACCAACGGTGCGGTGAGCTACACCCGCAACGGCCAGTTCGAACTCGATTCCGACAACTACATCGTCAACACGTCGGGCGGACGGCTGCAGGGCTACCCGGTGGACGCGGCCGGCAACATCGTGAATTCGGCGCCGGGCGATCTGCGCCTGAGCACGGCCGACATCGCACCGTCGGCCACCTCGGAAGTCAACATCGTCGCTTCGCTCAATTCGGGCGTGACGTCGAACATCACGACGACCTTCGACCCCGCGGACTCGACCACCTATCACAACGCCAGCGGCATTTCGGCCTATGACTCGCTGGGCAATGCGCATTCGATCCAGTTGTACTTCCGCCGCACCGCCTCCAACACCTGGGAGGTGTACGGCAGCGAGAACGGCACACAGATCGGCGCCGGCCCGCTGGGCACGGTCACTTTCAATTCGTCGGGCGGCATCGCCAGTTCGGTGCCCGCGATGCCGTTGCCGATCTCGCTCACGACGACCAACGGTTCGACGACGCCGATGACCTTCACGATGGACTTCACTGGCACGACCCAGACCGCCACCGCTTTCGGCGTCACCTCGATCACGCAAGACGGCTACGCCAGCGGCAAGCTGGTCAGCTATTCGGTCGATGACGACGGCACGATCGTCGGACGCTATTCCAACGGCCAGACGCGGCCGCAGGGCCAGGTGATTCTCGCCACGTTCTCGAACGCGCAAGGCCTGAGCGCGATCGGCAACAACCAATGGGTCGAGACCGCTGCTTCGGGCCAGCCTGTCGTCGGCGCGCCGACCACCGGCAACCTGGGCACGCTGCAATCGGGCGCGCTCGAAGAATCGAACATCGACCTCACCGCCGAACTCGTGAACATGATCATGGCGCAGCGCACCTACCAGGCGAACGCGCAAACGATCAAGACCGAGGACGCGGTGATGCAGACGCTGGTGAACCTGCGTTGATGACAACGTCAGGCGCGCCCGCACTTCCGAACGCATAGACCGGGACCGCTCGCATGGACAAGCTCGTCTACACCGCGATGACCGGCGCGAAGCATTTGCTGAACCGCCAGGCCACCATCTCGAACAATCTCGCCAACGCGAACACCACCGGGTTTCGCGCCGAGACCACCGCGTTTCGCGTCGCGCCGCTCACGCCCGGACGCGCGGGCGAGGGGATGATGACGCGCTATTTCGCGGTCGATTCGACCACGGGCTTCGATGCGACGCCGGGCACCATCGCCAGCACCGGGCGCGATCTCGATGCGGCGATCGACGGCGCGGGATGGTTCACGGTGCAAGGCGATGACGGCACCGAGGGCTATACCCGCGACGGACATTTCGAGATCGGCCCCGACGGCACCCTCATGACTGCGGGCGGACGCCAGGTCATCGGCGAAGGCGGACCGATCACGATTCCGGCCGATCACCGCGTGCTCATCGGCAGCGACGGCACGGTCTCGGCCTCGCCCTTGTCGCAATCGAACGCGGTGATCCAGCTCGGCAAGCTCAAGCTGGTCAACCCCGACCCGGCCGAGATGGAAAAGAGCACCGACGGACTGATCCGCATGCGCAGCGGCGACGCGGCCGATGTGGACGGCAATGTGCGCGTGGCCGGCAGCGCGCTCGAAGGCAGCAACGTCAACGTCGTCGAGGCGATGGTCTCGATGATCGCGGTGGCGCGCCAGTTCGACGCGCAGATGCAGATGCTCAAGAACGCCGATCAAAACGGCCAGGCGGCGCAACGCCTGTTGTCGAACACCTAGGAGGACTCGAAATGATCCGCTCTCTGTGGATAGCCAAGACCGGGCTCGATGCCCAGCAGATGAAGATGGACGTCATCTCGAACAACCTCGCGAACGTGAACACCAACGGGTTCAAGCGTTCGAATGCGGTGTTCGAGGACTTGCTGTACCAGACCCTGCGCCAACCGGGCGCGCAAAGCTCGCAGCAAAGCACCATTCCCACGGGCTTGCAGATCGGTACCGGCGTGCGCCCGGTGGCGACCACGCGCGTGCATGCACAGGGCAATCTGAACAAGACCGAGAACAGCCTCGATCTCGCGATCAACGGCAATGGCTTCTTCCAGGTGACCCAGCCCGACGGCACCACCGCCTACTCGCGCGACGGCTCGTTCCATGTCGATGCCAACGGACAACTGGTCACCAGTGACGGCTACGCGGTCTCGCCCTCGATCACGATCCCAGCCAATACCTTGTCGATCACCATCGGCCAGGACGGCACGGTGAGCGTGACCCAGCAAGGCAATTCGTCGCCGGTGCAGGTGGGCTCGCTGCAACTGGCGTCCTTCGTCAATCCGGCCGGTCTCGAATCCAAGGGCAGCAACCTGTACGTCGAGACCGCAGCCTCGGGTTCGGCCTCGGTCAACACGCCGGGCACCAACGGCCTGGGCACGATCAATCAGGGCTATCTCGAAACCTCGAACGTCAACGTGGTCGAAGAGATGGTCAACATGATCCAGACCCAGCGCGCCTACGAACTCAACTCCAAGGCGATCCAGGCCTCGGACCAGATGCTGCAACGCCTGTCGCAAATCTGAATCCGATCGCCCGACGCGCGGCGCGGAGCGATCCGCGCCGCGCGTTTTTTCTCGGGTGCAGGCCGCGTGCGCGCGCCCGGTTCGCCAGGGCGCAAAGCAGCGCCCGATTCGCGCCGCTTTTCCACGCATCCAGACCCTCAAGTTCCGCCGACACTGCAATCGTCAACGTGGAGCGGACCATGTCCATGCGCATCATCCTCAGCCTGCTTGCCACCGCGCTCGTCGCCGGGTGCTCGACCTTCACGCGTCCCGAGGTCGAGTTCAAGGAACCGATGACCGCGCGTCCGCAGCCGCCGGCGCAAGTGCAGTCGGGCAACGGCGCGATCTATCAAGCCGGGGCCGGCACTTATCGTCCTTTGTTCGAAGACCGCCGCGCGCGCTACATCGGCGACACGCTCACCATCCAGATCAACGAGAAGACCCAGGCCGCGGCCAAGCAAGGCAGCTCGGCCGATCGCAGCGCGAGCGCCAGCGCCTCGCTGCCGGCGCTCAAGGGCATCGCGGGCAAGTCGTTCAAGGCGGTCGACGCCGAGGCGAGTTCCGACGCGACCTTCGACGGCAAGGGCGAAACCTCGACCGACAATCTCTTCACCGGAACCATCACCGTGACCGTGATCGACGTGCTGTCCAACGGCAACCTCGTGGTGGCCGGCGAAAAGCAGATCGGCATCGGACACAACATGGAGACGCTGCGCTTCTCGGGCGTGGTGAATCCGACCACGGTGCTCAACGGCAATACGGTCAGCTCGACCCAGGTGGCCGACGCGCGCATCCAGACGCGCGGCCAAGGCTATATCGACCAGGCGCAGACCATGGGCTGGCTGCAGCGCTTCTTCCTCTCGTTCTGGCCGTTCTGAGGACATCATGAAGACTCTGCTTCGATCATTCGTCCTCGCGCTCGTCTGCGCGGGCCTGTCGTTCTCGGCCCAGGCCGAACGCATCAAGGACGTGGCCGGCATCGCCGGCGTGCGCAGCAACCAACTCGTCGGCTACGGCATCGTCGTGGGCCTGGACGGCACCGGCGACCAGACCACCCAGACCCCGTTCACCGTGCAGAGCATGCAATCGATGCTGGGTCAGCTCGGGGTCAATCTGCCGCCGGGGCAATCGCTGCAGCTCAAGAACGTGGCCGCGGTGATGGTCACCGCCGTGCTGCCGCCGTTCGCGCAGCCGGGCCAGACGCTCGACATCACGGTGTCGTCGATCGGCAATGCCAAGAGCATCAAGGGCGGCACCTTGCTGCTCACGCCGCTCAAGGGTGCCGATGCGCAGATCTATGCCATGGCCCAGGGCAATGTGGTGGTGGCGGGCGCGGGTGCATCGTCGGGCGGCTCCAAGGCGCAGGTCAATCATCTGGCCGCGGGCCGGGTGCCGGCCGGCGCCACGGTCGAGCGCGCGGTCGCTTCGCCGTTTGCCAATGGCGAGACCCTGAGGCTCGAATTGTTCACCACCGACTTCGGCGTTGCGCGCCGGGTGGTCGATGCGATCAACCAAGGCATCGCGCCCGAAACCGCGCGGGCGCTCGACGGACGCACCATCGAAGTCAAGGCGCCGCAATCGGCCAACGATCGCGTCGCCTTCATGGCGACGGTGGAGAACCTGCCGATCGATGCCTCGGGCGGCGCGGCCAAGGTGATCATCAATGCGCGCACCGGCTCGATCGTGATGAATCAGGCAGTGACGCTCGAACCCATGGCCGTGGCGCACGGCAATCTGTCGGTGACGGTCAGTTCGACGCCGGTGGTGAGCCAACCCGGCGCGTTGTCGGGCGGGCAGACCGTGGTCACCGAGCGCACCGACATCCAGATCAAGTCCGACGGCGGACAGCTCGTGCAACTGCCGGCCAGCGCCAAGCTCGCCGACGTGGTCAAGGCGCTCAACGCGCTGGGCGCGACGCCGCAGGATCTGCTGGCGATTCTGCAGGCAATGAAGGCCTCGGGCGCATTGCGCGCCGAGTTGGAAATCATCTGAGTCCGAGTCGCGCCGCGCCATGAACGCCTCGCGCCTCAATGCCCAGCAATCGGTGGTGGCCGACAGCCATTCGCTCGACGCGCTGCGCACCCAGGCCACCAAGGACCCGAAGGCCGCGCTCAAGGCCGCGGCCAAGCAGTTCGAGACCGTGTTCATGAACATGGTGCTCAAGAGCATGCGCGACACCGTGCCCAAGGATGGGCTGATGTCCGGCGGCAGCGAAGAGCAGATGTTTCAGGGCATGCTCGACCAGCAGTTCGCGCAGAACATGGCCGAAGGCAAGGGCGCGGGTCTGGCTGACCTCATCGTCAAGCAACTCTCGCGCAATCTGAACATCGATCAGGCCGCCGACGCGAAGATCGACACCAGCACGCTCAAGGCCGCGACGCGCGCCGCACAGACCGATCAGACCGAGAGTCTGCCCAGCGGCGACGGTCCGCGCGCCTTCGTCGAACGGATGTGGGCCGATGCCAAGGCGGCCGAAGCGCGGGTGGGTGTTCCGGCGCAATTCATGCTCGGCCAGGCCGCGCTCGAATCGGGCTGGGGCAAGCGCGAAGTCGTCGGCGTCGACGGCACTGCCAGCCATAACCTGTTCGGCATCAAGGCCACCGGCGGCTGGACCGGCAAGACCGTGGACGCGGTGACCACCGAGTACGTCAACGGCGTCGCGGTCAAGAAGGTCGAGCGCTTTCGCGCCTATGACTCGTATGCCGATTCGTTTGCCGATTACGCGCAATTGATCGGCGAGAAGCCGCGTTATGCGGCCGCATTGCAGCAGACCAGCGCCGCGGGATTTGCGACCGGCCTGCAGCAAGGCGGTTACGCCACCGATCCGCGCTATGCCGAGAAGCTGACCCGGGTGATCAACCAAACCATTGCCTTGAGCCGCACAACGTGAAATCCGTCACGGGAATCGAGTTCGTCGTGCGCCGCTCAAGTCGCCGCTTGGCAGGCCGTAAACAGTCGTAGGAGAGGGTAAAGCCATGTCGGGTTCGCTTCTATCGATCGCTCAGACCGGGTTGGCCGCAGCCAATCTGGGCCTTGCAACGACCAGCCACAACATCGCCAACGTCAACACGCCGGGCTATTCGCGCCAGCAGATCGTGCAGACCGCAGCGCTGGCGGGGTTCTCGGGCGCGGGTTTTTCCGGCAAGGGCGTGAACGTCACCAACATCCAGCGGGTGGCGAGCGATTTCCTGACCACGCAAGCGCATCTGGCGACGGCGGATTCGGCCGCATCGAGCACCGCGCTGGATTACCTCAACCGCATCGCCGACAACATGACCAGCGACGAGACCTCGCTGAGTTCGTCGGTCGACGGTTTCTTTTCATCGCTGCAGGATTTGTCGGCCTCGCCCTCGGGCACGACCGAGCGCCAATCGGTGATCTCGGCCGCGCAATCCCTGGTCAATCGTTTCCAGACCCTCGACAGTCAATTGACGTCGATGTCCAGCGAGATCGGCACCCGGTTGCAGACCGCGGCCAGCCAGATCAATTCCTACGCGACCGAGATCGGCAAGCTCAACGAACAGATCGCCTTGCAGACCGGCAGCGGCTTGACGCCCAACGATCTGCTCGATCAGCGCGATCAGCTCATCCGCAATCTGTCCGAACTCACGCGCGTGAGCACGGTGGCGCAGCCCGATGGGCGCGTGAATGTCTTCCTCGCTTCGGGCGATGCCTTGGTGCTCGCCGGCCAGTCGATCAAGCTGGTGGTGCAACGCGATACCTCGGATCCCGATCAATTCCGCCTGGCCGCGCAAGGCGCATCCACCGGCAACGTGGCCCGCACGATCCAGGGCTCGATCGATCTGGGCGGCACCATCGGCGGCTTGATGTCGGTGCAGTCGGACATCGCCGACGCGCGCAACGAACTGGGCCGCATCGCGGTGGCCTTTGGCGATGCGATCAACAAGCAACAAGCGCTCGGGCAGGACCTCAAGGGCGTGCAGGGCACGAACCTGTTCACGCTGGCGTCGCCCAAGGCGTTCGCGCTCGATGGATCGACGGGCTCGATCAACGTCAGCTATGCCGATACCACCGCGCTGCAGGCGTCGGACTATCAACTCGACTACGACGGCACGCAATACACGCTCACGCGCCAGTCCGACGGCGTGAAGACCAATTTCGCCACCCTGCCGCAGACCATCGATGGTCTGACGATCGGCGTCGGCACGGCACCGGCCGCGGGCGATACCTTCATCATCCAGCCCACGCGCGAAGGCGCGGCCAACCTGGCGCTGGCGTTCACCGATCCGGACAAGATCGCCGCGGCGGCCTTGAGCGCACCGTCCAATTCGACCGGCGACAACACCAATGTGCGGGCGATGGCGGCTTTGGCCAACACCGCGCTGGTCAACGGCAAGACGATCGCGGATGCGAACTCGCAATTGATGGGGCGCATCGGAAACGCTGCGTCGTCCAAGGACATCGAGGCCACCGCCAACGAACGGCTGTTGACCCAGGTGACGACGCAGGAACAAAGCGTCTCGGGCGTGAACCTCGACGAAGAGGCCGCCAACCTGCTGCGCTACCAACAGTCCTATCAGGCCGCGGCCAAGGCCATCGCGATCGCGGGCGAAGTGTTCAACGCGATCCTCGACATCATGGGTTAGGGCACATCATGCGCATCGCAACCAATACCTTGCATCAGGTCGGCGCGCAGTCGATCTCGAAGAACCTGTCCGATCTGTACAAGATCGAAACCCAGATGTCGTCGGGCAAGAAACTCAATTCGGCAGCCGACGATCCGGTCGGCGCGGTGCGCGCATCGGAGTTGGGTTCGGCCTTGCGGGCCAACACCCAGTTCGCGCGCAACCAGACCAACGCCCAGAACACCTTGCAGTTCACCGAATCCGTCGTCGGCGACATCGGCGATGTGATCACCTCGATGCAGGAACTCGTCACCCAGGCCGGCAACGGCGCGCTGTCGGCATCCGACAAGCGCGGGCTGGCCGCCTCGATGCGCAGCAAGCTCAGCGAACTGGTCAACCTCGCCAACACGCGCGATCAATCGGGCCGGTATCTGTTCTCCGGCTTCAATGACATGACCGCGCCGTTCGAGTTGAACGCGACCGGCATCAATTACTACGGCGACGCCGGCATCAAGGCCTTGCAGGTCTCGTCCACCGTGACCATGCCGATCAATGTCTCGGGCAGCGATCTGCTCCTGGGCGTGCAAAGCGGCAACGGCATCATCGAGACCGCCTCCGCGGCGGCCAACACCGGCGGCGGCATCGTCGACGGCGGCCGCGTGATCGACGCCACCGCCTACGACGGCAGCGCTTTCCAGGTGAGTTTCGCCAACGGCGCGGGCGGTCTGGAATACAGCGTGGTCAACACCACGACCGGGACCACGGTGGTGAGCGGCCAACCCTTCACCTCGGCGTCGGCGATCGAAATTCCGTTGACGGCCGCGGGTTCGCCCGTGGTATCGATGACCATCACCGGCACGCCCAATGCGGGCGACACCTTCACGCTCGGCGCGTCGACGACGACTGATCCGTTCTCGACCTTGCAGGACGCCATCGCCGCCCTCGAAGGCAATGCCGGCGGCACGGTCAGCAACACCCAGCTTGCCGACGTGTTGCGGCGTACCGGCGCCAACCTCGTGCAATCGGCCGACCAGGCACTGCTGGCGCGTGGTGAATTCGGCAACGCCCTGGCCGAACTCGAACGCCAGGTGACGCTGAACACGCGCCAGGACACCGACATCCAGTCCCGTCGCTCGGCCATCGTCGATCTGGACTATGCCAAGGCCGCGGCCGAACTGACCCAGGCGCAGCTCGCCTATCAGGCCAGCCAGAGCGTGTACTCCAAGCTCGGCAAGCAATCGCTGTTCGATTACCTCTAACGCGTGTATCCGGGGCCTTGACGCTGCGGGCATGCCACCCGTAGTGTCCGCGCATGTCCGAATCCCTGCCTCGCGATCTCCATCCGATCACTGCTGCGGCATCGGCGCGCAATCCTGCGTCGCACGACAGCCTCGATGCCGGCACGCTCGAAGCCGCCTTGCTCGACGCCGCGCTCGAGGGCGTCGGCGCTACCGAACTGCTCGAACGTTTGCGCGCGGCCGCCTTGCGGGCCGGCTGCCGCCGTTTCGATGTCGCCGTGCTCGGTGCGGCCGTCCCGGCGCGCGTCGAGGCCGCCACGCATGCACGGTTCGTCGAACTCGCGCAATCGCCGTCGTCGATGTCGGTGGTCGAGGCCGCGGTTGGCGGTGACGGCGAAGGACTGGCCCATCTGCTCGGCACCACCCATGTCGTGGCCCAGCGCCTGGCGCGGTCCGATGGCGATCTGGCCTTGCTCGTGGGCGCCTACGACATCGGCGAGCGTGCGATCGATCCGGCCGCGCTGCCGCATTGGATCGCGCGTCTGGTGCGCCATCTGGCGCTGTGTCTGCGGGTGGCCGCGCGGCGTACCGCGCCCGATGCGCTCGACGCGATCCGGCGCGAACTCGATACCTTCACGCGGGCGGTGTCGCACGATCTGCGCGCGCCCATCCGGCGCATCCAGGGGTTTGCGCGGCTGATCGCCGAAGACTGCTCGGCCCAGCTCGACGAAACCGGCCGCGGTTATGTCGGCCGCATCGACGCCTTGTGCGATTCGATGCAAACGATGTGCGAAGGGCTGCTCAACGTCTCGCGCACCGTGGCCGGCGAGTTGCGGCGCGAGCGCGTGGATCTGGGCGCGCTGGCCAAATCGATCTGCGCCGATCTGCTTGCGACCGACGGCAAGCGCGACGGCAAGCTCACCGTGCGCGGCGACGTCGTGGCCTATGCCGATGCCGGGATGATGAAGGCGCTGATGGAAAACCTCATCGGCAACGCCTGGAAGTTCACGCGCGGGCGGCCGTTTGCGCTGATCGAGGTCGGCGCGCGCTTCGACTATGGCCGCCCGGTGTTCTATGTGCGCGACAACGGCGTGGGCTTCGACATGCGTTTGCGCGATCGATTGTTCATGCCGTTCCAGCGCCTGCATTCGGCCACCGAATATCCGGGCACCGGCATCGGGCTGGCCACCGTGCAGCGCATCGTCGCGCGCCATGGCGGCACGATCTGGGCCGAATCGCGCGTGGGCGAGGGCGCGTGCTTCTCGTTTTCGCTGGGCCCGAGCGATGCGCCGGGCGAGGATGGCGCATGAGTGCCGGGGCACATCTGCTGGTCGTCGACGATGACCGGCTCGTGCTCGCCACGCTGGTCCAGGGCCTGCGCGATTCGGGCTTTGAAGTGACCGAGGCCGACAACGGCGACGATGCGATCTTGCTGGCGCGCGAACGCAATCCCGATCTGGCCTTGCTCGACATGCGCATGAACGGCAAGAGCGGCATGGATGTCGCGCGCTATCTGCGCCAGCACACCGACGTGCCTTTCATGTTCCTGTCGGCCTTCGGCGATCCGGCCATCGTGCGCGAGGCGACCGCGCAAGGGGCGCTCGGGTATCTGGTCAAGCCGCTCGAACTCAAGCAGATCGTGCCGGCCGTGCATGCGGCGCTGGCGCGTGCGCAGGAGATCAAGTTGTTGCGTCGTACCGCGGCGGCCCTGCCCGAGTCCGGCGTCGATGCGGCCGAAGCCATTGAGCGCGCGATCGCGATTCTCATCGAACAACTCGGCCTCACGCGCATCGCCGCGCGCGCGCAGATCGATACCCAGGCCGCGACGCAAGGGCGCACCAGCGAAGAGCTAGCACGAGACATCGTGCGGGCACAAGCGACATTGGCGGTGTTTCGTACCGGTATTCGTCCACGCTGAGCGCTCAAGTTCTCGCGTTCCTCTGCCGAAATCCCCTGGGACAGGTGCCAAAGGCAGGCCCCTGCACGTAAGGGGAATCCATGAGGTGGTATCGCAGCGTGGCCGTGACTTACGGCGGCCTGCTTCTCGCGGTGGGTTTGGCGGCAGTGCTGGCCGATCGCGGCCTGCTGGCCGCGGCGCAGTCGCGCCTGGCCGAACGCGATGCTGCGCAAGTCGCCCAGTCCGTGGTGGCCGATCTCGAATCGGGCCTTGAGGCATTGCGCGCCGGGCTCGATGCCGATGCGGCGCGCATGGCCGCGGCGGTGGCCAAGACCGATCTCGATCGTGCTGCGCGCCCGACGCCGGCCGGCGTGCTCGACCCCAGACAATGGATCGATCGTTTCGGCGTCGAGGCCTTGCCCGCGCGCGCCGAATACGTCTGGCTGCTGCGCGATGGACAGGCGATGGCCCTGGTCGCGCCCGCACGCATGACAGCGGCGGAAATGCCGCCGCTGCCGCCGACCGACGCTGCGCGCGCCGGTGCCGTCGACGGCGAATCGACGGCGACCGTGCGGGCGAGCGTGCATCCGCCGGTGTTCGAAGTGCGGCGCGCGGTGCGCGACGCAGCAGGCCATGCGGTCGACGTCGTGATCGGCATGCGGATCGACCAGACTGCGCTGCGTGTTGCGCGCGTGCCCGATTACGCGGTGCATGCGCGCCTGGGCGGCTTTGCGCTCGACGACACCACGGTGCCCGCCACCGGTCAGCATGCGCAGCACGTGGCGCAACGCTACGGCGCGGCATTGCAAGTGGAAGTGAGCGGCCAGCGCCCGACACCCATGACCGCCGGCCTGGTGCTGATCGGCATCGCACTGACGGTGCTGGTGCTGGCGGCCTGGTATGCGGCAAGGGTCTTGCTGGTCGCGCCCTTGCGCCGGATGAGCGCATCGGTGCGTGCGGAAACCGCGCGCTATCAGGGCGTGCAGCCGCCCGCGCCCAGTGGCAGTGAGCTGGATGCGCTCGCCCAGGCGATCGCGGCGGAACAGAACACGCTGGTCGAGCATTCGCGTTTGCTGGCGCGCGCGCATCAAGAAGAAATCCATACCAGCATCGAGTTGCAGCGCCAGGTGGCGATGATGCGGCTGCTCGAATCGTTGGCCGAATCGGTCAACGAATGCGAGGACGCGGGCGAGGCCTTGCGCCACGGGCTCGATCGCATCGGCCAGTGGCTGGGCTGGCCCCTGGGCCGCGCGGTCCAGACGCGGCGCGTGGGCGATCAAGTCGTCAGCAGCACGCATTGGTATGCCCAGGACCATCTGCATTACCGCGCCTTCATCGAAGCGACCGAGGCCCAGCACGACACCGCCGGTGAAGATCCTTTCCTGGGGGCGGCGGTCGCCGCCGGCGAAGCGGTCTGGTTCGAGGACGTATCGACGATCGAGAACTGGTCGCGGCGCGAGGCCGCCGCCGCAGTGGGCTTGCGCAGCGCCTTCGTGATTCCGATCCGCGCTGCAGGCGAGTTGACTGCCTGCATCGAGTTCTATTGCGATCGCGTGGTCACGCCCGACACCAACTTGCGCGAAATGGCGACGGTGGTGGCGCAACAGATGTCGCACGCCGCGGCGCGCCAGCGCCATGCCGACGAACTGCTCGCGGCCAAGGAAGCGGCCGAGAACGCCAACCGCGCCAAGAGCCAGTTCCTCGCGAACATGAGCCATGAAATCCGCACGCCGATGAACGGCGTGCTCGGCATGACCGAGTTGTTGTTGTCGACCGAACTCGACGAGCGCCAACGCCGGTTTGCCGAGACGGTCTATCGCTCGGGCGAAGCGCTGCTCGACATCATCAACGAGATCCTCGACTTTTCGAAGATCGAGGCCGGCAAGCTGCAGATCGAACAACTCCAATTCAATCCGCGGCAACTGGTCGAGGACACCGTGGAACTGCTCGCGCCGCGCGCGCATCAAAAGCACCTCGAGTTGATCTCGGACATCACGGCGGGCATCCCGAGTCTGGTGCTGGGCGATGCGGGCCGCATCCGTCAGGTGTTGATCAATCTCGTCGGCAACTCGATCAAGTTCACCGAGACCGGCGAGGTCGGCGTCCGGCTGGAATCGTTTGCGCTGCCGCCGGCCAATGTGATCGATGCACGGCTCGCGGACGAGGCAGAGCCGCCGGCGCTGGACCAGCGCGCGGGACGGCGCGCGATCCGCATCACGGTGAGCGATACCGGCATCGGCATGAGTGCCGAGACCTTGGGCCGCCTGTTCAAGGCGTTCGAACAGGATGCACATGGCATCGCGCGTCGTTATGGCGGCACCGGGCTTGGGCTTGCGATCTCCAAGCAGCTCGTGACCATGATGGGCGGCAGCATCCATGTGGTCAGCGAACCCGGGAAGGGTTCCAGGTTCACCGTCGAACTGCCGTTGACCCTGGTCGAGGAGGCCGACGAAGTGCGCGCGGTGCGCGAGGTCTCGGGCCGGCGCGTGTTGGTGGTCGAAGACAACGTGACCAATCGGCGCATCCTGCAAGAAGCCCTGAGTGCCTGGGGCGTCGAATGCGAAGTCGCGCCCGACGGCTACGCGGCGCTGCTGCGGCTGCGCGAGGCGGTGCTGCGCAATCAGCCCTTCGATGCCGCGTTCGTGGACATGAACATGCCGGGCATGACGGGCGTGGAACTTGCCGCGACGGTGCAGCTCGATCCGCGTTTGCGCGGCCTGCACATGGCGATGCTCACCTCGATCGGCGACCCGGGCGAAGTCACGCGCGCACGCGCCGCGGGCATCGAGATCTATCTCGAAAAGCCGGTGCGGCAGTCCGAGTTGCGCCGCGCCTTGATCGAGTTGCTGGCGCCCTTTGCCGCCCCGGCGGCGCCCTGATCCAG